>NZ_JBSGCR010000002.1:0-369734 GCF_053601935.1 Streptosporangium sp. NPDC004631 | reverse complement strand
CGCCGGACCGGTACGCATCGGCTGCCGCGATCGCGGCAGCCTGAGACATGCTGCCGGAGTAAAGGCCGTGTGGCAAGCACACTCGGTTGGCGGCGCGGGATCCCGCGGGGGCGTCGCCGTACGGACCGATTCGCTACGCGGACTTCTCGCGCGGCGGACGCTGCTGCTTGTTGAGCTGGTCACGCGGTACGAGCGTCGGATTGACGTGCTCCAGCACCGACTCGCGGGTGATGACGACCCGTGCCACATCCTGACGGGAGGGCACTTCGTACATCACCGAGAGCAGGACCTCCTCCAGGATCGCGCGCAGGCCCCGGGCGCCGGTGCCGCGCAGGATCGCCTGGTCGGCGATGGCCTCCAGGGCGTCGTCGGTGAACTCCAGCTCGACGTTGTCCAGCTCGAACAGCCGGCGGTACTGCTTCACCAGGGCGTTGCGCGGCTCGGTGAGGATCTGGATGAGCGCGTCGCGGTCGAGGTTGTGCACGCTGGTGATGATCGGCAGGCGGCCGACGAACTCGGGGATCATGCCGAACTTCAGCAGGTCCTCGGGCATGACGTCGCCGAAGATGTCGGCGGAGTCGATGTCGTCCTTGGAGCGGATGATGGCGTTGAAACCGATGCCCTTCCGGCCGACCCGGGACTCGATGATCTTTTCGAGGCCGGCGAAGGCACCACCGCAGATGAACAGCACGTTGGTGGTGTCGATCTGGATGAACTCCTGGTGGGGGTGCTTACGTCCGCCCTGGGGCGGCACGCTCGCCGTGGTGCCCTCCAGTATCTTCAGCAGGGCCTGTTGCACACCCTCGCCGGAGACGTCCCTGGTGATCGACGGGTTCTCGCTCTTGCGAGCGATCTTGTCGACCTCGTCGATGTAGATGATGCCGGTCTCGGCCTTCTTGACATCGTAGTCAGCGGCCTGGATCAGCTTAAGCAGTATGTTCTCGACGTCCTCGCCCACATAGCCCGCCTCCGTCAGGGCGGTGGCGTCGGCGATGGCGAACGGCACGTTCAGCATCTTCGCCAACGTCTGGGCGAGCAGTGTCTTGCCGGAGCCGGTCGGGCCCAGGAGCAGGATGTTGGACTTGGACAGCTCGATGCCGTCGTCACGCCCGCGCTCGCCGGACTGCACCCGCTTGTAGTGGTTGTAGACCGCCACCGAGAGCGCCTTCTTCGCCTGGTCCTGACCGATGACGTAGGCATCGAGGAACTCGTAGATCTCCCTCGGCTTGGGCAGGCTGTCCCACTTGAGCTCGGAGGACTCGCTGAGCTCCTCTTCGATGATCTCGTTGCAGAGATCGATGCACTCATCGCAGATGTATACGCCAGGTCCGGCGATGAGCTTCTTGACTTGCTTCTGGCTCTTTCCACAGAAAGAGCACTTCAGCAGGTCTCCCCCGTCGCCGATGCGTGCCACCCCAGATACTCCTTTGCGTGGGACCGCCTTGGCTGCCGCGGTCCGTTTCTCCCGACCGGTCCGATACCCGGTGCGAAAAGTCATCCCGCTCAGGTTTCGACGTTACCGTCTTCTGAGCCCTCAGTGAGCCCTCTAGCGGCGAGTCGCACCGGAACGTGCCCAATTGGGCACCGTTCCGGTGCGATACGCCACGTTAGGAGGCTATGGCCTTGGCCAGCTTCTTGCGGGACGGGATGATGTCGTCCACCAGCCCGTACGCCTTGGCCTCCTCAGCCTCAAGGATCTTGTCGCGCTCGATGTCCTTGCGGATTTCGGCGGGCGACTTGCCGGTGTGCCTGGCCAGAATCGTCTCCAGCAGCGCGCGCATCCGCAGGATCTCACGCGCCTGGATCTCGATGTCGCTTCCCTGGCCGCCGCCCTCGGTGGAGGGCTGGTGGATCAGCATGCGAGCGTTCGGCAGGGCGAACCGCTTGCCCGGCGTGCCGCCGGCCAGCAGAATCGCCGCGGCCGAGGCCGCCTGGCCAAGACAGACCGTCTGGATCTCCGGCCGGACGAACTGCATCGTGTCGTAGATCGCCGTCATGGCGGTGAACGACCCACCGGGCGAGTTGATGTAGATGCTGATGTCGCGGTCGGGATCGAGCGACTCCAGCGTCAGCAACTGCGCCATGACGTCGTTGGCCGAGGCGTCGTCGATCTGCACGCCGAGGAAGATGATGCGATCCTCGAACAGCTTGTTGTACGGGTTCATCTCCTTCACGCCATACGATGTGCGCTCGACGAAGGAGGGAAGAACGTAACGGCCGTTGATGTCTCCCGGCCGGATCAACTCACTCACCTTTTTCCCCTTCAGGAGACGGCGCCCGCGGAGGGCACCTGCCGAGCGCTGCGCACGACCTGATCGATGAAACCGTAGTCCTTGGCCTCCTCGGCCGTGAACCAGCGATCCCGGTCGGAATCGGTCTCGATCTGATCCAGGTTCTGGCCGGTGTGGAAGGCGATGCGCTCGGCAAGAGTCTTCTTGACGTAGAGCATCTGCTCCGCCTGGATGGCGATGTCGGCGGCGGTACCGCCGATGCCCCCGGACGGCTGGTGCATCATGATGCGGGCGTGCGGCAGGGCGTAACGCTTGCCCGGCGCACCGGCACAGAGGAGGAACTGCCCCATGGAGGCGGCCAACCCCATCGCGACCGTGCACACATCGTTGGGCACGTATTCCATCATGTCGTAAATCGCCATGCCGGCCGTCACGGACCCGCCTGGCGAGTTGATGTAAAGCCAGATGTCCCGGTTGGAGTCGTCCGCGGCGAGCAGGAGCAGCTCGGCGCAGATTCGGTTGGCGATCTCGTCGTTGACCTGAGTGCCCAGCACGATGATGCGCTCACGCAGCAGCCGCTGGTAGAGCTGGTCTTCGAGCCTGAACGAGCCGTTCGGCTGGCTCATCGACTCGGGTCCGGAACCGGTCGGCTGGTAGGTCGGCGGGCTGGTCACAGCGTCACCTTCCGATGCGTCGTAATCGATTGGCTTTGCTTGTGACCTTAACGCGCGCCGCCTACCGGACATGCCCCCTCCACGTGCTGTTCGCTGACGGCGCATGCTCGCCGCCGCGCCCCAGGCTCCTCCGCCCGGTCTCCGGAGTCCGGTCCCCGCCCGGGTTCGCCCGGCGTGTCGGTCCTCGGCCGGATCCGGGTACGGCCCGGCCGCACAGGGGCGGGCCGGGCACGGCGCCATCCCCGCGGGCCCGGACGGCCACGAGGACTCCACAGGGCCGGAGCCGGCCCCGGCGGGGCCCCCGGCCGGAGCGTCCGCCCAAGACCCGCTGTGGCCCTGTGGAGGGTCGGGCGAGGACACTCCGGCCGGAAAGCGGAACGCCCCCACCGCGCCGGGCGCGATGGGGGCGTCGTGTGCGGTGCGGCGAGACCTACTTCGCGGTCTCCGGAGCCGACTCCTCGGTGGACTCCTCACCGGACTCCACGGCGGCGTCCTCGACGGGCGCCTCGCCGTTGATCTCGGTGTAGATGGCCTTGAGGTCCACTTCCTGGCCGGCCTCGTCGGTCACCTTGGCCGCGTCGCCCAGGACGCTCTTGGCCTTGTCCCTGACGATCTCCACCATGGCCAGCGTGAGCTGGTCGTTGTCGGCGAGGTGCTGGGCGAGCGCGTTCGGGGCGACGTTCATCTGCATGGCGCGGCGCACCACGAAGTTGGTCAGCTCCTGCTCGCTGACACCGATCTCCTCGGCCTTGACGATCTTGTCAAGCACGAAGCCGGTCTTGATCGCCTTGGCCGCGCTCTCGTCGAACTCGGCGTAGCGGTCTTCCTCGGTGGTCTGGTAGAGGCGGAAGTACGCCTCCTTGCTCAGGCCGCTCTCGGCGATCTGGTGCTCAAGGTTGTGCTTGCGGTTGTCGACCTCCGCCTTGAACGCACTCTCCGGGATCGGGATGTCAATCTTGCCGAGGAGGGCGTCCAGGGCGTTCTCCCGGGCCTGGACGACCTGCTCGACCAGCTTGTTGCGGCGAGCCTGCTCGCGGATGCTCTCCTTGAGCTCGTCAAGCGTGTCGAACTCGCTGGCCAGCTGGGCGAACTCGTCGTCGAGCTCGGGGAGGACCTTCTCCTTGACGTTCTTGATGGTGATGGTGACCAGGGCGTCCTCGCCGGCGTTCTCGCCGCCGACCAGGCCGGTGGTGATCTCCTTGACGTCACCGGCCGACATGCCGACCAGCGCGTCGTCCAGCCCCTGCAGCACCGAGCCGGCGCCGACCTCGTAGGAGACGTCGTTGGCCTGCTGCTCCTCGATGTTCACGCCGTCGATGGCGGCGGCCAGGTCCATGACGACGTAGTCGCCGTTGGCGGCGGGACGCTCGACGCCGGTCAGGGTGGCGAAGCGCTGGCGCAGACCGTCCAGCTGGGCGTCGACGTCCTCTTCGGACACCTGGGCGGCCGGGACGGTGACCTCAAGGCCCTGGTAGTCGGGGACGTCGAAGTTCGGGCGGACGTCCACCTCGGCGGTGAACTCGACCTGCTCGCCGTCCTCGACCTTGGTGACCTCGATGTCCGGCTGGCTGACCGGGAAGATGTCGCTCTCGTCGACGGCCTGGCCGTACAGCTTGGGCACCGCGTCGTTGAGGGTCTCCTCCAGCACCACCGCGCGGCCGAAGCGCTGCTCGATGATCCGGGCCGGAACCTTGCCAGGGCGGAAACCGGGGACACGCACCTGCTGCGCGACCTTCTTGTACGCCGCCTGCAGGCTCTCGCCGAGCTCCTCGAACGGCACCTCGACAGTGAGCTTGACCCGGGTCGGGCTGAGCTCCTCGACAGCGGTCTTCACGGGGTGGTCTCCTTGATCAAGCTTCGAGTGATCGCGGGCGCGTCAAGTCGTACGGCCACCGCGGCAAGCTCGCGCGCCGCGCCCACATGAGCGGCACCGGGCACAGCCGTCGAGACATGCGAGATGAGGGCATGCTCCACTGTGGCGGGTGTCCAGCGCCGCTGGCCAGTCTAGGGCAGACCCGCACCTTGGAGCGACCGGCGCTTGTTCAGTTCTCCTTGATGATTCGCCGCAGGATGTCGCTTGTCTCCCCCGGGGTGGTGCTGACCGCGCACAGCCGTTCCATGACCTCGCTGTAGCGGTCCACTTCTTCGCGTTTGTCCAAGTAGAGCGCGCTGGCGAGCTGCTCGACGTAGACCACGTCGGGAAGCTCCTCGTCCTGGAAGCGCAGCACGCTGAAGGCACCGCCCTCCGCGCTGTGACCGCCGAAGCTGAAGGGCATGATCTGAATTGTGACGTTGGGCCGGCGCATGAGGTCGAGCAGATGCTCCAGCTGGGCCCGCATCGCCTCCACACCCCCGATGGGGCGCCGTAACGCGGCCTCGTCGATGACCGCCCAGAAGAACGGCCCGTCGGCGCGTTCGAGCACCTGCTGACGCTGCATCCGCAGGTCCACGCGGCGGGCGATCTCCTCTGGAGCGATCCCGGCGCTTCCCGCGGTAATGACCGAGCGGGCGTACTCCCTGGTCTGAAGCAGGCCCGGCACGAACTGCACCTCATAGGTGCGGATGCGGGACGCCGCCTCCTCCAGTCCGACGTAGGTCTGGAACCACGAGGGCAGCAGGTCGTTGAACCGGTGCCACCAGCCTGGCTCGTTCGCCCGCAGGAGAAGGTCCATGACCGCCGAACGCGCCTGCTCCTCGTTCACTCCGTAGAAGGTGAGCAGGTCCGTGACGTCGCGTTCCCGCAGGCCGACCCGTCCGAGCTCCATTCTACTGATCTTGGACTCGGACCCCCTGATCAGGTGACCCGCCTCCTCCCGCGACAGCCCTTTGGCCTCGCGGAGCCGACGCAGTTGGGAGCCCAAAAGGATACGCAGAGCTGTGGGACCTGATCCCGGTTGAATCTGCGCCACTTCGCCTCCCTCTGTACTTGGGCCAGCGCACACAGTGTCACCACTTCCGGCCATCATGACAAGGTCTCACCCCAGTGTCCGATTCGCCAATGTCCCGTCACAACCGCTCATGCGGCTGCACATTGCAACTGCACGTGCATTTGGGTCTTGCAGCCGACGTTCCGGTGACCCATGATGGCCTAGTGCATATTGGGCTTATGGTGCACAAGCTCTGAAAACTCACAACTGGCACGGAGACTCACGATGACAGCGGGAGGTACCGGCAGGATGGTGGAGGAGCCGCAATCGGCTGCCGGCTACCTGCGGACGACTCGCGAAATCGGCTTCGACGAACTTCTCGCAGCCGATCACTCCGCGGCCACCGCGTGCCCCCTGCCCCGCCAGGCGGACTCCGTGAAGACCGCCAGGGATGTGACCCGGTCGACGCTGAGCGGCTGGGGTCTGCCGGAGCTGGGCGATGACGCGGCGCTAGTGGTTTCGGAGCTGGTCACGAACGCGGTCCGTTACGCGCTGTGCCCCCCCAGCCAGATCGAGACCAATCCGATCACCCTGGTCCTGCTGCACCTGTCTCCTCACGTTCTCCTCGCGGTGACCGACCCCAGCGACGAGATCCCCACCCCCAAGAAGCCGGACTTCATCTCCGAGAACGGGCGGGGCCTCTACATCGTGGAGACCTACAGCGAACGCTGGGGCTGGGACCACCTCAACCGCGGCGGCAAAGCCGTCTGGGCCCTCTTCAGCGGAACCCCCTGACCCTCCGGGCGCGCCTACGGCCCCCGTTCTCTCCGCACCTGCCCGACCTCTCCCTCGCCCTTGGCGGCCCTCGTCGCGGTCTCCCCCGAGCCGCGCCGTACGGCCGGGCCACCGCCCCGCGAGGAGATCGGGAAGGGCGCCGCGCCGTCCATCACGACCCGGCCCTCTTTTTCCCGCCCCCGGAAAACGGGTAAAACCACACCCGAAACTCAGACACGGCTTCTACCTGGTATTTCATGCCGGGGTGACAGGATTCACACCTGTGGGCCCCGTATCCCGGAAGAGGGCCTCGCCTGTCCAGTGGCCCAACCGGGAGGAAAGTCTAACCAGCTCAGGCGGCATGCTCCAGTTGAAATCGCCGATTCTCGCGGCGACGGTCAGAAAGTGCCCCACTTCCGCTGTCAGCCCCTCGTGACCCAGGTCACATCATCCCACGTCGGCGAGCGGGCTTGTTTCTCCACCGGAAGGCCCTCACCCGAACTCCGTATTCACCAAAGCCCTTTGTTATCGAAACGGGACCGGTCGAATTCGGCGACACCACGATATCGGCCCCGATTCACCATGCGACACCTCCGCCCGGAGCGCACGGACCGCCGGGGGCGGCCGGGGCCGCGGCCTCGACACCGGGAGCCGGCGACGGCCACCCGGCGGAGATCCCGAACATCGGGACGCCCCTGCCGTCTCACATGGTCAGAGACCGCCTCCGAAGGTCGGAAACGGCCTCTGCCTCGCACTTCGTGTCGGGGTGACAGGATTTGAACCTGCGGCCCCCTGCTCCCAAAGCAGGTGCGCTACCAAGCTGCGCCACACCCCGTCGGCAGGGTGCGCGCACGCTCCGGAACTCCGGTACGATTACGCCCTGACGAACGGATGAAGTCTAGACCAGACTGAGACCGGCTCGTGCGGACGTAGCTCAATGGTAGAGCCCCAGTCTTCCAAACTGGCTACGCGGGTTCGATTCCCGTCGTCCGCTCAGATGACAGAAGGCCAGGTCAGCCGCTCCGCGGGGACCTGGCCTTCTGCTGTGTGCCAGAGCTTCACGATCTTTTGTGCCCGCACCGTACCTGCGCCGTGCCCACGCCGTGCCCGGCGGCGTGCTCCGCTCGGGAAGGCGCCGCCACCTGAGGCGACCCTCCTCGGCTGTGGTCTGAGCGCGCATCCCCGCCCCCCTGGACACCGGTGACCGGAGACACCTCCAAGCCCCCCGGACGGCCCCTCCCACTCCGGCCGGGGGATGGACCACCGACGGCGACGGGGCCGACACTTGGTGAAACCGTCCCATGGAGGCAGGCATGAACGAAGCCACCCGCGTTCTGCTCGACGAGTCCCGTATCCCGCGCAACTGGTACAACATCGTGGCCGACCTGCCCGTACCCCCGCCGCCGCCACTCCATCCGGGCACGCTGCGACCGGTCGGACCGGACGACCTCGCGCCGCTGTTCCCGACGGAGCTGATCGAGCAGGAGGTCTCCGCCGACCGCTCCGTCGCGATCCCCGCGGACGTCCGCGACGTCTACCGGCTCTGGCGGCCGACCCCGCTGATCCGCGCCCGCAGGCTGGAGCGGGCGCTCGGCACCCCGGCGAGGATCTACTACAAGTACGAGGGTGGTTCCCCCTCGGGCTCGCACAAGCCCAACACCGCCGTCCCGCAGGCCTACTACAACGCGCGGCAGGGCGTCCGACGGCTGACCACGGAGACCGGGGCCGGGCAGTGGGGCTCGGCGCTGGCGTTCGCGTGCGCGCAGTACGACATCGAGTGCGAGATCTGGATGGTCCGCGCCTCCTACGACCAGAAACCGCATCGGGCGAGCCTGATGCGCGTGTACGGCGGGACCGTGCACGCGAGTCCGTCCCCGCTGACCGAGGCGGGCCGGAGGGTGCTGGCCGAGCATCCCGGCTCACCGGGCAGCCTCGGCATCGCGATCAGCGAGGCGGTCGAGGTGGCCGCGTCCGCCCCGGACACCCGTTACGCGCTCGGCAGCGTGCTGAACCACGTGCTGCTGCACCAGACCGTGATCGGCGAGGAGGCGCTCGAACAGATGGCCGCGTTCGGCGAGGTCCCGGACGTGATCGTGGGGTGCGCGGGCGGCGGCTCCAATTTCGCCGGACTGACCTTCCCGTTCATGCGGGAGAAGCTGGCCGGGCGGATGGATCCGGTGATCCGGGCGGTGGAGCCGGCGGCCTGCCCGTCGCTCACCCGGGGCACCTACGCCTACGACTTCGGCGACGCCGCCGGTTTCACCCCGCTGCTGAAGATGCACACGCTCGGCCACGACTTCGTGCCCGACCCGATCCACGCGGGCGGCCTGCGCTATCACGGCATGTCCCCGCTGCTGTCGCACCTGTACGAGCTGAGCATGTTCGAGGCGGTGGCCAAGGGACAGACCGAGTGTTTCGAGGCGGGGCTGCGTTTCGCCAGGACCGAGGGGATCGTTCCGGCCCCCGAGCCGACGCACGCGCTGGCCGAGATCATCGCCGAGGCCCTGCGGTGCAAGGAGACCGGTGAACCGAAGGTCCTGCTGACCGCGCTGTGCGGGCACGGGCACTTCGATCTGAACGCCTACGACCGCTACCTGTCCGGGCGGATGGAGGACTTCGCGCTGCCCCGGGACCGGATCGACGCGGCGCTGGCCGGGCTGCCCCGCCTGTAGGCGTCCCGTCTCCGCCGCCCCGGGTCACGACCGGAGCGGAAGCGATCTCGTGGCTCGGGGCGGGGCGCCGATTTTACCCTGGGGAGAAATATGCGAGAAATCTATGCCAAACCCGGATCTCCAATATAGATCGTTCTTTACGATTCTCCATGAACGACAGTCAAATTGCACCGGAGGAGAACGTGACGGGGTTCGACGGCGTCATCATCGGCGGCGGCCATAACGGGCTCACGTGCGCCGCCTATCTCGCCAGGACGGGACTGTCGGTCGCGGTCGTCGAACGCAACGACGAGGTGGGCGGCGGCTGCGCCACCCAGGAGCTGACCCTCCCCGGATTCCGGCACAACACCCACAGCAACTACCACTTCCTGCAGGAGGGGCCGGTCCCGGCCGACCTGGAGCTCCAGCGGTACGGCCTGCGGTACGTCTACCCCCAGGTCCAGCACTCCACGATCTTCCGGGACGGCCGCGCGGTCACGGTTCACACCGATCCGGCGCGCACCGCCGAGTCCTTCGCCCGGTTCTCCCGCGCCGATGCGGATCGGTGGCTGGAGCT
This sequence comes from Streptosporangium sp. NPDC004631, assembly GCF_053601935.1. Classification (NCBI taxonomy): domain Bacteria; kingdom Bacillati; phylum Actinomycetota; class Actinomycetes; order Streptosporangiales; family Streptosporangiaceae; genus Streptosporangium; species Streptosporangium sp. NPDC004631. Next base: position 359,960 of record NZ_JBSGCR010000002.1, on the reverse strand, counting down.
GTACGGACGCTACGCGGAGGCGGCCAGGGACCTGATGAACGGTTTCCTGTACTCCAGACCGCTGCCCCCGCCGGTGCTGGCCGAACGGCTCCAGGGCGATCTCGGGCGTGACCTGCTGAGTTACATACCGCTCTCGATCTACGAGGCAGTAGACAGAAACTTCGAAAGCGAGCAGGTCAGAGTGCTGTTCAAGTCGTTCCTGCACGCGATCTCGATCGAGAACGTGCCCGGTACCGGCGGTTTCCTGCCACGCCTGCTCTCGCGCATCGCCAGGCTGGGCGTGCCGGTGGGCGGCGCCGCGAACGTGGCGAACGCGTTACGCGGCGTCATCGAGGAGCACGGCGGCACCGTGATCACCGGCGCGCACGTCCAGCGGATCCTGGTCGGCGACGGCCGGGCCACCGGGGTCGAGCTGGCCACGGGCGAGGTCATCGGCGCGCGGCGGTTCGTCGCCAGCGCGGTGGACGCCCCCCAGACGGTACGGCTGGCGGGCCCGGAGAACTTCGGCGCCGAACTCGCGGCCAAGGTCGAGGGCTACCGGTGGGCCGGGCACAGCCTCGTCACCCTGCACCTCGCGCTGAAGGAGGCGCCCCGCTATACGGCGGCCGAGTTCGAGCCCGATGTGAACCGCGCCTTCCTGGTCGTGCTCGGCGCCGACGACAGCGAGCAGCTGAGCCGTACGTTCGACCAGATCCACCGGGGACGGTTACCCGAGCGGCTGGCGGGCAACGGCGCGTGTCCCTCGCTGTTCGACCCGTCCTACGCGCCGGCCGGCGGGCACGTGGCGTTCTGGTGGCCGTGGGCCCCCTACGATCTCGGCGGAGATCCGGAGAACTGGGATCGATGGCGCGAGGAGGTGGGAGACCGGTTACTCGGCGAGTGGTCGGAGTACGCCCCCAACCTCACCGAGGACACCGTGCTCGGCAAGCGGGTCTTCTCCCCTCTCGACATAGAACGGCACTGCATCAACATGGTCCGCGGCAGCCACCACGTCGGCGCCTACGAGCCCTCCCAGCTGGGAGGCAACCGGCCGGTCCCCGAGCTCGGCCAGTACCGCACCCCGATCGCTGGCCTCTACCTCTGCGGCGCGAGCAGCCACCCCGGCGGCTCGGTCTCCGCCGCCCCCGGCTACAACGGCGCCAACGCCATCGTCGAGGATCTCGGGCTCACCTCCTGGTGGACCCCGGTTCCGGCTCCTCGGTGGAGCGAGTGAACCGCCGTTTCGTCGCCAAGGACCCAGGGGTGGCGACGCCTCGGATGAGCAGTCCGGCCACCATGCACGAACAGCTCTCGCTGCTCAACGCGGCGAGCAAGCGGATCGGCAGCACGCTGGACATGTTCGAGACCGGCAGGGAACTGATGGATGTCGCGGTGCCGCGCTTCGCCGACGCGGCGGGCATCCTGGTACAGGACCGGCTGGTCACCGAAGGGGAGTTCCCGCAGCGCAGCAACGACGGCTCGGCGATGGTGCGGCGGATCGCGGTCGGCGTGTCCAGCACCAGGCCCAACGAGTACGCCAGGGCCTTCCCGGTGGACGAGATCGCCGTGTACGCGGCCTGGACGCCCTACGCCAGGTGCATGGCCACCGGCAACCCGATCCTCTACCCGCGCCTGGGCCGCCGGACCTCGGAGGAGATAGGGCGGTTCTGGAGGCGCGACTCGGTCGCCAAGGTGCTGGAGGACAGCTCGTTCCTGGTGGTCCCGCTGAAGGCGCGCGGCCGGGTGCTGGGTTTTGTGATCTTCACCCGGAGACCGAGCAGCCTGCCCTTCGACGAGCAGGACGTGAACCTCGCCGAGGAGCTGGCGGCCAGGACCGCGGTCTGCCTCGACAACGCCAGACTCTACGGCCGGGAGCGGCGTACCGCGCTGACCCTGCAGAGCAGCCTGCTGCCCGCCGACCTCTACCAGCCGCTGGGCCTGACGATCGCCTCCCGCTACCTGCCCGCGAGCGACCTGGTGGGGGTGGGCGGCGACTGGTACGACGTGATCCCGCTGCCCGGCTGCCGGGTCGCCCTCGTGGTGGGCGACGTGATGGGGCACGGCATCAGGGCCGCCGCCACGATGGGCCAGCTCCGCACGGCCGCCCGCACCCTGGCCAGCCTCGACCTCCGCCCCGACGAGGTGCTGTTCCGGCTCAACCGGATGAGCCAGGACCTGGACACCACCCAGATCGCGACCTGCGTGTACGCCACCTACGACCCGGTCACGCGGGCCTGCGCGCTGGCGTGCGCGGGCCATGTGCCACCGATCCTGGTACGGCCCGACGGCGAGACCGAGCTGCTCGAACTGCCGGCCGGGGTGCCCCTGGGCATCGGAAACGACCCGTTCGAGATGCGCGAGCTGACCCTTCCGCACGACTCGGTCCTCGCCTTCTACACCGACGGCCTGGTGGAGAGCCGCGACCGGGACATCGACGAGGGCATCGGCATGGTCCGTGAGCTGCTCACCGGCCGGCACCAGGACCTGGAGGAGCTCTGCGATCTCACGATCGGCGCGCAGCGGCCCGGCCACGAGCGTGACGACATCGCGCTCCTGCTGGCCAGGGTGCGCGAGCTCGACGAGGACGACGTCGTCGAGCTCCGGCTGCCCTCGGACCGCCGTTCCGCCGTGCGGGCCCGCCGTTTCGTCCGCGCCACGCTCACCGAGTGGCGGCTGGAGGCGATCGCCGACACCGCCGAACTCCTGGTCGGCGAGCTGGTCGCCAACGCCATCGAGCACGGCTCGGGCCCGGTGAAGCTGCGTCTGCTCCGCGGCCCCACGCTGGTGTGCGAGGTGGCCGACCGCTCCGCCGTACTGCCGACCATGCGCGAGGTCGGCGGCGACGCCGACAGCGGCCGCGGACTCTATCTCGTCAACTGGCTCGCCCACCGCTGGGGTTCGCGCCCGACGCCGAAGGGCAAGGTCGTCTGGGTGGAGCAGCGGTTGCCGTGACGGCCGGCGAGGGTGGGAGGGTGAGAGACGCGGAGATCAGGAGACGGCTCTCCGTCTCAGCGCCGGGACGTGCCGGGCCGCGCGGAGGAGCGTCTTGAAACCGGCCCTGGCCAGTGGGCTCTCGTCCACGAACCGCCTGGCCGCCGTGAGGGACCTGCGCACGGCGGCGAAGCCGTACTCACGCATCCGCGCCTCGTAGTCCGCGATGGCCGCGACGGGGTCCCCGCCGCGGGTCAGCGCCCGGGAGAGCAGGTGGGCGTCGCGGAGGGCGATGTTGGCCCCGATGCCGCGCATCGGGGTCATGCTGTGGATGGCGTCGCCGAGCAGGGTGATGTTCGTGGCCGGCCAGGGGTCGATCGGGACCGAGCTGCGGATCGGCAGCAGGGAGACCGTCTCGGGGGCGGAGGCGGTGACCAGCCGCCGCAGGTCGGGGTGCCAGGTCTCGATCATCCGGGCCACGGTGTCCCGGAGCCGTTCGCCGGTCATGCCGGAGAGCCCCTCGGGCATGCGCCCGCTCGCCGCGCCGAAGACCCACATGACGTAGCCGCCGGTGTTGTCGAGCAGTGCCCCCTCCTGCTCGGTGCGCCCGATCCCGGAGGGCAGGACCGTGCCGCCGGAGTCCTGGGGCGCGGTGAACATGGAACACCCCCTCGGCGGGATGATCATGTTGGGCCCCCGCCACAGCCGGGAGGCGACCAGCGGGCGTGTGTCGTCGTTGAGCGGGAACTTCCCGGCGATCGTGAGGATGCCGGTGTCGATCCGCGGGGCGTGCGGGAGATACTGGCGCCTGACCCGTGAGTTGCCGCCGTCCGCGGCCACCACGATGTCGGCGGTCTCGGCCGCCCCGTCGGCGAAGTGCAGGGTGACGGTGCCGTCGGGGTCGCGGGTGTAGCGCTCGTAGGTCCTGTCGAACCGGACCACGTCCGAGAGGCCGGAGAGCAGCACCTGGCGGAGGGTGATCCGGCTGACCGAGTGGTGGTTGTCGAGCGGGTCGGGCGCCCGCGGGATCTCCAGCAGGAGGAGCCGTCCCATCTTCTCGGTGAGGAAGCCGAAGTCCTGCCCGCTCCGGCCGACGGTCGCCAGGAACGCCTCCCAGAGCGGTTCCGGCAGGCAGGCGTGGAGGGCCCGGGCGCCGCCGGGGTCGATGTGCACGCGATATCCCTGGAGCCGGTCGGCCGGGGTGCGGTCACGTTCGTAGACCGCCACGTCCACACCGGCCCCGTGCAGCCCCTGCGCCAGGCAGAGTCCGCCGATGCCGGCACCGATGATCGCCACTCTGGAGTCCGTCATACCTCCACTATCGACCGGTTGGACTCCCGAGCGCCCTCCCCTCGGGCGTCTCTTCCCCGGCCCCCTCCGCCCGGACACCCGTCTCTCCCCCGGTCCTCCCTCCGCTCGGACACCCCTTGCGCCCGGCCTCCCTCCGCCGAGCGCGATGACTAGCGGGCGCCCAGGGGTTACGGTCGAGATGAGGACATGAGGAGGGCATCATGACCATCGACATACGCGAGGCATACCGCCGCGCGCTGGACGACTTCGGCGCTCTCGTTCACAAGATCGCCCCCGAGCAGTGGCATACCCCGACGCCCTGCGTGGACTGGGACGTGCGCTCCCTGGTCAACCACGTGGTCGGGGAGAACCTGTGGGTCCCTGAGTTGCTCGCCGGACGGACCACCGCGGACGTCGGCGACGCCTTCGACGGCGACCTCCTCGGCGACGACCCCCTGAAGGCGTTCGACACCTCGGCCGTGGCCGCCGTCCAGGCGGCGGGTGAGAACGGCGCGCTGACCCGCATGGTGCGCCTGTCGTTCGGGGATGTGCCCGGCGGGGAGTACGTCACCGAGTTGTTCGCCGACGCCCTCATCCACACCTGGGACCTCGCCCGCGCGATCGGCGCCGACGAACGGCTCGACCCCGAACTTGTCGGGGCCTGCGCGGCGTGGTTCGCCGGCACGGAGAACGATTACCGTCAGGCCGGGGTGACAGGGGAGCGGCAACAGGTGTTCTCCGACACCGACGCCCAGACCCGGTTGCTCGCCTCCTGGGGCCGTCGCGGCTGAGGCTCCACCGGACAGGGCGGTCCCGGCCCGAGACGCCGTCGGCCACCCCGGGCGCGCCACTCACACGACGGAGGCGCAGGCCACCCGCCGCCTCCTGTCCGGCGTCTCCGGGCTCAACGCCCCGTCGGCCGCTTACCGTGGTTGGCCCTGCGCTTCTTACGCGCCCTGCTCTTACGCGCCCGCCTGCCCATACCGACCACCCCTCTCACCGGACCCTCGCGGAGAACGGGTCCGGCTCCACGTTCCTCCCCGAACGCCTGCCGTACAAGACCCACCGGGCAAGATCTGAGCAATGATCCGCACGGCCGAGTGCCGTGTTCCCCCGGCCCCTCCGATGATCCACACGGCCGGGGGGCGTTTTCGCGCCGGCCCGCCCGACGACCCGCGCGGCCGGTGACCGTGGTTTTAGGCTCCGTCGCATGGACGCGAAGCTGATGGACCTCTGGCGCTCCCTGGCAGGCCCCGGGGCCGACCACCTCGGCCGGGATCTGATCACCCGGTACGGCGAGCCGCACCGCAGGTATCACACGGCCACCCACCTGCGGGCCGTACTGACCCAGGTTGACGCGCTGGCCGGAAACACCGCGCACCCGGATCTCGTACGGCTCGCGGCCTGGTTCCACGACGCCGTCTACGACCCTCGGCGTGGCGACAACGAGGAGCTCAGTGCCCGGCTGGCCGAGCGCGCGCTGCCCGAGCTGGGACTGGCCGCCGAGGCGGTGGCCACGGTGGCCCGGCTGGTCCGGCTGACCCGCACCCACGACCCGGCGCCCGGCGACGTGGACGGGGCCGTGCTGTGCGACGCCGACCTGGCGATCCTGGCCTCTGCGCCCGAGGTGTACGCGGCGTATGCGGCGGCGGTGCGCGAGGAGTACTCCTTCGTCCCGGACGAGGCGTTCCGGAAGGGCCGGGCCGCCGTGCTGCGCGCGCTGCTCGACCTTCCGGCGATCTTCCACATCACCGATGTGGAGGCGGCGGCGAGGGCGAACATCCAGGTCGAACTCACCCGGCTGTAACCGGCTATTCACCATGATTCAACAGGCATTTGTGGGGTTTACTGTGGTAATTTGGTGGAATCTGGTTGATTAAGGAGTGGATCAATGCTTGCCCAGCAGCGGCAGCAGGCGATTCTGGAGCGGGTGCGCAGCAGGGGCGGCGTCAGGGTCGCCGACCTCGTCCGCGAGCTCGGCGTGTCCGACATGACGATCCGAAGGGATCTTGAGGTGCTGGCCGGGCGCGGACTGGTGGAGAAGGTTCACGGCGGGGCCACCAACGCCGGGCCGGGCTCGACCGAGGAGCCCGGGTTCGCCGCCAAGTCGGTGCGCCAGCAGCCGGAGAAGGAGGCGATCGCCCGGCAGGCGGCCGAGCTCGTCCGGCCCGGCACCGCCATCGCGCTCTCCGCCGGGACCACGACCTGGACACTCGCCCACTTCCTGGTGGACGTGCCGGAACTGACCGTGATCACCAACTCGATCCGGATCTCCGACGTCTTCCACCGTTCTCCCCGCGCCGACCGCACCGTCGTGCTGACCGGCGGCGTCCGCACCCCCTCCGACGCGCTGGTCGGGCCGGTCGCCGTGGCGGCCGTCCGCGGACTCCACGTGGACACCCTGTTTCTCGGCGTGCACGGGATGAGCGCCCGCGCCGGGTTCACCACCCCGAACCTGCTTGAGGCGGAGACCAACCGGGAACTGGTCGCCTCCGCACACCGCCTGGTGGTGCCCGCCGATCACACCAAGTGGGACACGGTCGGGATCAGCACGATCGCCGAGCTGGCCCAGGCCCACCTCGTGATCACCGACTCGGGCCTGGCGGACGAGGCCCGTGAGGAGCTCACCGCGCGGGTGGGCGAGCTGGTCATAGCCGAACCCCGACAGGAAAGCGAGGCCCTGAGCCGATGAAGCGCACGATCACCCATCTGGCCGACGGCCGCGAGCTCGTCTACTTCGACCGGCACGACGACGCCGATCGGAGCGCGATCGACCGGCGAGACCTGCCGCCCCGGCCCGCCGCCTCGGAACTGCGCTACGACCCGCTCACCGAGGAGTGGGTGGCGGTGGCCGGGCACCGCCAGGGACGCACCTTCCTCCCGCCGACGAGCGAGTGCCCGCTCTGCCCGTCCACCCCCGGTCACTCCACGGAGATCCCCTCGGCCTCCTACGACGTGGTGGTCTTCGAAAACCGCTTCCCATCCCTCTCCGCGCAGCCGGGCCCGCACCGGGACATCGGCGGCATGAGCGAGGCCCGGCCGGGGACCGGCCGGTGCGAGGTGGTCTGCTTCACCTCCGACCACGACTCCTCCTTCTCCCGGCTCTCCCCCGGCCAGATCGACCTGGTGATGGAGGCGTGGATCGACCGCACCGCCGAGCTGTCCGCGATTCCGGGCGTGGAGCAGGTGTTCTGCTTCGAGAACCGGGGGGCCGAGATCGGCATCACCCTGGCCCACCCGCACGGCCAGATCTACGCCTACCCCTATGTGACCCCGCGCACCAGGCTCTCCCTGGGCGCGGCCGAGCGCCACCGGGAGCGGACCGGCGGCAACCTCTTCGCCGACGTACTGGCCGCCGAGCGGGAGGCCGAGGTCCGGGTGGTCGCCGCGAACGACCACTGGACGGCCTTCGTGCCGGCCGCGGCCCGGTGGCCCGTGGAGGTCCACCTCTACCCGCACCGCCGGGTTCCGGACCTGGGCGGGCTCAAGGAGGCCGAGCGCGCGGCGTTCGGGCCGCTCTACACAGAGGTGCTGCGCCGGCTGGACGGGCTCTTCGGTATGCCCATGCCGTACGTCGCGGCCTGGCACCAGGCACCGGTGAACGTCGGCCGGGAGCTGTCCTACGCGCACCTGGAGCTGTTCAGCATCCGCCGGGCACCCAACAAGCTGAAGTATCTCGCGGGTTCGGAGTCGGCCATGGGGGCTTTCGTGAACGACGTCCTGCCCGAGGAGGCGGCGCTACTCCTCCGATCCGTCATCACGGAATGATCACTGATCGGTCTCGACTTGGGGTCGCATGACCATCCGTTTACCACTACTATCCTCACACATCGGACATAACATCCGATATGCCTAATCCGGGGCGCCTCGCCCGGGAACCGGGGACCCACGCATTTGGGGTGAACCACTTCGGTGGAAGGGCTTCCTCCAGCCCGAACCCGTCAGCTAACCCGGTAGGCGTGAGGAGAGGAGAACCGTGGCGGCCTCGCCCCCCACGTTCCGTCGTCATGCGGCCCTGACCGCCTCCGTGCTCTCGGCCATCGCGTTCACCCTGGGCAGCGCGTCCGCGGGCAGCGCCGCCCCCAAACCGGCCGAGCCCGAGCTCCGCGCCGAACTCGCCCGGCTGAACAAGAAGGTCGACAAGCTCATCGAGTCCTACGCGGCCAAACGGGAGTCTCTGCGAAAGGCCCGGCTGGCCGAGGAGGCCGCCCAGGTCGATCTGCGCAAGGCCGAGGAGACCTACGACAAGGCGAGCGAACAGGTCGACTCCATCGCCCAGCTCCGCTACCAGAGCAGCGCCGCCGACCTGCCCGCCCTGCTGTTCGCCCCCGACATGGAGGGCGCCGTCGTCATGGAACAGCTCATCGCCCAGCGGACCGCCTACCTGCGGGACTTCGCCCAGAGCCGGGACCTCAAGAAGCAGGCCGCCGACAAGGCGGCCCGGCTCACCGAGCAGATCGGCGTGGAGGCCAAGGTCGTGGAGACCGAGCGCCAGGGCGCCGAGAGGGTGATCCGTGACATCGAGCGGAAACTCGACCAGCTCGTCCCGATGGGTTCCGGCCGCCGCGCCGACGGCAGCTGGGTCCCCCAGCTCCCCACCGGCGGCGACAACATCACCGACCGCACCCGGATCATGCTCGAAGCCATCAAAGAACGCTTCAAACTCCCCCACGAGGTCGGCTGCTACCGCACCGGCGGCAACGGCGAGCACCCCCTGGGCCGCGCCTGCGACTTCATGATGAGCACCGGCGGCTCGATGCCCTCGGCGGAGAACATCAGGCTCGGCGACGAGATCTCCGCCTGGGCCATCAAGAACAAGGACCGGCTCGGCGTCAAGTACGTGATCTGGCGCCAGCGCATCAACATGGGCTCCGGCTGGCGCGCCATGTCCAACCGGGGCGGAATCACCGCCAACCACTACGACCACCCCCACATCTCGATGTACTAGCGCCGTGGAGCCCCCGCCGGGAGCGTTTCCGGGGGGTGTGGATCGAGAAAAAAGGGTGTGACAGTGGCCGTGTGCGCGGGGAGGATGGGGGATCATGACCGACAATCGCATTGCTCCTCCCTATGTCGCCGACGAGGTCGGCATGCTGCACTCCTGGCTGGACTTCCACCGGGAGACCCTGGCCGTCAAGTGCGCCGGGCTGTCGGAGCGGCAGCTCGCCCTCCGCCCCTGCGCTCCGTCCACGCTCTCCCTGCTGGGCCTGGTCCGTCACATGACCGAGGTGGAGCAGCAGTGGTTCCATAACATCCTCAGCGGCGAGGACAGGCCGTCGATCTACTGCACCGAGCAGGATCGCGACGGGGACTTCAACCTGCTGGGCTCCTGCTCCGCCGAGGAGGCCGTCGCCCGCTGGCACGCCGAGATCGACGGTGTCCGCGAGCTCTACGCGGAGTTGCCCCTGGAGACCGTGGGCAGACGGCAGCGCAGGGGTGAGGACGTCTCGCTGCGGTGGATCCTGGTCCACATGATCGAGGAGTACGCCCGGCACAACGGCCACGCCGACATCATTCGCGAGCGGATCGACGGGGTCACGGGAGACTAGTGTTCTCCTCCGCGATCGCCTCGGTGATCAGCCGGTCGAGAGCCGCCAGGTCGGGCGGGTGTGCCGTGGCGGCCTCCGCGAAGCGGGTGAGCAGGTCGGCGAAGAGCCCGCGGTCCGCCTCGTCCCAGTCGGCGATCAACTCGTCCAGGTAGGTCCGCCGGGAGCGGACGACCACCTGGAGCACCCGGAGCCCTCTCGGGCTCAGCAGCAGCCTGGCCCTCCGGGCGTCCACCTCGGACTCCTCGCGCTCCACGAACCCCGCGCCGATCGCGTCGTTGACCAGCCTGCTGGCGGTGGAGGGGTCGACGTCCAACTGCTCGGCGACGGCGCCCACGGTCACCTCGGGCATCTCTCCGCACAATCTGTACACGGCGCGCACGACCATCACGTTCGACATGTGCACCGGCCGCTGCGGATCTCCGAGCCTGCGCGTGCGCAAGGGCCGCGCCCAGATCCGGCGCAGCCGGAACAGGGCGACATCGATCATGGCCCCCGGCGTCCCGTCCTTCACGGCGCAACCCTATCGGCGTACGGGTACACGTCGGCTACGCGCCGTACCCGCGAGGCCTCAGCCGGACAGACGGACCGGGTTGACGAGGTCTGCGTACATCAGCAGGCCGGCCATGATGACCATTACGAAGGCGATCGCGTAGGTCAGCGGAAGCGCCTTGGCGATGTCGACGTGCCCGGGGGCGGGGCGGCGGGTCACCCGGGCGAAGGCCCGCTTGAGACCCTCCCAGAGGCCACCCGCGATATGGCCGCCGTCCAGCGGGAGCAGCGGAATCAGGTTGAACAGGCCGATCGCCAGGTTGAACCCCGCCAGCAGGTTGATGAAGATGACGATCTTGTTCTCCAGCGGGACCGCGGAGGCCGCGATCTCCCCGCCGATGCGGCCCGCGCCGATGACACCGATCGGGCCGTTCTTGTCGCGCTCCTCGCCGGAGAAGGCGGCGTTCCAGACGCCGACCATCTTCTCGGGGAAGCGCAGCAGCGCACCGGCGGTCGCCGAGGTGAGATCCCACATGTGGGTGGTCACGGCGCCGAAGCCCTGCTGCTCGATGACCGTGGTGGGACTGACGCCCAGGTAGCCGACACCCTTGTCGATCTTGCCGGGCCGGTCCAGCGACTCCCGGTCCTGGGAGATGAGGGTGGCGGTGAGGGTCATCTGCCGACCGGCCCGCTGGATCCCGACCTCGACCGGGCCCGCGCCGTGGCCACGGATGGCCCGCGTCGCGGCGTCCCAGCTCGCGGTGGGCCTGCCGCCCACCGACAGGATGACGTCACCCGGCTTCAATCCGGCCGCGGCGGCGGGGCTGGGCCTGTCGGCCGCGGTGCAGTCGGGGTTCTCGGCGTATTCGGCGGCGGTCTTCACACAGGCGGGCACCGAGGCGACCTGCGTCTTCTGCACCGCGACGCCGAAGCCCATGAGCACGACGGCGAACAGGACGAAGGCCAGCACGAAGTTCATCGCCGGACCGCCGGCCATGACGATGACCTTCTGCCACCACGGCTTGCGGTAGAAGACGCGGTTCTCGTCGCCCGGCTGGACCTCCTCAAGGGCCACGTCGCGGGCGTTCTCGATCAGGGCCTGCCAGGGCCCGGTGGAGACCGAGCGCACCTTGCCGGGGTCGTCGGTGGGCCTGGGAGGCAGCATGCCGATCATCCGGATGTAACCGCCGAGCGGGATCCACTTCACGCCGTACTCGGTCTCGCCCCTGCGCCGGGACCACATCGTCGGGCCGAATCCGACCATGTACTGGGTGACCTTGACGCCGAAAAACTTCGCCGGCAGCAGGTGACCTATCTCGTGCAGCGCGATCGACGCCATCAGCCCGACGAGGAAGACGACGATCCCGATCACGAAGAGCCAGCTCACAGGTCCATACCCCCGGTCACGGAACTATCGACAACGCCCATAAGAGATTAGCCGAATAATCCCGGGCCCAGGCTCCAGGGCGGCGGGCGGTCCGGATCCGATCACTTGCGAAGTCTTTACCAAATAGAGAGACTTCTTTTACAGTAAGCGACTGTTCGATCACCCTGCGAGAAAAGGGGCGAGGGGAAAAACTTGATCGGGATCCTGGTTGCCGAGCGCCAGCCCATGGTCCGGCGGGGCCTGGTGGCCTCGCTGGAGTGCGAGACCGACCTGAAGGTCGTCGCCGACGTGGACAACGGCGAGGACGTCGTCCCCGCCGTTCTGGAACACCATCCCGATGCGGCGGTTGTCGACCTGGACCTGCCGGGCCTGGATGGATTCACCGTGGCCCTGCGACTGCACGAGAACGCCCCCGGCTGCCGGGTGCTCCTGCTGGCCCGCCGGCCGAACCCCGGCCAGGTCCGCCGGGCGTTCGCCGTACACGCGCTCGGCTTCATGAGCCTGGACGCGCGGCCGGAGCAGCTGGCCGACGGCGTCCGCCGGGTCGCGGCCGGGCGCAGGGCGGTGGACGCCGATCTCGCACTGGCCGCCCTTGAGTCGGCCGAGAACCCGCTGACCCGCAGGGAGATGGACGTGCTCCGGCTGGCCGCCCGGGGAGCGCGGTCCAGCGAGATCGCCGATCAGCTGTTCCTGTCGGTGGGAACGGTCCGCAATCACCTGTCGCGGATCATGTGCAAGACCCACGCCCGCAGCCGCCTGGATGCCGTGCGCATCGCCAGCGACTCCGGCTGGCTGTGACCCGGCGGCCGGCGCTCCGGCGGGTCGCCGCACCCGCCGCGGCGTCGGCCACGCCCCTGGCGCGAGCACCTGCCAACCGCGGGGGCGCGGCGTTTCTTCGATGAGAAGGCAGGTCAGGGACGCCAGATGAGGACCAGCGCGCAGTCGTCGTTGTGCCCCGACGACATGGAGGCGACGAGGTTGCGGGCACCGTCGCGGAACCCGGAGGGCAGCAGTCGCTCGGCCTCGCCCAGCAGCCGGTCGAGGCCGGCGTCGATGTCGCGGCCGGGCTGCTCTATCAGCCCGTCGGTGTAGAGCATGAGCGCGTCGCCCTTGCGGAGCGTTCCCCGATCGGGCTCGCAGTGCAGATCGGGCACGACTCCCAGCACCACGCCCTTGGCCGGGGAGACCCGCCAGGTGCCGGTGCCCGAGTCGAACTTGACCACCGGCGGGTGACCCGCCGAGGTGATCAGGTATTCGCCCGTGGCGAGATTGAGCCGTATGTGGACGGCCGTGACGAAGCCCTCAGCCTCGCGCTGACGGTGCAGGTAGGCGTTACAGGCGGTCAGGAAGTCGGAGACCGAGCCGAGCAGGCCCCCGAAGGTGCCCGACAGCATCAGCGCCCTGGTGCCCGCGTCGACCCCCTTGCCCGACACGTCGACCAGGGCGAGCTCCACCATGTCGCCCTCGCGCAGCGAGACCAGGAAGTCGCCGCCGAAGGAGGACCCGCCGGCCTGCTTGAGCACCACACGCGAGTCCCAGTCCTTGGGCAGCCGGGGCAGATCGCTCTGGTTCTTGAGCCGGTCGCGCAGCTCAAGCAGCATCACGTCGCCGCGCAGGCCCTGCACGCCGAGTTTGCCCCGGGTGCGGGCCATCAGCGCGGCCAGCACGCCGGTGAACACGAAGGTGGTCAGCAGACCGGGACCGATGTGCCCGACCCCGCGCACGACGCCCACGTACACCAGGGCGATCGCGACCGCGCAGAGCAGTTTGGCCAGGCTGCGCAGCCGGAGCTGGAGTCCGGCGACGAGGGTGATCGGGATCATGAGCGCTGGGGAGAACCACTCCATGGAGACCCGGGCGGCCAGCCCTCCGAGCACCAGGGTGAGCACGATCAGCGTGATGAGCAGGTTGCGGTCGCGGGCCAGCGGCCCGCGACGTAGGAAGCGCACAATGGGCACCAGAAGAGGGACCCGCACCAGGAACGCACGGAGCGCAGGAGGGATCAGCGGCACCGGACGGGAACTCATGATGCGCTCGACTGTATCGGGTATCCCCCGTTTGGACAGCCCACTTGACCAAGACCTTGATCATTAAGGGCGGATATTGAATGGCCGGAACGTTTTGTCCCATCTACCGTAGGAAAAATGACCCTTAGCCTGCGGCCCATGACCGAGACCGACTGGCCCGCCTGGACCGGCCTGGGCGGGGAGGCGTTCGGCAACGCCCTTTCCCCGCACCGGTTGGAGCTGTTCAAGGACCTCACCGAGTTCGACCGCTCGCTCGGCGCGTTCGAGGGCGACCTGCTCGTGGGCGTCACCGCCGTGTGCAGCTTCACCATGACGGTGCCCGGCGGACCGATCCCGGTCGCCGGCGTCACCGCGGTCGGGGTGCTGCCCTCCCACCGCCGCCGGGGCGTTCTGTCCGCGCTCATGGCCCGCCAGCTCCACGACGTCCGCGAGCGGGGCGAGACGGTCGCCGCCCTCTACGCCTCCGAAGCGGCGATCTACCGGCGTTTCGGGTACGGCAGGGCCGCCGACAACCTCTTCTTCGACATCCCCACGCACAGCTCGGCATTCGTCAAGAACGCCCCGGCCGATCCGGCGCTGCGGCTGCGTGTCGTCACCCCCGCCGAGGGCAGGCCCGCCTTCGAGAAGACCTTCGAGAGCCTGCTGGACAGCCGCCCGGGACTCTACGCCCGGACGCCCTCGCGCTGGAACGCCCTGCTGTCGGACCACGAGGCCGATCAGGGGGGTGCGGGACCGCTGCGTGCCGTGGTCGTCGAGGACGGCCGGGGTCCCCGCGGCTACGCGCTCTTCCGGATCAAGATGAACTTCACCCCCCACGACCTTCCGGACGGCGAGCTGCGGCTTGAGGAACTGTTCGGCCTGGACCCGGCCGCCTACGCGCTGCTCTGGCGGCACGTGCTGGATCGCGACCTGGTCGCCCGGGTCAGGGCGGGACAGCGGCCGGTCGACGACCCGCTGATCCACCTGCTCGCCGAGCCTCGCCGGTTGAACGCGGGCTGGCTGGACGAGCTCTGGATCCGCCTGGTCGACGTCGAGCGGGCTCTGGCCGCACGACGCTACTCCGCACCGGTGGACGTGGTGATCGAGGTCGAGGATCCGCTCTGCCCGTGGAACGCACACCGCTGGCGGCTGTCGGCCGGCGTCTCCGGCGCCCGGTGCGTGCCCAGCGGCGATCCGGCGGACCTGAGGCTGCCGGTCACCGCGCTGGGCGCGGCCTACCTGGGCGGCCGGCCGCTCACGGCCCTGCTGGCGGCGGGGGTGGTGCACGAGACGCGGGCGGGGGCCGTCCGGGAGCTGTCCACCGCGATGTCCTGGGAACCCGCGCCCTGGGCCGGTCTGGTCTTCTGATCGGGGACCGGCCCGGGACGTGGGACATCACACGCCCCGGGCCGTGCGGGTTATGGTGACGGCATGGCACTGCAGAGTTTGCAGATCAACGCGGTCACCGCGATGCGGGCCCGCGACGTCTCCCGGCCCACACGGGAGCAGCGGGAGAGCGCGGACCGGAGGCCGCTACGCGATGAGATGCCGCGTAAAGAGGCGCCGCGTAAGGAGACACCCCGCAAGGAGGCGCCCCGCCGCGGGTAGCGGCCCGGGGTGCCGGAAACCCTCCGGCAGGCCGGGGCCTACGGCAGCGGCGGGAGCTGGCCGATCGTCTCGTACGAGGTGAGCTGCGCTATCCGGCGGTTGTGCCGCTCGGCTCCCGAGTAGGGCGTGGCCAGGAAGAGCTCGACGAAACGGATCGCCTCGTCCTCGGTGTGCATCCGCGAGCCGATGCTCACCACGTTGGCGTTGTTGTGCTCGCGGGCGAGCTTGGCGGTTTCGTCGCTCCAGGCCAGGGCCGCGCGGATGCCGCGCACCTTGTTGGCCGCGATCTGCTCGCCGTTGCCCGAGCCGCCGATGACGACCCCCAGGCTGCCGGGGTCGTCCGTGACCCCCTCGGCCGCCCGCAGCACGAACGGCGGGTAGTCGTCCTCGGCGTCGTAGACGAACGGGCCACAGTCCGTGACCTCGTGGCCGTGCTCCTTGAGCCAGGAGACGACGCGGTTCTTAAGCTCATAGCCGGCATGGTCGGCACCGATGTAGACGCGCACCCGCCCAGTTTCGCAGGTATGCGTGGGCGGTTTGACCCCCACCCCGGCTAAAGTAATGACCGGATAGCCATGGTAACCCTTACAAGAGAGAGTCCACATGCGTGACATCCGAGTGGTCGGGGATCCGGTCCTGCGCACGCCCGCCGAGCCGATCGCCGACTTCGATCGCGATCTGCGCCGCCTGATCGACGAGATGTTCGACGCGATGTACGCGGCGCAGGGCGTCGGTCTGGCCGGGCCGCAGATCGGCGTGTCGAGGCGGGTCTTCGTCTACGACTGCAGCAACCGCAAGGGGCACGTGGTCAACCCGGTGCTGACGGTCGACGACGACGCGGAGATCCTCGACGAGGAGGGGTGCCTGTCGGTTCCCGGGCGTGGCACCGGCACCCCGCTCTACGCCAGCACCCCCCGCGCGGCCGGGGTAACCGTCCGCGGCTTCGACCGGCTGGGCCGCCCGGTCCAGGTCAAGGCCCGCGGCCTGCTCGCGCGCTGCTTCCAGCATGAGACCGACCACCTCGACGGCATGCTCTACGTCGACCGGCTCGCCAAGGACGCCGCCCGGCGGGTGCTGCTCCAGGCCCCCTGATCGGCGGCCGGCCCGGACTCGGCTCCGTGGTCGCCCTCCGTGACGCTCCTCCGCACCCGGGCGCTCACCCGCTCCCGGGGGTGGCCGCCGGGCTGCCGGGGCGTGGGACACTCCGCCGGCGGCGGAGCAGCGGCCTGGCCATCAGGCCGAGACCGGCGGCCATGAGCAGCACGACCACGATCCACTCGTTGGAGCCGCCGGGACCGTAGACATGGCCCTGACGGCCGGTGTCGAACGCCCGCACGGTCTGGCCGGGGGTGAACGCGTCGCGGTCGCCTCCGTAGAACCCGATCTCCTCACGGACCGTCCGGCCGCTCCGGAACTCGCCCAGCCAGGTGCACTGCTGGTGACCCGGATGTTCGACGCACTCGACCCGGTGGGCGGTGAAGGTGCCCCAGGTGCCCTCCCCCCGGAGTGCGGCCAGCGCGGGCCCGAGGTTCTGCACGGCCAGCAACACCAGCAGCAGGCCTCCTGCGGCGATCACCAGATCGAACGCGCTGAGCCGCGCGGTGCCCCGTTCCATGCGACGCCCTTCGGAAGAGGGGAAGCTTCCCTTAGGGCGGGTTTACCCAGAACATCCTGAGACCACGACTCGATCCGGCCGATGTCCCGATCCGGCCGGGGCGCGTCCGCGGAGGAGGCTCGGCGCGGAGACGCGGGCGCGTGGGGACAGGGCGGGCGGGGCTGTCGGACGGGGGCGGCCTACAGCTGGACCGACTTGACCTCCAGATACTCCTCCAGGCCGAACCGGCCCAGCTCACGGCCCAGCCCCGACTGCTTGTAGCCCCCGAAGGGGGCCTGCGGGTTGAACCCGCCGCCGTTGACGGCCACCTGCCCGGTGCGCAGCCGCAGCGCCACCGAGACCGCGTGTTCCTCGTCTCCCGCCCACACCGCGCCGGCGAGGCCGTACGGGGTGCCGTTGGCGATGGCGACGGCCTCGTCCTCGCCCCGGGTGTAGGGGATGATCGTCAGAACCGGGCCGAAGATCTCCTCCTGTTCGATGATCATCCCGGGCTCCACCCCGGCGAAGACCGTCGGCTCCACGTAGAAGCCCCGGTCCATGGGGTTGTCGGTGCCTCCGGCGACCAGCCGGGCCCCCTCCTCCTGACCCCGGTTGATGTAGCGGACGACCCGGTCGCGCTGCGCCGCGGAGACCAGCGGGCCGAGCCGGGTGAGCTCGTCGAAGGGGTCGCCGACGGTGTACCTCCCCGTGGCCTGGACGGCGAGACCGACGGCCTCGTCGTACCGGTCCCGGTGGACGATCATGCGGGTCCAGGCGGAGCAGGTCTGCCCGGAGTTGAGGAAGGCGTTGGCCACGGTCGCCTTGACCGCCGTGGCCAGGTCGGCGTCCGGCAGGATCAGGCTCGCCGACTTGCCCCCGAGCTCCAGGGCCACCCGTTTGACCGTCTCGGCCGCGAGCGCGGCGACCCGCCGCCCGGCCCTGGTGGAGCCGGTGAACGACACCATGTCCACGTCCGGGTGGGTGACCAGCGCCTCACCCACCACCGGGCCGTACCCGCTGACCAGGTTGAACACCCCCGGAGGCAGCCCGACCTCATCGAGGATCCCCGCCAGCGCGTAGGCCGCCAGCGGGGCCACCTCGCTGGGCTTGAGCACCACCGTGCAGCCGGCGGCGAGCGCCGGGGCCACCTTGCACACGATCTGGTGGAGCGGGTAGTTCCACGGCGTGACGGCCGCGACGACGCCGGCCGGCTCCCGGATGATCCGGGAGTTGCCGATCCGCCCGCCGTCGAAGTCGTAGGTCTCGGCCAGCTGGGCGTAGGAGGCCAGCACCCCGGCCGGCATCAGCGTCTGCACCTTCATCGCCATGTCGTACGGCGCGCCCATGTCGGTGGCGATGATCCTGGCCAGCTGGTCGGCGCGGTCCCGGATCAGCCCCGCCGCGGCGGCGAGGATCCCGCCCCGTTCCGCGGGCGCCGTGTCCGACCACGAGGGCAGCGCCGCACGCGCCGCGGCCACGGCGACCTCGACGTCGGCGGGCGACCCCGCGGGCACCCTGTCGATCGTCTCCTCGGTCGCGGGGTTGACGACGCCGATGCTCTCACCGGACGCCGACGCCTGCCAGGCCCCGTTCAGATAAAGGTGACGCATGAGTCTCATCCTTGCGCGCTGATCGTCATAAGGCGAGGCCCTGCAGGTCACAGGCCCACCACACCGCGTGAAGATCACGGGCACGGCCTGACGCGGTTCCTCACCGCGGCGAGCACCCGGCCGCCCTGTGCGACGAGACTACGGGGGGAGGGTCCCCCGGCAACGATGAACCACCGAAATCTCCCCGGTGGACCGGCGCCTCGGACGCCCCGTCCGGCCGCTCCGGGCCCGATGAGCGCGGGCGGACGCCCCCCCGGCCGGGACCCGGCTGATCCGCCTGAGGGCACCTGTGGCCTCCCGGCGGGCCGGACCCCGCCGGGAGGTGCTCAGCGCCGCCGGGGGCGTCAGTCGAAGATCGGGCCCCGGGTGCGGGAGCGCTTCAGCTCGAAGAACCCGTCGATGTCGGCCACCAGGCGGACGCCGTCCCAGAGTCTGGCCGCCTCCTCGCCCTTGGGCGCGGGCGAGACCACAGGGCCGAAGAAGGCGACGCCCTCGACCGCGATGACCGGGGTGCCGACCTCCTGGCCGACCCGTCCGATGCCGTCGTCGTGCGAGGCGCGCAGTGTCTCGTCGAACTCCTCGGAGTCCATCGCGTCGGCGAACGCGCGATCGAGCCCGGCGGCCTCCAGCGCCTCCTCCACGATTCCGCGGAGCCCGTCCAGCGCCTTGAGCCCACCTCGGTCGTGGAAGCGGACGCCAAGCTCGGTGTAGAGCCGGCCGACCGTCTCGGAGTCGTACTTCTCCTGCACGGCGGCGACCACACGGACCGGGCCGATGGCCCTGGCGATCAACTCACGATACTTCTCGGGGACGTCCTTGTCCTCGTTGAGCACGTTCAGGCTCATGATGTGCCACCGCGGCTCGATGGGGCGCACCTTCTCCACCTCCAGCAGCCAGCGGGAGGTCATCCACGCGTACGGGCAGAAGGGGTCGAACCAGAAGTCGACCGGGGTGCGCTCAGTCATCTCTCAGGCTTTCTGATCGTGAGGTTGTCTCACATGGCGATAACCCTGGATCCCGAGTTTCCTATTCCTGGGACGGTTTATTACCTTGACCGGCGCTTTTGTCCTCACGTGTGATCGGCAGTCGACTCCCTGCTCTTCGGGGGCGACGACCCGGGGCCTCACGTGGCAGGATTCAGGCACTCCTTCGCAACAGAGCGGAGGAAATTGGTGACGAGGGAGCAGTGGTGGCAGGCAATCTGACCCGTGACGAGGCGCGGGAGCGCGCACGGCTGATCAGCGTGCAGTCGTATGCGGTGGAGCTCGACCTGACCGAGGGGGAGGAGCGTTTCGAGAGCGTCACCACGGTCCGCTTCACCAGTGGCCGGGTGGGCGCGGAGACGTTCATCGACCTGGCGGGCGCCAAGGTGCGCAAGGCCGTCCTGAACGGCGTCGAGCTGGACGTGAGCGGCTACGACCCCGAGACCGGGCGGCTGCCCCTGCCGAACCTGGCGGAGTCCAACATGCTGCGCGTGGACGCCGACTGCTCCTACATGCGCACCGGTGAGGGCCTGCACCGCTTTGTCGACCCCGTTGACAAGAACGTCTACCTGTACAGCCAGTTCGAGACGGCGGACGCCCATCGGATGTACGCCTGTTTCGACCAGCCCGACCTGAAGGCCACCTTCGAGCTGACCGTGCTCGCGCCGTCACACTGGGAGGTCATCTCCAACGCGGCGCCCGAGGAGGCCAGGGACCTCCAGGAGTACCGGGGGCGGCACGGCGCGCTCCAGGCCGCCAGGCGCTGGCGTTTCCCCGCGACCCCGGTGATGTCCACCTACATCACCGCCCTGTGCGCCGGGCCGTACCACAAGGTGACCTCCGAGCACGACGGCATCCCGCTCGGGCTGTACTGCCGGGCCTCGCTCGCCGAGCACCTCGACGCCGACAACCTCTTCGAGGTCACCCGGCAGGGCTTCGACTTCTTCCACCGGATCTTCGGCATCCGCTACCCGTTCGGGAAGTACGACCAGCTGTTCGTGCCCGAGTTCAACGCGGGCGCGATGGAGAACGCCGGCTGCGTGACCTTCCTGGAGGACTACGTCTTTCGCTCCCGGGTCACCGACGCGATCATCGAGCGCCGCGCCGAGACGATCCTGCACGAGATGGCGCACATGTGGTTCGGCGACCTGGTCACCATGCGCTGGTGGGACGACCTGTGGCTGAACGAGTCGTTCGCCACCTACGCCTCGGTGCTCTGCCAGGCCGAGGCCACCCGCTGGGGCCAGGGCGCGTGGACGACGTTCGCGAACGTGGAGAAGTCCTGGGCCTACCGGCAGGACCAGCTGCCCTCGACGCACCCGATCGCCGCCGACATCGTCGACATGCACGCGGTCGAGGTCAACTTCGACGGCATCACCTACGCCAAGGGCGCCTCGGTGCTCAAGCAGCTCGTCGCCTACGTGGGGCTGGACAACTTCCTGGCCGGCGTACGCGACTACTTCGACGAGCACGCGTGGGGCAACACCACGCTGGGGGACCTGCTCGGCGCGCTGGAACGGACCTCGGGCCGGGACCTGTCCTCCTGGTCCAAGGAGTGGCTGGAGACCTCCTGGGTCAACACGCTGCGCCCGTCGTTCACCACCGACTCCGAGGGGCGCTTCGGAGAGTTCGAGGTGCTGCAGGAGGCCCCGGCCGACTATCCGACCCTGCGCTCGCACCGCGTCGCCGTCGGCCTCTACTCCCTGCGGGACGGCGCCCTGGTCCGCACCCGGCGGGTCGAACTCGACGTGGTCGGCGCGCGCACCGCGGTGCCCGAGCTGGTCGGCGAGGTCCAGCCGGACCTGGTCCTGATCAACGACGACGACCTGACCTACGCCAAGATCCGGCTCGACGAGCGCTCGCTGCAGACACTGGTGAACGGCGGCATCGCGAAGTTCACCGAGTCCCTGCCGCGCGCGCTGTCGTGGTCGGCGGCCTGGGACATGACCCGGGACGCCGAGATGTCCACCCGCGACTACGTCGCCCTGGTGACCTCCGGCATCTCGTCGGTCAAGGACATCACCGTCGTGCAGACCGTACTCCGCCAGGCCCGCCAGGCCGTCCAGCAGTACGCCGACCCCGCCTGGCGCGGCGAGGGCCTGGCCCTGCTCTGCTCCTCGCTGCGCTCCCTCATCGCCGCGGCCGAGCCCGGCTCCGACCACCAGCTCGCCTACGTCAACGCCCTCTCCACCATGGCCTTCTCGGCCGGGGACCTGGCGTTCCTGAAGGGCCTGCTGGACGGCTCGACCGTGCTCGACGGCCTGACCGTGGACGCCGACCTGCGCTGGACGCTGGTCCAAGCCCTGGTCTCCGGCGGCGTTCTCGGCGAGGAGGGGATCGCCGAGGAGCTGCTGCGCGACGCCACCGCCACCGGTGAGCGCTCCGCCGCGCTCGCCCGCGCCACGCTCCCGACGGCCGAGGGCAAGTCCACCGCGTGGACCGCCATCACCGAGGGCAGGCTGAGCGGCGCCCTGCTCCGCTCGACGATCAACGGCTTCATGGACCCTCGCCACCCCGAGCTGCTGGAGCCGTACGCCGCGAAGTACTTCGAGGAGATCGGCCGGATCTGGAAGTCCTGGACCTCCGACAGCGCCCAGAACTTCGCCAACGGCTGCTACCCGGCCCTGGCGATCTCTCCGGAGACCGTCGCCAGGACCCAGGACCTGATCTCCGAGAGCCGGCCTCCGCAGGCGCTCAGGCGTCTGCTGCTGGAGGGCGCCGACGGCATCAGCCGCGCCCTGCGCGCCCAGGCCAAGGACGCCTCGCCGTCCTGACCTGACCGGGTGGGGCCGGGCGGCACACGGCCCGGCCCCACCCGGCCCCGCGCCGGGCGCGGCCTCCGCGCCGCGCCGTCACCGCGGCTCCCGCGCCGGCCTCGCCGTCGCACCGGCCGCTCCCCGGTCACAGTGGAAGGCGGCTCCGCGTCTCCAGCAGCGCCAGGTGCTCGGACCGCACCAGGTTCTGCCCGAGCGCCACGGAGACGAGCGCCGCGCGCTGCCAGTCGGACTTCCCCGGGCGTTCCGGTGTCCTCACCCGGAGCTTCACCCGGGCCAGATAGTCGATGTGCAGGTTGACCGCCGCACGGCCGAGACCGAGGTCGGCGAGGCGGATGATGATCTCCGGAACGGTCGGGATCACGCTGGAGAGCGGATCACGCAGCCGGGGTTCGCAGAGGGCGACCAGGATCAGGAAGTATTTCGCGGTGACGTCCAGCGGGAAGGCCGGCACGGTCTTCCCGCACTCCCGGGACGCGTCGGGATGGAGCAGCACGTGCTCGGGGGCGAACACCATGAACGACGTCTCGTCGGCGGGGAGCCGTACCCGGGCCAGTTCGAAGGGGATCGGGGCGCGCATGCGGCCGGGTGGCACCTTGACGAGCTCGCCGCCGCCCTCGGGGTTGTCGACCAGGTAGGTCGCCGATCGGCTCAGATTGGAGATCATCCAGTAGTCGTCCACCGCGTCGATCCGCCCGGCCGGCCACGAGACCGTGGGGTCGGACAGCACCAGATCCGCCGGCCCGTGACCGAAGGTGACGTGCTCGCCGGGGGCGAGCTCCAGCACCTGCTCCCCCCTCTGGATGAGGATCCCTGAAAGCTTACAGATACTCACGGCGACGATCCTTGCGCAAGCCGTGACCATTCGCAGAGAAAAACGAAAAGGGAGAGCCCGGGCGCTCAGGCGCTCAAGATGGCCTGTCCGATGGTCACCGAGAGCAGGAGGCACGCGACGGCGACGGACAGCAGGAGCACTCCCCTGCGGATGTAGCGGTTCTTGGCGTGGGCGACGGAGCTGAGCCTCCTGACCCGCAGCACGAGCATGTCGGCCCGGACCCGGGTGTCCTGACCCCTCATGCGGGTCCTCAACTCGGCCAGCGCCTCCTCGGAGAATGCGCCGCGCGACCTGCCGGGGGGAGGCCTCCCCGCGGGGGAGTTCACCGCGTTCGGGCCCCAGGCGTGCAGGCGGCCGGCGTAGGAGCGGCGGCGCTCCACGGTCCGCCCGGCGAGCCGCGCGGTGAGGGGGTGCAGCGCGCCCACGAGGGCCAGACCTCCCATCGCGCAGAAGAAGACCCCGGTCCACCAGAGCCACTCCACCTGACTGGGAAGCCCCTGTGGCCTCCACCCGCTCGCGGCCAGCCCGCCGAGGACGGCCACCGCCAGCAGGGCGGCCGCCCTGCGGTTCGCTCTGCCGTTGTCGTCGCGCACCTCCGCCAGGACGGCCTGAATATGGGAGAGAACCTCATCCGGCTCCTGCCGCACCCTGCCCTCCCGCGAGACGTCGGCCGACGGCGTACCCAGCACGATCTTCAGCACGCCCTGATTATGCGAGAAGCTCATCTCCTGCGGGAAGCCAGGTCCGCGAGGATCCACACCCCGGTGACGATCCCGCCCGCCAGATCCCCCGTGACGAGCACGGCCGCCATCGACACCGCCGCCAGGCGGCACTCCCCGTCGGTGAGCCTCAGCCTGGCCCGGGAGCCCGTGACGATCTCCAGCGCCCTCTCCCCCAGGTCCACGAAGACCAGTACGGCCGTGTCGGCCTCCCGCCCCAGGGCGGCGTGCAGCCGTTCGGAGAAGTGACGGCGCGGGCCGACCGCCGGGCCGAGGTAGGCGGCGAAGCGCAG
This sequence comes from Streptosporangium sp. NPDC004631, assembly GCF_053601935.1. Taxonomy (NCBI): domain Bacteria; kingdom Bacillati; phylum Actinomycetota; class Actinomycetes; order Streptosporangiales; family Streptosporangiaceae; genus Streptosporangium; species Streptosporangium sp. NPDC004631. The sequence goes on along the minus strand of NZ_JBSGCR010000002.1, from coordinate 335,913 downwards.
GCCGCTGCGGCGCTCGGCGGTGTACAGCGCCTCACGGATGTCCTGGGCCTGCGTCGAGGTGAGGACCGGCGTCACCGTCACCATCTCGCCGACCCCCCGCCGAGGTGCCGCCCCGGCTCGGAGATCTCCGCCAGGGCCGCCCAGTCCACCTGCGGTGTCAGCGGGTGAACCGGCCGGTCCACCAGCACCAGCCCGCCGCCGCTCGCGCACCGCTCGCTGCGGTGCGGGCCGCCGAACCACACCGCGCCCGCCGAGGGGCTCCGGACGGCGCCCGCGCGCACCCGGGCGGGCAGCGTCACCAGGGCGACGATGAGCAGAAACAGACCGGCGGAAGCCCCGATCAGGAACCCGAAGACCTGGATCGCGTCCACACCTCCAACGTAAGCCCGGATCAGAAGCCTCGTCGAGACCTACCACAGGACCGGCCTGCGCTCCCCCCAGAATCCGCCGCGTGCCGCCTCCACCTGTGCCGAGACGGAGATCAGCGTGCCCTCGTCACCGAACCGCCCGGCCAGCATGACACCGATCGGCAGCCCCTCGGGCGTCCAGTGCAACGGGAGATTGACCGCGGGCTGGCCGCTGATGTTGCAGAGGGCGGGGAAGGCGGCGAACCGCTTCATCCGCTCGAAGGTCTCCCCGGGGTCCGCCACGTCCTCGAACCAGCCCACCGGCCGGGGCGGCAGGGTCACGGTCGGGGTGAGCACCGCGTCGTACCGGTCGGTGACCAGCAGCCCGAGCCGGGTGGCGAGTTGCAGCGCCGACTGGGCCTGGAGGAAGTCGGGGGCCGGGGTGGCGAAGCCCCGCTCCCGCAGCCAGGCGGTCAGCGGCCGCAGCCGGTCCTGCTTGGCCGGCTCCACCGGGTGCATGCAGGAGAAGGCGTACCAGAGCGTCACGAACCACGGCACCAGGTCGGGCGTGAACGGCGAGGGGATGTCCACCACCTCGTGCCCGAGCGCCACCAGCTCCGCCGAGGCGTGCTCGTAGGCCGCGAGAACCTCGGGGGCCACCTCCGCGCCGGGGACGGGCGGCTCGGCGTGGCGGGCGATGCGCAGACGGCCGGGGTCACGCCCCACGTAGGCCGTGAACGATCCGAGGCCGGGCGGCGGCGCGTGGTAGAGGTCGCCGGGGTTGTTGTGGGCCATCACGTCGAGCAGGGCCGCGGCGTCGGCCACGGTCCTGCTGATCGGGCCGATGGTCGACAGGCCGGCCAGGTCGGGGATGATCGGGGCGGAGCTGATCCGGCCCCGCGTCGGCTTGATGCCGTACAGCCCGCAGACCGAGGCGGGGATCCGGATGGACCCGGCGCCGTCGCTGCCCTGCGCGGCCGGGGCCAGGCCGGCGGCGACCGCGGCCGCGGCGCCGCCGCTGGATCCGCCGGCCGAGCAGGAGAGGTCCCACGGCGTGCGGGTGGGCGGGGAGACCGAGGTCTCGGTGTAGCACGGCAGGCCGAACTCGGGCGTCGCCGTCTTGCCGAGCATGATCGTCCCGGCGTCCCTGAGCCGCTCGACGACGCTGTCGTCCACCGGGGCCACGAAGTCGCCGTAGACGGCGGAGCCGAAGTGGATCGGGACGCCCTTGACGAGGTTGAGGTCCTTGATCGGGATCGGCACCCCGAGCAGCGGCGAGGGGTCCTCCCCCGCCAGCGCCCGGGCCTCGGCCTTGTGCGCCTGCTCAAGGGCCGTTTCGGGGGTCACGGTCACGTAGGCGCCGACCTGGGGGTCCAGCCGTGCGATGCGGTCGAGGTAGTGCTCGGTGATCTCGACGGGCGAGATCTCTCTGCGGCGCACGGCCGTGGCCTGCTCCAGGGCGCTAAGATCGTGTATGTGAGCCACGTCCCGCACAGTAGGCGCAGACGGCCGGGTTATCCAGAGAGAAAACGAATGGATACCCGGTTTGACGGGTTGTCAAGCAGATGACGGCGGTCACAAAAGTATGAGAAATGCAATACTAGGCACCCTCACGGACGTCAGCTACGGTGAGTTACGTGGATTCCGGTCAGGCACCAGAAGACGGTAACACTACGTCACCAATTTGGGTCAGCGACCGACCGGCCGAGGACAGGCCGACGTCTCGACCCGCCGCACCCGCGTCTACGTACGCACCCGTCGAGCGCGCCTCCCTGCGCGGCCTGCTCGACGACCCCAGGTACGGCCATCTGCGACGGCGCGCCCTGGTCGCGGTCGTCGTGGGAGTGGTCGCGGCCATCCTGTTCGCCAGCTGGCGGCTCGGGGTCACCGCCGCGGTGCTGGGCGCGATCGTCGACACGGTGCTGCGAGCCCGCGCCCACTCGACCGTGCCCGCCTGGCGGCGCGCCTCGGTCGCGGAGCGGCGCACCGAGGCCCAGCTCAAGAGGCTGGAGCGGGGCGGTTACCGCACCCTGCACGCCCGCGCGATCCCGGGGAGTGAGGCGCAGATCGACCACCTGGTGGTCGGCCCCACGGGCGTGTACGCCGTCGACTCCGAGAAATGGGACAAGCGCCTGCCCGTCCGCGTCCAGTCGCACCGCAAGCTGTTCCACGGCCCGTTCAACCAGAAGCCCCGGCTCGACGAGGCTCGCTGGGAGGCGTCCCAGGCCGCCCAGCTGATCGGCGAGGCGCTCAGCCGCGAGGTCACGATCATCCCGTCTCTGGCGATCTACGGCCCGGCGATTCCGTGGAAGGTCCTCACGGTCCGCGACGTCGACGTCTTCGACGGCGGTCGTGTCCGTAAATGGATCACCAAGCGGGAACGGTCACTCACCGACGTCGAAATCGACGAGATCTACGACGCCGCCGAGCGGGTTCTGCCCGCGCGCTATCCCGAGTCCTGACCCTCCGGCCCGGCCCGTGGCCGGCCGGGCCGCGCGGAGCCCGGACGCCCTCTCGCGATGTGGACGGACGTCTTACGCACCGGTCGTTGGCCGTACCATTTGAGGACACGGTTTCGACGATGGGAGCAGCCTCATGCCCGCCCTCAGGTCTCGTACGGTCACTCACGGCAGAAACATGGCCGGAGCCCGGGCCCTGCTCCGGGCGACGGGCGTGGGCGCCGGCGACTTCGGCAAGCCGATCATCGCCGTGGCCAACAGCTTCACCCAGTTCGTCCCCGGACACGTCCATCTCCGCGAGGTCGGCGACGTGGTCGCCGGGGCGATCCGCGAGGCGGGGGCGATCCCGCGCGAGTTCAACACGATCGCGGTGGACGACGGCATCGCGATGGGCCACGGCGGCATGCTCTACTCGCTGCCCAGCCGCGAGCTGATCGCGGACGCGGTCGAGTACATGGTGAACGCGCACTGCGCCGACGCGCTGATCTGCGTCTCCAACTGCGACAAGATCACTCCTGGCATGCTGCTCGCCGCGTTCCGGCTCAACATCCCCACGGTCTTCGTCTCCGGCGGCCCGATGGAGGCCGGCAAGACGCCGGGCCGCAAGCTCGACCTGATCGACCCGATGATCGCCGCCGCCGACGACGGCGTCTCCGACGCCGAGCTGCTGGAGATGGAGGAGAACGCCTGCCCGACCTGCGGTTCGTGCAGCGGGATGTTCACCGCCAACTCGATGAACTGCCTCGCCGAGGCCATCGGCCTGGCGCTGCCGGGCAACGGCACGATCCTCGCCACGCACAAGGCGCGCAAGAAGCTGTTCCAGGACGCCGGGCGGCAGCTGGTGGAGATCACCCGCCGCTACTACGAGGAGGACGACGAGACCGTCCTGCCCCGCGCCATCGCCACCAAGGAGGCGTTCGAGAACGCCATGGCGCTGGACGTGGCGATGGGCGGGTCGACCAACACGATCCTGCACATCCTCGCCGCGGCCCGTGAGGCCCAGGTGGACTTCGGGCTCAAGGAGATCAACGAGATCTCGCTGCGGGTGCCGTGCCTGTGCAAGGTCGCCCCGGCCACCGCGAAGTACCACGTGGAGGACGTCCACCGCGCGGGCGGCATCCCGGCCATCCTCGGCGAGCTCAGCCGGGCCGGCCTGATCCACCGTGACGCCTACACCGTCAACGGCGGAACGATCGGCGACTACGTCGACGCCTGGGACCCGTGCTCGGCCGGCGTGCTGCCCGAGGCGCTGGAGCTCTGGCACGCGGCCCCCGGCAACGTCCGCACCGTCAAGCCCTACTCCCAGGAGGCCCGCTGGGACTCCCTGGACCTCGACCGGTCCGAGGGCTGCGTGCGCGACTCCGAGCACGCCTACACCCGCGACGGCGGCCTGGCCGTCCTCTACGGCAACATCGCCACGGAGGGCTGCATCGTCAAGACCGCCGGGGTCGACGAGTCCATCTGGAGGTTCTCCGGCCCCGCCGTGGTCTTCGAGTCACAGGAGCAGGCGGTCGAGGGCATCCTGAACAACAAGGTCAAGGCCGGAGACGTCGTGGTGATCCGCTACGAGGGGCCGAAGGGCGGGCCCGGCATGCAGGAGATGCTCTACCCGACCTCGTTCCTGAAGGGCAAGGGTCTGGGCAAGGTCTGCGCCCTGGTCACCGACGGCCGTTTCTCCGGCGGCACCAGCGGGCTGTCCATCGGCCACGCCTCCCCCGAGGCCGCCGAGGGCGGCACCATCGCCCTGGTCGAGGAGGGCGACACCGTCGAGATCGACATCCCGGGCCGTTCGATCGAGCTGAAGGTCTCCCAGGCGGAGCTCACCGTGCGGCGTGAGCGGCTCCTGGCCGATCTGGGCGGCTACCGGCCGCGCGACCGCGAGCGCCAGGTGAGCGCCGCGCTCCAGGCCTACGCCGCGCTGACCACCTCGGCCTCCACGGGCGCCTCGCGGGACCTGTCCCAGCTCTCCCGCTGACGGATCTCCCCCGCTCCGCCCACCGGTTTCCCTGTCGGGTACGGCCTGCCGCACCCGACAGGGAAGCGTGCTGTGTCCGACAGGGCGTTCGAAAAATGTCGGTGGCCGTCGATACCATATGGGTATGGCCAACGTCATCAAGCCTTCCGCCAGCCCTTTGACGACCGCCGAGATCGCCGCCCTCGCCCTGTCCCTGGCCCATCTGGGGTCGGGCCCGCAGGCCACCACCGCCCGCAGCGGCCTGCGCCACGCCTTCGAGCACATGGAGCTCGACGACGAGATCATCGCCACCACGCTCACGACCTTGACCGAGCCGATGCCCGGCCCGATCGCCGACCGGGCCAGGACCATCGCCGGCGCCATCACGTCCGGCCTGGTGATCCGCCTGCACTACCAGGACGTCTCCGGCCGGGTCACCGTCCGCGACGTCGATCCGGTGACCTGCATGGTCCACCGCGACTACTGGTATCTCGTGGGAATGTGCCGTCTGCGGGGCGCGATCCGGGCTTTCCGGTTCGATCGGATCGTGGCCGCCGAGCCCACCTTCGTCCCCGCCCGCCCGCATCGGGCCGACAACTTCCTGCCCTTCCAGGGCAGGCGCGCCGCATAGGGCGTGGCGGCGGCCGTCCGGTCGACCGCCGCGCGCGGCGGATCCGGGGGCTCGGGGGTTCCGGGAGGGGCTAGCCGCAGCAGCCGCCACCACAGCATCCGCCACCGCCACCGGCGGCAGGGCCCGGCGCTCCGGCGCCGGACCCGCCCGTCACGGCGACGGTGGACAGCAGCTTCACGGTGTCGTCGTGCCCCTGCGGGCAGGGCGCGGGGTCACCGGACTGCGCCATCGGACGGGAGAGCTCGAAGGTGGACCCGCAGGCACGGCAGCGGAAGTCATAGCGCGGCATGCCATACACACTACTCAGCCAAACGTGATGGAGGCGTAGTCGGTGACCGGACGGTAGCCGATCGCCTGGTAGACGGAGTTGGAGGTGAGGTCGGACAGGTCGGTGAAGAGCAGCACCTCGTCCGCGCCGCCGGCCCGTGCCCTGGCCGTCACGGCGTGGGTGACCGCCGTGCCGTACCCCTTCCCGCGCAGTTCCGGGGGCGTGTAGACCGGGCCGACCCGGGACATGCCGCCGAGCGGCGAGGAGGCGCCCGCGAACGCGACGGGCCGTCCGCCGGCCTCCCAGAGCACCAGCTCCGCACGGCCGATCCTGCTGTTCACCAGCGGCGTCAGCCCGGCCGGGACGGTCCCGGCGACCTCGGCCTGGAAGGCGCGGGACCACGCCACCAGCAGTTCGACGTCGCCGATGCCCGCCGTACGGCAGGCCCCCTCGGGAAAGGGGTCGGGCGGCACGAGCGTGCCGAGCCGGTAGAGGCGTTCGGAGCGGCGCCCGGCCTCGGGCCGCCACCAGGCGCCGGCGAACGCCTCGGCCTGGGCGAGCGGCCCGGAGACGCCGGGGATCGCCCGCTCGACCTCGATGAGCTCGGTGGCGAGCTTTCGCACGGCCTCGATGGGCACGTCGGGGAGCAGCAGGGCGTGGGACGGCGTCTGGAGCGCCGCGGCGACGGTCCGCCCCTCGTGCTCCAGCCGGCCCAGCAGCACGTCGTCGCCCCACAGACCGGCGCGGATCGCACGCAGGACCGTGAGCGGAACGGTGTTACGGACCGGGTCGCGCAGCAGCCACGGCTCCACCGCCCCGGCGTACGCCTCGACATCGGAGGTGAAAGTCCATCTCATCCACCGATTGTGCCGAGACCGCCGCGCCGGTGCGAGCGGGTGGCGCGCCCGCCCCGCCCGCACCGTGCCCACACCGCGTGCCGCCGAGCGGCGTCGGGCTCCGCTCGGAAAGGCGTTCGGGCGCCCCTCAGGCGGCGCTCTCCGCGAGATAGGGCGCCCACTGGGGGTCTCCGATGTTGTGCGCGCCGATCAGCCTCCAGTGGACTCCCCGCGGAACCACGGGAGCGACGTCCAGCGTCCATCCCAGCTCCTCCAGCATCCGGTCCGCCTTGCGGTGGTTACACGGCGTGCAGGAGGCCACGCAGTTCTCCCACGTGTGGGGGCCACCCCTCGAACGGGGGATCACGTGGTCGATGGTCTCGGCCCGCTGGCCGCAGTAGGCGCACCGGTAGTCGTCCCGGCGCATCAGCGCGGTGCGCGTCAGCGGGATCCGGGACCGGTAGGGGATGCGGACGTACCGGCGGAGCCTGATCACCGACGGGACGTCGAGCGTGCGGCTCGCCGAGCGGAACACGGCCCCCCGGCCGTCGCGGTGCACGACGTCCGCCTTCTCCCTGAGCACCAGCACGACCGCGCGGTGCAGGGAGAGCGTGGTCAGGGGCTCGTAGGTGGCGTTGAGCAGCAGGACCTGGCGCATCAGCGTGCCTTCCCCGCCGCATGACGCGTCATCTGAGGGGGCACGCCGTGGCGTACCCCGGTTGGCGGCCCCTCCTGGGGCCCGGATGCTTCCGTCACGAGGACCTCCGCCGGACGGCCCAGCGGATGGTCACCACGGCACCGTCCTCCACCAAGTTTGGCTTCTGCATCGTCGTTCCCGCCACCCACTAAACGATTGGAGGGACGCCCGGTACGTTTTATGCCCGCATTACCAGTTTTTAACTCCTCCATTCGAAGATCGAGTACGCCACTCGCGCAATGGTTCCGCACCGCCGTCACCAGGTCATAGGGTTCGTGCCATGACTCGACAGCCATACCCGCCCGCCGGCCGTGACGACCTCGTCGAGGAGCTCCACGGTGTCGGCGTCGCCGACCCCTACAGATGGCTGGAAGCCCCCGACGACCCGGCGACCGAGGAGTGGCTGGCCGCGCAGGAGAAGCTGTTCGCGACCGAGATGGGGGCGCTTCCGGGGCGCGACCGGTTCAAGGCGCGGATCGCCGAGCTGCTCAGGTCCGGCTCGATCGGCGCACCGGTCTGGCGGGGGGAGCGGCGGCTGTTCATGCGGCGCACTCCGGAGCAGGAGCACGCGGTGCTCTACACCGTCGACCCCGACGGCACCGAGCGCGCGCTACTGGACCCGATGGCGCTGGACCCGACCGGGCTCACCACCCTCGACTCCTGGCAGCCCGACAAGGAGGGCAGGCTGCTCGCCTACCAGGTCTCGGTGGGCGGCGACGAGGAGTCGAGCCTCTATCTGATGGACATCGCCTCCGGTGAACGGATCGAAGGGCCGATCGACCGGTGCCGCTACTCCCCCATCGCCTGGCTCCCCGGCGGGGAGGCGTTCTACTACGTGCGCAGACTGCCCGCCACCGAGGTGCCCGAGGGTGAGGAGCAGTTCCACCGCCGGGTCCACCTGCACCGGGTCGGCACCTCCACCATCGAGGACGTGCTGATCTTCGGGGCCGGGATGGAGAAGACCAACTACTACGGGGTCGCGGTCTCCCGCGACGGGCGCCGGCTGCAGATCTCCGCCTCCCGGGGCACGGCGCCGCGCAACGACCTTTGGGTGGCCGACCTTTCGGCCTCCTCCCCCGAGTCGCCGGAGCTGGTCGTCGTCCAGGAGGACGTGGACGCCCAGACCGCGCTGCACTTCGGGCGTGACGGGCTGCTCTACGTCTTCACCGACCGCGACGCCCCCCGCGCCCGGATCTGCGTGACCGACCCGGCCACCCCCCAGTTCGAACACTGGCGCGACCTGATCCCGCAGGACCCCGAGGCCGTGCTGACGGACTTCGCCATCCTCGACGACCTGGACCGGCCGGTCATGCTCGTCGGCTGGACCCGCCACGCGATCAGTGAGATCTCCGTCCACGACCTGAGCACCGGCGAGCGGATCGGGCAGGTGCCCACCCCCGGCCTGGGCACGATCGGCGGCATCTCCGAACGCCCCGAGGGCGGCCACGAGGCGTGGTTCGGCTACACCGACAACACCACCCCGCCGACCATCCAGCGCTACGACGCCCGCACCGGCGAGACGACCCTCTGGGCCGCCTCCCCGGGCGCCGTCGAGGTGCCCGCCGTCGACACCGAGCAGATGACCTACCGCTCGGCCGACGGCACCGAGGTCCACATGCTGGTGATCTCCTCCCCCGGCGCCGAGGGGCCGCGCCCCACGATCCTGTACGGCTACGGCGGCTTCGGCCTCTCGATGACCCCCGGCTACTCGGCGTCCATCCTGACCTGGGTGGAGTCGGGCGGCAGCTATGCGATCGCCCAGCTGCGCGGGGGCGGCGAGCAGGGCGAGGAGTGGCACCGGGCCGGGATGCTCGCCCACAAGCAGAACGTCTTCGACGACCTGCACGCGGCGGCCGAGCACCTGATCGCCACCGGCGTCACCACCGCCTCCCGGCTGGCCATCTCCGGCGGCTCCAACGGCGGCCTGCTGGTCGGCGCCGCCCTCACCCAGCGCCCCGAGCTGTACGCCGCGGTGGTCTGCTCGGCCCCGCTGCTGGACATGATCCGCTACGAGCTGTTCGGCCTGGGCGCGACCTGGAACGTCGAGTACGGCTCAGCCGAGAAGCCCGACGAGTTCGCCTGGCTGCACGGCTACTCGCCCTACCACCACGTCCGCGAGAACGTGTCCTATCCGGCGACGCTGTTCGCCGTCTTCCAGTCCGACACCCGGGTCCACCCGCTGCACGCCTGGAAGATGTGCGCCGCGCTCCAGTACGCCCAGGAGGCCGACCGGCCGATCCTGCTCCGCAACGAGACCGAGGTCGGCCACGGGGCCCGGGCGATCAGCAAGACCGTCGAGCTCGCCGCCGACCAGCTCACCTTCCTCGCCCACCACACGGGCCTGACCTCCTGACGGCCGCCCCGGCCGGGGCACCGCCCGCCCCGGCCGCGCGTCCCGGAACCGGCGGTTCCGGGGCGGGGCGTTCCGGTCGGAGGTCCTCCAGCCGGGGCGTTCCGGCGCGGACCCGCCGCGGAGACGGCCGCCGCGGGCCCGGTGAGGACGCGTGGTCAGCGCGGGAAGACGACGGTCTTGTGGCCGTCGAGAAGGACGCGCTGCTCGGTGTGCCACCGTACGGCCCGCGCCAGGGCCTGGCACTCGACGTCACGGCCGATGGCCGCCAGGTCCTCCGGGGAGTGGGTGTGGTTGACCCGGGCCACCTCCTGCTCGATGATCGGCCCCTCGTCGAGGTCGGCGGTCACGTAGTGGGCGGTGGCGCCGATCAGCTTCACCCCCCGCGAATGGGCCTGGTGGTACGGCTTGGCCCCCTTGAACGACGGCAGGAACGAGTGGTGAATGTTGATCACGTTCCCGGCCAGCTTGACGCACAGGTCCTCCGACAGCACCTGCATGTAACGGGCGAGCACCACCAGATCGGCCTGATAGTGATCGACCAGGGCCAGGATCTCCGCCTCCTGCCGGGACCTGGTCTCGGCGGTCACCGGCAGGTGGTGGTAGTCGATGCCGTAGGACTGGGTCAGCGGCCGCAGATCCGGATGGTTGGCGACCACCCCGACGATCTCGATGTCCAGCAGACCGGAACGTGTCCGGTAGAGCAGGTCGTTGAGGCAGTGACCGAACTTGCTGACCATCACCAGCACACGCGGCTTGACGGCCGTGTCCCGTAGTTTGAGTTCCATGCCGAATTCGGGGGCGAGCGCGGCGAAGGCCTCGCGGAGCTCGGGACCGGGCAGCGATGAGGCGAACTCCACCCGCATGAAGAACCGTTCGGCGACGGGATCGCCGAACTGCTGGCTCTCGACGATGTTGCATCCCCTCCGGGCCAGGAGGCCGGAGACCGCGGCAACCACCCCGGGGCGGTCCGGGCAGGACAGGGTCAACACGAACCGGGTGGCGGAGCTCATGCGATCTCCTCGCCCAGCCGTTCGGAGCCCGCACCGGGCCTTCTGACTCGCTCGTTCATGCCCTCATCCCCGAAAAGGCCGGATCCACCGCGTCTCACACCGACCTGGGCAGAGTACAGCGCGTCACCCGCCTTCACCCACACGGTGTCCCCGCGCGTTCGCGCCGTGTGGCCGCCGTGGTCGCCTCCGGAGCCGGGGGGTGAGCCATGGATCGGGCCGATGCCGGCGGGACGGGACCGTCACCCATCATTCACCGGATCTTTGGGTAAGCATGTCCGTATCAGTGCCCCTCGGACGCATCCCGGAGCGCCCGGACGGGGAGCCGCAGCCGATTTACCCATGATTCCGTGACCGAACCGGCATTGTTGTTCACCGTTTGTTCATCTGAGATAGGGGGTGTGAGCCTGATTGCCCTAACATCGCTCGCCGGGTTGTTCTCGGTCGTCACCGGGATCAACGACGGCGGTGCCCTACTGGCGACCGGACTGAAAATCCCCAGTATCCGACCGATGATCGGCCTGGCCGCCCTGATGACCGCGGTCGCGCTGGTTCCCCTGGTGACCCATCAGGTCGCCGCGACCTTCACCACCCGACTGACGAACCTGGACGTCCCCGGCGGCCGGATCGTCATGACCGTCGCCGTCCTTTCCGCACTCACCGTCGTCACCTTCCTCAGCAACCGGGGACGGCCCACCAGCCTGACCCTGGCCATCGTCGGCGCCCTCACCGGCGCCGGTCTGGGCTGGGGACTGCCCGTCTCAGGCCGCGCCGTACTGTTCGTGCTGGCGGTCGGAGTGGCGGCGCCGTTCGTGGGAGGACTGCTGGCGATCCTGATGAGCCGCCTGCTCATGCTGCTGGCGCGGGGCCGCAGGCTGCGGCAGTGGCACCGCGCCGGGTTCGCCGTGCAGTGTCTGGCCTACGCGGCGAACGACGGCCAGAAGATGCTGGCCATCTTCATGATCGCGCTCGGCTTCGAGGACGCCCCGCTCCCCGTCTGCCTGATCGTGGCGGCCCTGTTCGGCGTCGGTGCCATGTACGGACTGCCCCGGGCAGGCCGCGCCCTCAGCCGGGAGATCATCGCCTCCCGGCCGCTGCACGGCGTGACCGCCGAGCTGTCCAGTGGCACCGCGGTGATCGGCTGCGCCGCGATCGGCGTGCCGGTGAGCATGACACAGACAATCGCCGGCGCCCTGATCGGGGCCGGCGTCGCCGAGAGCACCGCCAAGGTGCGCTGGCATGCCGCAACAAAGATCGTTCTAGCCTGGACGCTGACGCTGCCGGTGAGCGGACTGCTCGCCGCGGCGGCGGCGCTCATCGTACGAGGAGTGATTGCGTGAAACGATTACGACGGGTTCGGGACCTGATAACCGGGCGCATGGACAGTGCGCTCGGTGAGGCGCTGATCGGGCAACTGGAGGCCACCAAGGAGGGGGCCTGGCTGGCCATGGCCATGATCAGCGGAGACACCGGCCGCACCGACGCCCACGTGCGGATGCGCGCCATCGAGCATCGCGGCGACACCGAGCGGGCCCGCCTGATCGAGGAGCTGTCCAGCTCCCTGGTGACGCCGATCGACCGCGAGGACCTGTTCCGTCTCTCCCGCTCGATCGACGACGTGCTGGACTCCCTCCGTGACTTCGTGCGCGAGTCACATCTCTACCGGGTCGACGACCAGCGGCGCTTCGCCCCCATGCTCGACCAGGCGATCGTCGGCATCGAATCTCTGGAGACCGCGGTCCGCGACCTTGTCTCCCGCCCCTCCGCGGTCACCGTGGACGCGCTGGAGGCCAAGAAGGCCGGTGGGACCCTCCGGCGCATGTACCAGTACGAGATCGCCCGCATCTTCTCCGGGGAGATCAGCACGGAGAACATGAAGGAACGCGAGCTGGTCCGCCGCCTGGAGATCGTCGGCATGGCGATCGGCGAGGCCGCCGACGCCATAGCCGACGGCGCGATGAAACGCTAACGTCCCAGCCGTCCCCCCTTGTCACGCTCCAGACCACTACCCCGCATAACCGCCGCCGGAGGCGCGAACGATCAGCCTCCGGCGGCGGGCCGCCCATCCGCCGGACGATCTCCCCCAGGGCATGAAATATCCCCCTAGGGGGAAATATCGCTACCCGAGAGGAAGGAATCCACGCCGCGAGGCAGCGCGGGTAGCGATTCATCCCCCGCGGGGGAGAATTCACCACCCAGGCCAACCTTTGGGGATAAATCACCCTGCCGACATCCGTCGGGCGCCGAGCCCGGTGGCACCGGCCCGATAATAATGATCTTCTTCACCGCGCCCGCACGGGAGAGCGAATCCAGGCACGAGAAACACGCGCTCGGGCACTTCACCGGATGGCGATGACCAATAGGTCTGGATTTGTTCTAATTTGTCAGAGTAGACATGCCGAAGTCAGATCTTTTTCCCCATAAATCACGATGCATCCGCCACGTTCTTCCCTGCGGATCTCGCGCCAGCCGTACTTGCGGTAGAGCTCGATCGCGGCCGGCTGGTTGAGGGTGGTGTCCCCGCAGAGCCGGGCATACCCCAGCTCGATCGCCCGTTTCTCCAGCTCGGCGGCCATCCGGTCACCGAAGCCACGCCTCTGGAAATCCGGATGAACCCGCATACGGCACATCTCAGCGGTCTGGTCGTCGACCCGGCGGAGGCCGCCCATCGCGACGACCTGCCCTCCGGGAACCTCGCCGACCAGGAACTCCCCCCGGGCGGCGAGATAGACCTCGTGGATCCTCGGGAAGTCGTCCTCGTAGTAGACGCCGTCTCCCGGTGCGAGACCGACCTGGCCGAGGCAGATCCGGTGCAGCGCCGAGACCGACTCCAGGTCGGACCGGCGGTAGCGCCGGAGCCTCATGCATCCCCCAGCGTCGGGTCAGCCGACGGTGCGGCGCGCAGTGCCTCCAGATAGACCTTGAGTTCGGGATGGTCGGGAACCTTGGCCTCCACGGCCTTGGCCACCTCGTGGGCCCGCTGGATGAGGATGTCCGGGCGACACCCCTCCCCCAGACCGGCGAGGGTGGCCTTGGCGATCGCCAGAGCCTCGTCCACATCGCCTTCCAGGAGTTTGCACTTGGCACGGTCGAACTTGATGAACGTCGGGTCGAGCCAGTCCGCCGGGCCGTACTTGGTGAGCGCCTGCTCCAGGATGAGGTCGGCCTCCATGGTCTGCCCCAGCTTCACCAGCGCATCGCCCTGGTGGAAGTAGAGTTGCCGCTCGGTGTAGCCGAAGGTCGGGTCGTCCTGGTCGGCGGCGGTCATCTGGGAGAACGCGGCCCTGGCCCGGGACAGCGCCCGCTTGGCCTGGTCGACCACGTCCTTCTTCCCCGCGCCCGACATCATCGCGAGCGCCCGGGCCTCCACGACGGGGGCCATGGCCTGGGCCGCGCACGGCGTCTGACCGGCCAGGTCGCGGCTCTTCCTGGCGAGGTTGAGCGCCTCGCGCGGATCACCGTAGTAGAGCGGGACCAGCGCCTCCCTGGCGATGACCCAGGCTCTCAGCGCGCGGTCCCCCGTGTCGTCGGCGGCCATCCGGCCGGTCCTGAAGAAGGACCTGGCCAGCCTGTGGTCACCGAGATTAATCATGATCATGCCGCTGAGGCCGGCGAGCTGGGCCGCCATCCGGCAGAGCCGTTCCTGCAGGTCCACCGGCTGGCGCCGCTCCATGGCCTTGCGCACGGCGCTGAACTCCAGCAGCACGTCACAGAGCAGCCGTAACGGCGGTGTGCTCATGTACTGCCGGCCGAAGCCGACGGTACTCTCCTCCCACTGGTCGAGCATCGCGGGTGAGACGGTTGCCGAGACCAGGGTCTCGTCCATCCTCCTGCGGATGTTCTCCACGGATCCGAGCACCTGTCCGTCCAGCGCAACGCCGCTGCCGGCCAGAAGCTGTAAAAGCGTCCTCCGTAACACGTTCTCGTCCTCCTCGCTCCCGCCCGCGGAAGGGTCACCGCCGATCGACTTGGTCGACGGCTCGCGCGGATCAGGGGAAGTGTCGGGTCTTCCATCCTGGAGATCACCTCGGACCGCACCGGGCATCCGGTGGCCGTGACCACAGATGCAGGGGCCGTCGTAGCCGAGGGAGGCCGGTTCCACCCGGTAGGCGGAGCACAGGTAGTGGAGATACTCGGGTCCCGGCCGCTTCAGCCCACTCTCGTAGGCGGACAGCAGCGTCTCCCCGATCCCCGGAGCCGACTTGCCGTCGCGCTCGAACAGCGCCCGAATCTGTTCGATCACGTCGGCGAGGGCGACACCGTGCGCGAGACGATGACCCTTGATGCGCGTGGTCCCGAACTGCGGACCACACGTGTCGTGGATCTCCTCGGCGATCTGGGCCGGACTACGCCCCGCCGCCAGGCCCCTCGCCCGGATTTGCCGCGCTAACTCTGTCTCCTTGTGCTGCCTGCCGGACATACCGGCCCCTCTCTTGTGGCCAGCTGGGCTGGTTGGCACACCTGATCCCGACCGGTCCTCTCTCCCCGTTGGCCCGGTGCGATTCAGGGTCGCACCGTGCCTAGGGAGAATAATGGACCACCGTTGGCTTATTCGGAACGCACGAATTAAGCCATCGGCTAAGGATCGTCCTCCAACGGACTGCTTCTTTCAACCTACTTGGGACAAGGCATACCCCAATCATGATGAGCCGCCGTTGACCCATCGCGCCCGGTGAGTCATGTTTGGCCAACCAGCACCGATTCGCGTAACCGAGCGAACACGGTTCGGCACGAGATCGGCCAAGACCAGGAGGAGGGACGAGTTGGGGGAAGACAACTTCGGGCACCTGGAGCGGTTGGTGTCGGAGCTCGACGCCCGAGGTTTGCACGCCCGGGTGGTGCGGACCCAGTCGGGCCGCGCCTTCGTACGTGTGATCAACCCGAACGCGACCAGCCTGGCGGAGAACGTCACCTGCCGAGCGCAGACCGCTCCCAGCCACCGTGACTGGTACTACTGGTGGTCTTGGGGAGAGCGTATGCACACGGTAAGCGACCCCGCAGGGGCGGCGACCAAGGTCGCCCGCGTGCTCGCCGCGGTGGGGGAGTAACAGGGTGAACGGTGGCCCGGACGGGGTCGCAGCCGTCCGGGCCACCGCGCCTGCCGCGGTCACAAGGCCGGCGGGGTGACCGGTGCGGAGCGTCCTCCCGGACGCTGGGCACCCCGCCGGCTCCGGAACGGGACGGCACGTCCAGACCACCGGAGCACCCGGCAACGTGGCACAGAGACGACAACAGACTACCGTCCGGGATTCCCCGGACGGTGATCGGAGGGATCCCCCTGGAAACGGCACGGGACACGCTTCCGGGTGCGTGCCCCGTCCGAGCCGCCTGTCACCGGAGCTTCCGAACCCGCCCCCCGCGGCCCCGGATCCGGACGCTCCCGTCTTCCCCGGCGTGATGTGACGGCGGCCGGTTCGGTCGGCAATATAGGTAGGTCGCCTGACTTACCCCTTTACTCGCCGAACCGATCCGGGAGGATCCACTCCGTGTTACCGCCCGTCCCCGCACCTACTCCCACACCTCTCCCCTCCCGTCTGCCTTCGGTCATCCCCTCCCCTCTGCCCTCGGTCATCCCCGACTGGCTGGATCTCAACACCATGGCGAACGGGTCGTGCGGGCCCAATGGTGGGGTAATCTGCGAGCTCGTGCAGACCGTTCTGCCCGCAACCTGGGCCCCCATCGTCGCCGGGCTGATCGCCGGGCTGATCGCGGTCGTGCTGATCACGGTCGTCGCACTGGTTCTCCGCAACATGTCCCACCGGCTGATCGGCCGGATCGTGCAGCGTGCCTCCTCCGACCGCCCCTCCCTGGCCGGGCGGCTGCGCGGCAAGGAGGCGACGCCCCTCGACGGTCTCGACGCCATCGTGGCCGAACGGCGCAGGCAGCGGGCCGAGACCATGGGCTCCGTACTCAAGCACATCGCCTCGATCATCATTCTGGGCACGGCGGCCCTGACCATCCTCGAACGGCTCTCCGTCCCGATCGCCCCCCTGCTGACCAGCGTCGGCATCCTGGGCGTGGCGATCGGTTTCGGCTCCCAGGAGCTCGTCAAGGACTTCATCGCGGGCATGTTCATGCTTCTGGAGGACCAGTACGGCGTGGGCGACGTGATCGACGTCGGCGCGACGGTCGGCGCCGCCGCCGTGGTCGGCACCGTCGAGGCCGTCACCCTGCGCATCACCAGGCTGCGCGACGCCGACGGCCGGGTCTGGTACGTCCGCAACGGCACCATCACCCGGGTCGGCAACGAGTCCCAGGGCTGGTCCCGCGCCACGGTGGACGTGCCGGTCGCCTACGCCGCCGACATCCCGGCGGTCCGCGACCTGCTCAAGGAGGTCGCGGACGAGCTGTGGAAGGACGCCGCCTTCCGTGACTCCGTCATCGTCGAGGAGCCGCAGGTCTGGGGCATCGAACAGATCTCCGACACGGCCGTCGTCTTCCGGGTGAGCGCCAAGACGATCCCCTCCCGGCAGGCCGAGGTCGGCCGTGAGCTGCGCGTCCGCGTCAAGTCCGCCCTGGATCGGGCCGCCATCCCGATCGCCGCCTGACGTCGCTTAGGCTTGGAGGCGTGTCCGCTATCCCCGAGGAACCCCAGTCCTTCCATGACGCCGTCGGCGGCGAGGAGACCTTCCGGCGTCTCGTCCACCGCTTCTACCAGGGCGTCGTGGAAGACCCGCTGCTCTGGCCGCTCTACCCCGAGGACGACCTCGACGGGGCCGAGGACCGGCTGTCCCTCTTCCTGATCCAGTACTGGGGCGGTCCGAACACCTACAGCCGGCAGCGAGGGCACCCCCGGCTGCGGATGCGGCACAGCCCGTTCGTGATCGGCCCGGTCGAGCGCGACGCGTGGCTGAGGCACATGCACGACGCCGTGGTCGCACTGGAGCTCCCCGAGGAGCACCAGAAGCGTCTGTGGGACTACCTCGTCTACGCGGCGCACAGCATGGTCAACGCCCCCGGCGTGTAAAACCCGCCGGACCAGGGCGGTCGAAGCACCTGGAAACCCCTGGCGGCGCGGTCCCGTCGTCCACGGAGTCCACGTTCGCAGCCCCGCCGACGCCTCAGGAGACGGCGTCGGCGATCCGGCCGGCATCCGGCAACGCCTGCCGTCGGGTGAGGCCGACCGGCGGAGGTTCCCCGGCAGCGGATCGGAGATCCCCGCCGCGGCCACCGGCCCCTCTCCGGGCTCCGGAGAGGGGCCGGAGCAAGCCCCGTCACCCAGGCCATCCGGTCACCCGTCTACTGGTAGCGGCCCAGGTAGCCGAGTTCGTGCCGGTCCAGCCGGCGCGGGGCCGCCTTCTCCACGTCGTAGGCGACGATCACCGAACGGGCCTGGACGAAGATCTCCTCGTCGTCACGGATCTCGTGGTTGAGGGTGAACCGGACCGGGCGGACCTCGGTCACC
This sequence comes from Streptosporangium sp. NPDC004631, assembly GCF_053601935.1. Taxonomy (NCBI): domain Bacteria; kingdom Bacillati; phylum Actinomycetota; class Actinomycetes; order Streptosporangiales; family Streptosporangiaceae; genus Streptosporangium; species Streptosporangium sp. NPDC004631. The sequence continues at coordinate 317,956 of NZ_JBSGCR010000002.1, read as the reverse complement.
CACGACTCCACCCGGACCGGATCGGCGCGGAAGGTGAGGGGACGCCGGTAGTCGATCTCGTGCCTGGCCACCACGAGCCCCTGAAAGGGGGTCTCCCCCTCCCGGTAGGGGTCGATGTGGAACATCTCCAGGCGGGCGTCCTCAAGATAGTCGAAGAATCTGACGTTGTTGACGTGGCCCAGCGAGTCGACGTCGGCGAATCTGACGGCCCGGGGGAACACGTGCCGGCGGATACTGCTCACGGCGTCGGCCACGCTCTATCCAAACACACGAGAAAGGTAGCGAGCCTCCGGCGTCCGCCGGTACGGCGGGGTGCCGGAGGCCGTTGACGACTCGGTCGGCTGACGACTCGGCTCAGTCGCGGGTGAGCCTGCGGTAGGTGACCCGGTGCGGGCGGGCCGCGTCGGCCCCCAGCCGCTCGATCTTGTTCTTCTCGTAGTCGGCGAAGTTACCCTCGAACCAGAACCAGTTCGAGTCCTCCTCCCACGCGAGGATGTGAGTGGCGATGCGGTCGAGGAACCACCGGTCGTGCGAGGTGATGACCGCGCAGCCCGGGAAGTCCAGCAGGGCGTTCTCCAGGCTGGAGAGCGTCTCGGTGTCGAGGTCGTTGGTGGGCTCGTCGAGCAGCAGCACGTTGCCGCCCTGCTTCAGGGTCAGCGCCAGGTTGAGCCGGTTGCGCTCGCCACCGGACAGGACGCCGGCCTTCTTCTGCTGGTCCGGGCCCTTGAAGCCGAACGCGGCGATGTAGGCCCGCGACGGCATCTCGACCTGGCCGACCTTGATGTAGTCGAGCCCGTCGGAGACGACCTCCCAGACGTTCTTGGCCGGGTCGATGCCGCCCCGGCTCTGGTCCGCGTAGGAGATCTTGACGGTGTCGCCGACGACGATCCGCCCGTCGTCCGGGGCCTCGCTCCCGGTGATCATCCGGAACAGCGTGGTCTTGCCGACGCCGTTCGGGCCGATGACGCCGACGATGCCGTTACGCGGCAGGTCGAACGAGAGGTCGTCCATGAGGAGACGGTCCTCGAAGCCCTTGGTGAGCTTCTCGGCCCGGATGACCGTGGTGCCCAGACGCGGGCCCGGCGGGATCTGGATCTCCTCGAAGTCCAGCTTGCGGTGCTTGTCGGCCTCGGCGGCCATCTCCTCGTAGCGCTGGAGACGGGCACGGCTCTTGGTCTGGCGGGCCCTGGCGTTGGAGCGGACCCACTCCAGCTCCTCCTCCAGGCGCTTCTTACGCTTGGCGTCCTTCTGGCCCTCAAGCTTGAGCCGGGCCGCCTTGGCCTCCAGGTAGGTGGAGTAGTTGCCCTCGTAGGGGTGGCAGCGGCCGCGGTCGAGCTCCAGGATCCAGTTGGCCACGTTGTCCAGGAAGTAACGGTCGTGGGTGACGGCCAGAACGGTCCCGGGGTATTTCTCCAGGTGTGACTCCAGCCACTGCACGCTCTCGGCGTCGAGGTGGTTGGTGGGCTCGTCGAGCAGGAGAAGATCGGGCTGTTCGAGCAGCAGCTTGCAGAGCGCGACCCGGCGCCGCTCACCACCGGAGAGGAGCGTGACGTCGGCGTCCGGCGGAGGACAGCGGAGGGCGTCCATCGCCTGCTCCAGCTGGCTGTCGAGATCCCACCCGTTGCGGTGGTCAAGCGCGTCCTGCAGCTTGCCCATCTCGTTGAGCAGCTCGTCGCTGTAGTCGGTGGCCATCAGCTCGGCGATCTCGTTGAATCGGTCGAGCATGCCCTTGGTCTCGGCGACGCCCTCTTCGACGTTGCCCAGCACGGTCTTGGACTCGTTGAGGGGGGGCTCCTGCTGGAGCATGCCGACGGTGAAGCCGGGCATGAGCCGGGCATCGCCGTTGGACGGCTGCTCCAGACCCGCCATCATCCTCAGCAGCGTCGACTTTCCGGTGCCGTTGGGACCCAGAACGCCGATTTTCGCGCCCGGCAGGAACGACAGCGTCACATCGTCAAGGACGACCTTGTCACCATGCGCTTTGCGCACGCGCTGCATTGTGTAGATGTACTCCGGCATGCCTTCTAGCTTAGGCCCTGCTGGGCTTAGCTAGGGGCGGCCTCGGGGCCGGGCCGTCTGGCGGGGGGAACGGCGGTGGCGGGCAGGCAGATCCGGTCGCGGCCGAGCTCCTTGGCCCGGTAGAGGGCCAGGTCCGCAGCGGCGAGCAACTCGATCAGGTCGTCGCCGTGCATGCTCATGATCGCGACACCCACGGAGATCGTCACAGTGATCATGTTGTCGTCCGCCGGGACGGCCATCCGCCCGATACGTGAGCGCAGCCGCTCGGCGACCCTGCGCGCCTCGGTCACGTCGGCCCGGGGCAGCAGGACGACGAACTCCTCACCGCCGAAGCGGCCGACCACGTCGTAGTCGCGCAGCTGGCCTCGGATGGTGTTTGCCACCCCGACCAGGACCTGGTCGCCGACCAGGTGACCGTAGGTGTCGTTGACCCGTTTGAAGTGGTCGATGTCGACGATCAGCAGGGCGAGGGTCTCGCCCGTACGGCGGGCCCGGACGATCTCGGTGTCCGCCTCACGATGCCAGGCCGCGGCGTTGAGCAGGCCGGTCTTGGCGTCGGTACGGGCCGCCGCCTGCAGCTGGGCGTGGAGCAGGCTGCGCTGGAGCAGCACCACCGGCGGCAGGGCGAGCACCAGCAGGGCCAGGTTCAGCCCGCAGGCGATGGCGACGATAACGCCCAGGCAGAGCTCGACCACGTCGAGCAGCAGGCTCTCGCGGTTCCACAGCACGTCCCGCCAGCGGCTGTCGGGGGCGGCGGTGTGCGCCGCGATGGCGATCAGCGCGGTGTTGAGCACGGTGAACAGGACGGCGCAGCCGATGGCGACGAGGATCGGCTCGCCGGTCCCCGCGGGGAGGACGGTCAGGTCGCCGACAAGGGCGTGGAACAGCACCGAGGCCGCACAACCGGCCAGGCCGATCGCCGCCGAGCTGAAGACCCTCCGGTAGACGACCGTCTCACGCACCCGTTTCTGCAGCAGGATCTGGAGCGGAATGGGTGCGAGAAGCGCGTAGACCGGCGGCAGCAGCAGCGCGGCGGGCAGCCACCAGGCGGACAGCAGGTCTCGGGAGACACCGGCGGGCATGCCGAGCCTGCGGGTCGCCTCGATGCAGACGGCGCCGCAGGCCATCAGCGCGACGAAGGTGAGCAGATCATGCCAGTGGAAATCGCTGGATGCAGCGAAAAATCCGATTGCGACCAGATCCAGGGCAACGATGCCGCAAAGATAGACAACCAGCGGACGGCGCTGTCCAAGGATGGGCCACCGATCGGCCAAGGTCGTCACGGTCTCGCGTGATTTGACCGAGGTGTGACTGGGTGCCGCCATGTCGTCCCCTTCTCCGACTAACGATGTGTAACACGATAGTTGCGGAGTGTGCGCCGCGCGATGGGAACCGCTACCTTGACGGAGTGGGGTCCACTCATCTGGTGGCTCACTGTTGCAAATCGCTCTCCCGGAGAGCGGACCATGTGGGAAAGGAGCAGCCATGCTGCGGGGCGTGACCTGGACCTAGGCCCTGTCCCATAGACCTTTCTGCCTGCGATCTTCCGCCTACCGCGCCCGCCCAGGCCTCGCCGTATGGCGTTGCCACCCCAACCTGCGAAAACACTCCGCAAACTTCGCGTTCGCCATGGTGTTCCGGGGATGTCCCGGCCGCCGCAGCACACTGCGGCTTCCCACCGGGGCGGGCGACGCATCACCGGGCCGATCTGCAGGACAGGCAAGGTCTGCGGGACAGGACCTAACGGATGCTCTGGGCATCTGAAAAGGGCAAGTCCATCGGCCCATCCCCTCGGTGCCACCGTGCTCTTCCGGCGGGGCACCGGCCAGGCTTGGCCGATGCCCCCTCCCCTCCCCTTTCAGGTCCCTCCCGCCTTCCTGCCGGCCCCTCCCGTCTCATGCCCTCGTTTCAGCCCCTCCGGCACGTCCCTCCCCGTACGTTCTCTTTCGACGCACCCCCTCTTCCGGCACCTTCCGGCCGCCCCTCCCCTTCTGCACCTTCCGGCATCCTCCCCTCCGGCACCCTCCGGTCCTCCGCCGCCCCTCCCCTTCAGCGCCTCCCAGCCCGTTTTTCCGGTCCCGGCAGGCCCTCCTCCTCGGCTTCATCAGGCGCGAAGACGCGACGGACGAGCCCGGGAGCACCCACCGCCCAGGGCCCGCGCCTCAGATCGTCCAAGGTCGCCTCAGGCCACCGCCCGCACCTCGGCAGGCCACGGCGTCTCGTCCTCCGCCTCCGCCTCCCCCGCGTTCTCCCCGTCTTCCCCGGCCTTCCCGATCTCCCCGACCGGGGCGGGGGCCGGTGGAGGGGTCTCGGCGGAGGTCACGCCCCCCATGGCCCAGTCATGTGTCCCCCGGTCGAGCTCGGTCCGCTGGTCGCGCCCCAGCGTCGGGACCGTCCCACCCCGCTGCGGCTTGCTGAAGCTTCCCAGGCCCCAGCGCAGGTCGTGCCCGAGCGAGTTGGCCTCCACCTCGGGCATGAAACGGCGCTCCCCCTCGTGGGTGAACTCACGGATCCGCAGCCGTCCCTGCACGACAACCGGCTGGCCCACGCGGACCGACTGGGCGACGTTGTCCGCGAGCCCCCGGAAGCAGCGGACGCCGAAGTAGGTCGTCTCACCGTTACACCACTGCTGGGCCGCCCGGTCGAAGTAACGGCTTGTCGAGGCGACCTTGAGCGAGGTGACGCGCGAACCGTCGGGGAAGGTGTGCTGGCGCGGCGGAGCGGCGACGTTACCGGTCAGCGTGACATGGATGTCGTTCATCGTGGCCTCCCATGAGAGCGGGCGGAGTACCCGGCTGTGGAGGACAGAGTGGCCCGTGCCACCTCGGGCACGGGCCACCGAACGACGCTCTGTGGATTACCGCGCGCTCGCGCGGCGGAGCTGTGGACAAGCGCGGGATCAGCCCCGCACGCCCCGCAGCGCGGAGTAGAACTCGTTGTATCTCGCCAGCTCGTGCTCCACCGGCTCGATCACCGCTCTCGACGCCACCCCCGCCACCCTGCGGCGCATCTCCCGTTCGAGCCGGTCGCGCTCGTTGCCCGCACCGAGCATGACGAGGTTACGGCCGGCCACCGCGGTGAGCAGGCCGAGCCCCAGAACGGAGAGGATCATCAGCCCCAGCCAGGGCAGCGACGCCGCGTCGGCGAACATCGCCAGGCCCGCCGGCGGCCTCCCGGCGCCGAACACGCCGTAGGCGAGAGCCGTACCGAACCAGGCGATCCCCGCCAGGAAGAGCAGGACCAGCAGGTACTGCCAGACCAGGAGCAGCCGCCACCAGCCGGGAACCCGGTCCAGCCTCGGCGCGACCTCCGACAGCTCCGCGGAGAGGGTCTGGGGCAGCTGGGCCGCGTGCGAGCGGGCGGCGTCCCTGATCCCGGTCTGCCACGCCTCGTGCATCCCGGCGGTGAGGCCGTCGGACAGGGCCCGCACCGCGTTGTCCACCTCGGCGGCCTGCGCGCTGACCGAACCGCCGGTGAGGCCGCGGATCTCGTCCCTGAGGTCGCCTAGGCGCAGGCTGTTGAGCGGATCGGGGCGGAGCCTGGCCAGCCAGCGGGTGTACGGCCAGCCGACCCACTCGATGGAGCGCACGCCGTACACGTTCTCCATGGCCTCACCGACGGCGGGCACACCGACCGCGTCGCAGAGCGCGTCGGTGAGACCGATCCGGCGGGCGTCGTCGATGGAGGAGGGGGGTGCCGGGGTCCCGTCGGCGGGCTCGATCTTCATCAGGCGGAGCGCGAGCCGGTCGAGGTCGGCCGTCAGCCGCTGGATCGCGGCCCTGCGCCTGGCCACGGTCTCGGCCAGGACGGACTTGAGGTCGTCCACCCCCTCCCCGGTGATCGCGGTGGTGGTGACGATGACGGGGGTGTCGACCCCCTCGCGGCGGAGCAGGCCGTCCAGGTCGGCGACGCACTCGGCCAGTTCGTCCGAGGTCAGCCGGTCGGCCTGGTTGAGCACGAAGATCGTCACTGCTTCGCTTCCGGCCAGCTCGGTCACGTAGCGCCGGTGGGTGGAGGCGTCGGCGTACTTCTGCGGGTCGAGCACCCAGACGACGAGATCGGCGACCTGGATCAGCCGGTCGGCCTCGGTGTCGGTGAGCGCCCGGATGGAGTCGTGGTCGGGCAGGTCGAGCAGGATCAGCCCGTGCAACCGGCTCTCGCCCTTGTCCAGGGCGCTGGCCCTGGCGAAACGGTGCCGCCACTGGATCTGCAGCCAGTCGAGCAGCGGGCCCGCACCCTCCAGGCCCCAGACACAGGCGTGGGTGCGCGCCGTGGTCGGGCGGCGGACCCCGGTCGGCGACAGCTCAAGGCCGGAGACCGAGTTGAACAGCGTGGACTTGCCGCTGCCCGTACCGCCGGCGAGCGCGACCACGGTGTGGTCGGCGGAGAGCTTGAGCCTGTCACCGGCGCGGAGCAGTAGTTGCCCGGACTCGGTGAGCAACATGGGGTCGACCCTGCCCGGTCCCAGCTCCACGATCCGTGCCAGCGCGGTGAGCCTGCCGTCAAGACCTTGGCGAGTCTGGGTGGTGCCAACACTCATCGGGCGACCTCAAGGTTGTACGTTGCCTGGTAGAGGCGGGTGGCGGCGGATTCGTCGGGGATGCCCGCGCCGTCGAGGGCCTGGACGTAACGCGACGTCTCATCGTCGAACAGCGTGGCGATCCGGGCACGCAGATCACTGCGGGCCCTGGCCCCGATGGTGCGCAGCGACTCGGCGCCCAGCAGCGCGTGCACCAGCCGCTGCGGCAGGCCGCCGGTGCCGGGGCCCTCCGCCTCGGTGGAACCGTAGCCGAGCAGCCCCACCACGAAGATCAGTGCCAGTGACTCGACGTCGAACGAGACGAGCCTCGCCACCGACCGCTTGGTCACGCCCTCGGTGCGGATCAGCTCGATGATGTGGTCCTGCCAGCCGCCCACGGCCCGGCTGGTCCTGCGCAGCAGGTCGTCGGAGGCACGGCCCAGGCCCGCGGTGGCGGCCAGGGACTCCCCACCGGGACGGTGCAGCCAGCGCGAGACCGCCTCCTCGGCGGCGCGCTCCGCCGCGGAGACGACGACGGACTCCAGCCCGGCCCGGAGCGCCGACTTCAGCGCGCTGAGCCGCTCGGGGGCCTGGTGGCTCGCCTTCCCGGCGAACCGGCCCGGCTTACGCAGGTGCAGGGCCCTCATGAGGTCACCCGCCCCCGCGAAGTCCTGCCAGCGCGCGAGCACCTCGCCGTGCAACAGCGAGCCGTTCCTGGTCGCCTCCTCGATCTCGGCGAGCGCGGTGGCGTAGGCGGTGTCCACATCACCACGGAGATCACGCCTGAACGCCACCTGGACCTCCAGCTGCCTGGCCAGGGCCGGAACCCGGGTGCGGAAGCTGTCCAGCGTCCCCGACAGGGTCTCCTGTACGGCCTGCGCCCGGCGCTGATCGTCCACCGACAGCTCGGTCAGCCAGAGCCGGAGCTCGGTGACCTCGTGGTCGGGGAGCATGCCGTCGATCACCCTGCTCTCGTTGACGACGAACCGGTCGACCTCTCCGAGGCCGTACTCGGCGAGCATTCTGAAGAAGTGCTTGGTGACCACCTCGCGGGATCTCGGCGGCACCCGGGACAGCACGATGGCCAGCCGGGCCCCGCGCTCCTTGGCGAGGCGGAGCAGCCGCCAGGCGGGGGCGTCGGCGTAGCGGGCCGCGGTGGTGACGAAGATCCACAGGTCCGCCGCGTCGAGCATGCGGTGGGCGATCTCGTGGTGCTCCTCGACGACCGAGTCGATGTCGGGGGTGTCGAGCAGCGCCACCCCCGGCGGGAGCCGTTCGGTGGAGACCAGCACGATGCTGCCGGGCTCCACCTTGGAGCCGGGCGCCTCCCGCCGCCGGAGGCTGCCCAGCAGGTCCCCCTCGGCGAACCATTCATGATCGTCTGGGTGACAGGCGAGGACCGGGGTGCCGGTGGTCGGGCGCCGCACACCGGTGGCGCTGACCGTGGCGTTGGCCAGGGTGTTGAGGAGCGTGGACTTGCCCGCGCCGGTGGAACCCGCGACGACCACGAGCGCCGGCGCGATGCTCATGTGGACCCGTGGGATCACGTAGTCGTCGAGCTGGGCCAGGATCTCGCTCTGGGCCCGCCTGGCCTCCTCGGCACCGGGAAGGTCCAGGCCGAAGCCGAGGTCGGTGACGCTGTCGCGCAGGGAGGCGAGCGCGTTGGTCAGGGCCTCGGAGACGGCCTCGGGCAGCGGCACCTCCCGTACCCGGTCGCTCCCCGCCCCCTCGGCCCCGCCGCCCCACTCCTCGCCGCCCCACTCGCCGTCACCGTGCTCATCGGCGCCGTCCCGCTCGCCACCGTCCTGCTCGCCGTCACCGTGCTCATCGGCGTCGAATCCATCGCAGTCCCCGACAAGGACGGCGCTCTCGTCCGAACCCGCGTCCGCCTCTCCGGCGGAGACGTCATCCCCGTGGGAGACGTCATCTCGGCCGGAGAGGCCGGAGGCGCCGGGGACGTCGCCGGACATGTCGCCGGGGGCGTCGGGGGTGGCCCCGGAAGCGTCAGAAGCGTCGTCGGGGGTGGCGCCGGGGGCGTCGCCGCCGGGACCGCCGCCCTCCGTCTCTCCCGGGGCCCCGGCCGTACCGGGGCCCGTGGAGAGACCGGTCGCGATCTCGGCGTCCTCGCCAGCACCCGCACGTGTCTCCTCGGAGGCCGGCCCGTCGACGGGGGCGGGGGAACCGGTCCCCTCGGGGGCGCCGGTTTCCCGAGAGGTGGTTTCCTGAGGAGTGGTCTCCTGGGCAACGGTTTCCTGAGGGGCGTCGACCTCCTGAGAGACCGAGGCCTCCCGGGAGGCGGCCGCCCTCCGAGAGGCGGCGGGCGCCTGGAAAGCGGCGACGTCCCCGTCCTTGGACGACGAGGTGGAGGCGTCCTTGCCCTGAGCGGCCGCCGCCACCTCGTTCACCGACGAAATGGCCGCCTCGGCCGCCGCGCGGAAGGCCGCGAAGGCGTCGTCCACCGGCGGAGACCCGGCGTCCTCCCCGCGTGAAACAGCGGCACCCCCGCGCACCGGCTCGGCAACGGCTCTCAGGGGAGGGGAGGCACCTCCACCGGTCTGGGAGGGAACGGTCCTGTCCGTCTGGGCGGCGGTGGCACTCCGGCCGATGTGGGCGCCGTCTCCCGAGGAGGCCGTGGCCCCCCTGCCGGCGGCAGTTCCGGCCTTGCCCGCGGCCCCGGTCTCACCGGCGGACCCGGCACCGGCAGGCCCGGTGGCACCCTTGCGAGAAGCAGCCCTGTCTCCGAGCGCGGAGGGGGTCGCGCCTCGCTCCTGGGAGGCGGCGCCTCCCCCGCCCTCGGATCGCGCGGCGTCACCTCCGCCGGAGGAGACGGCGACGTCCTTCCGCTGAGCGGCCGCCGCCACCTCGTTCACCGACGAAATGGCCGCCTCGGCCGCCGCGCGGAAGGCCGCGAAGGCGTCGTCCACCTGTGGAGAGGCGTTGTCTCCGGCGTCGCCGGTCTCCTGCCTCTTGGGCGCAGGCGGCGAGGGGGTGGCGCGAGGGGGTGCCGTGTCGTCGGGACGGATCGCGCGGAAGGTGACCGTCTGCTCGCCGAGGGACTCGGCGTCGTCCGGCGCGGTGTCATCCGGCGGATCCTGGGGGGCGCCGGCGAGGCTGGAGTCGCGCTCGCTCGAATGAGTGGGTCTGTTGGCAGCCGATTTCACGGTACCCGCTCCGCTCGAACCATCTCGACCTCCTGGCCGACCTTCACGACATCGCCGACGATCACGATCGCAGGTGGCCGAATCCCAGCCGCGGTCACGCGCTCAGCTACGGTGGACAACGTAGCGTGAAGAGCTCGTTGGGTGGGAAGAGTACCGTCCTGTACCACCATTACGGGAGTTTCCGGCGAACGTCCCTCTTGTATGAGTGTTTTGGCAATCGGCTGGATTCGTTCAACCGCCATCATGAGAACCAGTGTTCCGGCGGATCTCGCCAGGTTCGACCAGTCGACGGTGGACCGGGGGTCGCCGGGCGGGACGTGCACCGAGATCACATGGAACTCCTGGCTGACGCCGCGGTGGGTCACCGGCACGTTGGCCGCGGCGGGCACGGCGACCGGGCTGGTGATGCCGGGGACCACGACGACCGGGATGCCGGCACGGGCACAGGCCAGCATCTCCTCTCCGCCCCGGCCGAAGACGAAGGGGTCGCCCCCCTTGAGACGGACCACGAACCTGCCCCGCCTCGCGTGCTCGATCAACAGCTCGTTGATCCTCTCCTGGGCCAGGTAGCGGCCATAGGGGATCTTCGCGGCGTCGATCAGCTCGACGTCCGGAGAGAGCTCGTCGAGCAGCGCCTGCGGGGCGAGGCGGTCGGCGACGACCACGTCGGCCTGGGCGAGCAGTTGCCGCCCCCGGACCGTGATCAGGCCGGGATCGCCGGGGCCACCGCCGACCAGCGCGACACCGACCGGTTTGGTGCGGTTCCGCCGGGCGTCGACCGTACCGTCGCGGAGCGCCTCCACGACGGCGTCCCGGATCCCGGCGGCCCGTCGGGGGTCGCCCCCGGCGGTGATCGCCACGCTGATCTCACCCACTCTTCCGCCGGCGGGGGTCCAGGCGGCCGAGGCGTCCTTGTCGTCGGCCCGCACGCACCAGATCCGCTTGGCCTCGGCCTCCGCGGCGACCGCGGTGTTCACCGCGCGGTCGTCGGTGCACGCCTGGACGAGCCAGGCCCCGTCGACGTCACCGACCTGGTACGGCCTGGCCTCCCAGACCACCCGGCCGGTCGCGATGAGATCGTCGAGGGCGTGCGTGACACTCGTCGAGACGATGGTGACCAGGGCTCCGGCCTCCAGCAGCGCCGGGACCCGTCTCTGGGCGACGCGCCCACCTCCCACGACGAGCACCCGCCGCCCGGAGAGACGCAGACCGAGCAGGTAGGGCGACATGGTGACAGATCTCCCGTTCGCACTGGATTGTGAGCATGGCGTGTTAGGAGGTAAACCTACCGGCTAATACTCCGTCGTTCGTTGCTCCCGTGTTAACAACGCGCCAAGGACACCGGCCTTGGCGCACCCGCCGGACCCAAGCCTTCCGCAGGTCAGCCCTCTTTGTCGGTGACCCCGGCGGAGTCGAAGGTCGCCACCTCGTGCATGACCCTGACGGCCGCGCAGACCAGCGGATGGGCGAGCAGCCCCCCGGTGCCCTCGCCGAGCCGGAGTTCCAGCTCGACCAGGGGACGCAGGCCGAGGTGACCGAGCGCGACGGCGTGGCCGGGTTCGGCGGAACGGTGACCGGCCACGCAGTGGTCGACCACGTCGGGCGCCAGTGCCGCCGCGGCGAGCGCGGCCGATCCCGCGATGACCCCGTCGAGGATGACCGGCACTCGCAGGGCCGCCCCGCCCAGGATGAACCCGGCGATCGCCGCGTGTTCCAGGCCGCCGACCGCGGCCAGCGTGCCCAGCGCCGAAAGCGCGGAACCGTCCGGCCCCGGCTCACCGCTCTTTCCCGGCCGCAGGCCGTTGACCCGCAGCGCCCGCCTGACCACCTCGACCTTGCGGGCCAGGGTCTCGTCGTCGGCCCCGGTCCCCCTGCCGGTCACGACGGCCGCGTCCTGCCCGGTGAACGCGCAGATCAGAGCGGCCGAGGCGGTGGTGTTGGCGATGCCCATGTCCCCGGTGATCAGGCAGCGGGCTCCCCGTTCCACCAGGTCGCGGGCGGTCGCGATCCCCGCCTCCAGCGCGGCGACCGCCTGCCCGGCGGTCATCGCCGGGCCCAGGGACAGGTCGGCCGTGCCGTAGGCGACCTTGCTGATCGTCAGGCCCGGCGCGGGGGCGAGGTCGGCGGCCACCCCGACGTCCACGACCGTCACCGAGGCGCCGACCTGGGCCGCGAAGGCGTTGGCCACCGCACCGCCCGCGAGGAAGTTCCCGACCATCTGCAGGGTGACCTCCTGCGGCCACGGGCTGACCCCCTGGGCGTGGACGCCGTGGTCGGCCGCGAAGATCGCCAGAGCCGCCGGGACCGGGAGCGGCGGCGGGCTGGCCGAGGCGGCCCCCGCCAGCCGTACCGCCACCTCCTCCAGCACGCCCAGCGCACCCCGGGGCTTGGTCAGGCTGTCCTGGTGGGCCCGCGCCTCGGCGAGGGCCGCCGGGTCGGCGGGCCGGATCGCGGCGACGGTCTGCTCAAGGATGGTCATGCCCATCAGTCTCCCGTGAAACCCCTGGAACGGTCATGTCATCCAGCGCTCGAAACCATCCGGAGCGGTCATAGCGGTCATAGCGGCCGGAGCCCGGGATCACCGTGTCCGGGAGGATCACCAGACGACGCCGCTGAGCGCCTCCTCGTAGCGCTCGACGACCACATCCGCCAGCCCCTCGCAGTCACCGATGACATCGGCGCAGCGGACGTCCAGGTCCGGATGACCGGCGGCGTAGGCCATGGCCTGGGCCCAGACCCGGTCCAGCACGCCACCGGCGAACAGCAGGTAGGGCACGACGATCACACGCTTGGCGCCGAGGCGGCGGCAGCGCTCGATGCCGCCGGGGACGCCGGGCGGGGTGAGGGAGACGAAGGCGGTCTCCACCGTCATGTACTCGTGGGCGTGCGTCTCCCAGAACAGCCGGGAGACGCGGTGCACGTCGGCGTTGGTGGCCGGGGTGGTGGAGCCGTCGCCCACCAGGACCACCGCGGTCTCACCGATCTCGATGTGCTCGGGCTCGTCGTCGAACGACCCGGCGGCCGCGGGAACCAGGCGGAGGCTGGCGACCTCGGCCGCGGCGTCGGCCAGGCGCTCGGCGAGCAGCGCCAGGATGCGGGGGTCGGAGCCGAGGGGACGGCCGTGGTCGCAGGTGAGCATGGGGTGACGATCCTGCTCCCGGGCCAGCGCCGCGGGGATGTCGGTGTCGATCCGCACGTCACCGGTGAGGCTCAGCGGCAGCGCCACGATGCGGTGGTGTCCCCGCGCGACCAGTGAGGCGACCGAGTCGCTGAGACGCGGCCTGGACCTGGCGATGTATCCACCGGAGACGTCGGCCGCGGTCTGGTCCAGCCGGCAGCGGAGCCGGTGGATGAACCTGCCGAACTCAACGGATCCGTTGTCATCGTGTGAGCCCTGCCCGATGAGCAGCAGCGGGGGCTTCATAGAGGGACTCCAATGACCTTGACCTGGGGTTACGCAGTCGCGACTCGCGAGGATATCCGATAATGGGAGGGCATGGACAGGTAACGAAAGCATAAATCGGATCCGATATCGCCCGAGCCGGAGCGGCCCGGCCTCCGGTCAGAGAACGATCACCACTTCCAGCGTGCGGGGGCCGTGCACGCCCTCCACCCGGTTCAGCTCGATGTCACTGGTCGCCGACGGACCGCTGATCCAGGTGAGCGGCCTGGCCGGATCGAGCCGTCCGACGGCCTCGGGCACTCCCGCCACGATCTGCCCGGCCCGCACCACGCACAGGTGGTGGTCCGGCACCAGGGTCAGCGCCCGCCGCCCCTGACCGGGGCCGGCGTCCAGCACGATCGTGCCGGTCTCCGCGATCCCCACGGCGCAGCCGGTGACCACCCCCCGCGCCGCGTCCAGTTCCGCCGCGCTCAACGGCGGATCGTCGATGATCGACTCCTCGGGCGTCCATTCGGGGGGCAGCCCGTCCGGGACGACGGGCCGGATGATCCCCCACCGGGTCAGCGCCGCCGCGATCGCCCGGGCCACGCCGTCCTCCCCCACCACGTGCACGACGGCCCGGTAGTCGGCCACCCGCTCCGCGAACAGCTCCGCCACGCCGGCCTCGGCGCCCGCCGCGCCGGACGGTGTGCGGTAGGCGCGGGTGATCTCGACGTCCGGCGCCGAGGCCACCGCGGCGCGGATCCTCGACAGGATCAGCTCCCTGCCCGTCACGGCCGTGCCCCTCCCGAGCCGGTCCGGCGCGGCCGGTCCGGTCATCCGGAGGCGCGATTCCGGCTCCCGGTCGCCCGCGCCGCCGTTCAACGGGCACCCCCGTCGGTACGGCCCCACCAGTCACGGAAGGACTCGGGGGGAATGTCAGGGATGTCACGGGTGTCGGTCCAGGCGGAGAGCGAGCCCGGCAGGCGCCGGGGAGCGAACCGGCGCAGCCGGGCCCCCAGCCGTTCGGCACGTCCCAGCCGCCCCGGGTCGCCGAGCACCCAGCCGACGGCGCGCATGCCCAGGCGCTCGGCCCGTGGATGAGGCGCCCTGCCCCGCAGGTGGACCAGGACCTCGGGGATGTCGATCGCCACCGGGCAGGCGTCGAAGCAGGCACCGCAGAGCGTCGAGGCGTACGGCAGGGAGGCGTCCAGCTCCGAGGTCATACCGCGCAACTGCGGGGTGAGGATCGCGCCGATCGGGCCGGAGTAGACCGAGCCGTAGGCGTGACCTCCGGCGCGCTCGTAGACGGGACAGACGTTCAGGCAGGCCGAGCAGCGGATGCAGCGCAACGCCTGCCGGCCGACCTCGTCGGCGAGGACCCCGGTGCGGCCGTTGTCGAGCAGGACGAGGTGGAACTCCTGCCCCTCGACCGCGCCGGTCCAGGTGGAGGTGTAGGGGTTCATCCGCTCGCCGGTGGAGCTCCTGGGCAGCAGCTGGAGGAAGACCTCCAGGTCCCGCCAGCCCGGCAGCACCTTCTCGATGCCGACCACGCTGATCAGCGTCTCGGGCAGGGTCAGGCACATCCGGCCGTTGCCCTCGGACTCCAGCACCACCAGCGTGCCGGTCTCAGCGATCATGAAGTTCGCGCCGGAGATCGCGACCTTGGTGGACAGGAAGCGTTCTCGCAGGTGGATCCGGGCGGCCTCGGCCAGGGCAGCCGGATCGTCGGTCAGCCCGTCGGGGGCCGCACGTCCCCAGGCGGCCATCCTCCACCGGAAGATCTCGCGGATCTCCGCACGGTTACGGTGGATCGCGGGGACCAGGATGTGCGAGGGCAGGTCGTCGCCGAGCTGCACGATCAGTTCGGCCAGGTCGGTCTCGTAGGCGGTGACGCCCTCGGCGGCGAGTGCCTCGTTGAGGCCGATCTCCTGGGTGGCCATCGACTTGACCTTGACCACACTGGTCTCCCCGGTCGCCTTGACCAGCCCGGCCACGATCCGATTGGCCTCCTGGGCGTCGGCCGCCCAGTGCACGTGCCCGCCCGCCCCGGTGACCGCCTCCTCCAGTTGGAGCAGGTAGCGGTCCAGGTTGCGCAGGGTGTGGTCCTTGATCTGGCTCCCCGCGGTCCGCAGCTCCGCCCAGTCGGGCAGCTCGGCGACCGCGGAGGCCCGCTTGCCGCGGATCGTGTGCGTGGCCCTGCGGAGGTTGAACCTGAGCTGGGAGTCCTGTACGGCCGCCGCCGCGTTCACCGGGAAGGCCGGCATGCCGAGGAAGGTGCCGCCGGTCATCGGACGGGCTCCGTCGCGGCGAGGATCTCGGCGAGATGCATGGTACGGATCCCGGCGCGCTGGCGGCTGAGGGTGCCGCCGATGTGCATCAGGCAGGAGTTGTCCGCGGCGCAGAGCACCTCGGCACCGGTGGTCGCGACGTTGTGCACCTTGTCGGCGCACATGGCGGCGGAGATCGCCGGATTCTTCACCGCGAAGGTGCCGCCGAAGCCGCAGCACTCGTCGGCGTCGGGCAGCGGGACCAGCTCCAGCCCCCTGACCTGTTCCAGCAGCCGGGCGGGGCGGTCTCCCAGGCGCAGGCCGCGCAGGGAGTGACAGGTCGGATGGTAGGTCACCCGATGCGGGAAGTAGGCGCCGACATCGGTGACTCCGAGAACGTCCACCAGGAATTCGGAGAGTTCGTACACCCTGGGCGCCGTCTCGGCGACCGCGTCGGCGAACGAGCCGGCCGTGCCGGAGGAGACCGTCGTGCCCGTGGGGACACCTCCGCCGTCGGAGGAACCGGAGCCGTCGGAGGAGGCAGGGCCGGAGGAGGAACCGACGAGGGAAACGGCGGGGGAAGCGGCGGAGGGGGCGGCGCCGAGACCGAGATCGCGGGCCAGCTTCGGGTACTGCTCGCGGACCATCGCGGCACATGATCCGGACGGCGTGACGACCGCGTCGTATCCGGCGAAGACGTCCACGAAGTGCCGGGCCAGTCGCCCACCCTCCCGGGGGTAACCGGTGTTGACGTGCATCTGGCCGCAGCAGGTCTGGGCCGGGGGAAACTCGACGGCGCAGCCGAGGCGGCGCAGCAGTGTCACGACCGCCCGCCCGGTGCCGGGGAACAGCGTGTCGTTCACACACGTGATGAACAGGGCGACGCGCACGGCGCTCCTTCCGCCATCTGGTCAGGCCACTGTACGAGCCGCGACGCTCGCCTCCGTCCGGGGCACCGGTCTGCCGGTCGTGACCGGCGCCCCGGAGCCGGTGTCACGAGCGCCGTGGGACGGGGGTCGGGGCCGGGAGGACGAGTGTGGGCGGCTGGACGGAGTCGGCGGAGCGGCAGGTCGGCCCGGAGCAGGCCACCAGCGCGTCGAGCTGCTGGTTGAACTGGGCGATCACCGCGGGCGGGACCCTGACGGCGAGGTTGGAGAGCTGGTAGGGGTCGGTGAACACGTCGTAGAGCTGGTACTCGCCGGTCGAGTAGCGGACGAAGGTGTACCGGGCCGTCCGCATGCCCTGGTAGGCGGGGACCGGCGTCTGGCGGGCCGAGCTCGGGTTGAGCGGACGGTAGAACTCCAGCAGCACGTTCTGGCGCCAGGAGGGCGGGGTCTGGCCGCGCAGGAGCGGGAGCAGGGATCGGCCCTCGGCGAAGCCGGGGAGCCGGGCTCCGGCGAGCTGGGCGAAGGTCGGGGCGATGTCCACGGTGGCGGCCATGTCGCCGACGAGTCCACCGGCCCGGACGCCGGGCCCCCGGACCAGGAACGGCACCCTGATCGACTCGTCGAACGGGGTCGTCTTGCCCTGGGCAAGACGGTGCTGGCCCAGGTGGAACCCGTTATCGGAGGTGAAGAAAAGGTAGGTGTTATCAAGCTTCCCGGTGACACGCAGGGTCTCGATCAGGGAGCCGACCATGTCGTCCACCCCGAGCATGGCCCTCAGTCTGCGGCGGTAACGCTCGTCGATGCCCTCGATCGTCCGGTCGCTGAACCTCTCGCGCGAGCTCAGCCAGCGGGGCTCGGCGCTCACGTCCGGCTGGTCGAAGGAAGGGGGCCTGGGGGCGGTGACGCCGGTGAAGGCGTCGCGGTACCGGGCGGCGCAGTTGGCCGGGTTGTGCGGGGCGATGGGGGCGAGATACAGGAAGAACGGCTCGTCGCCCGCCTGGGAGACGAACGCGTCGGCCTTGTGGCTGAGCACGTCGGTCAGGTAGTCGGTGTCCGCGGAGCCGTAGGCCCTCAGCAGGCCGTTCTCGTTGAGCGTGTAGTCGTACTCCTTGTAGAGCCTGCGCACCGGCACGTCCCACTCGTCCCAGCCCTGCGGCACGTAGGTGGGGTCGGTCGCGCCCCCGGGGTAGTGGTTGAGGTATTTGCCCATCAGCCCGGTGCGGTAGCCGGCCGACTGCATCCAGGTGCCGAGCGTGGAACGCTCCAGTCCGGAGTTGTAGAACTTGGTGAAGCCGCCCTCGGGGGCCGTGTTGGTCAGCACGCCGTGGCTGTGAACGTACTGGGAGCGCAGAATCGTCGAGCGGGACGGGCAGCACCAGGAGTTGGTCACGAAGAACCGTTCGAAACCGGTGCCTCCCCCGGCGAGTTCGTTCCAGATATTAGGAAATTTCCGTAGATCGCCTGCTTCCAGATCGTCGACGAGGATGAACACGATGTTGGGCCGTTCAGCCGCCCCCGCCACCGCGGGAACGAGTCCCGGAGCGCCGAGGGTACACAGCAGAACCAGGCACAGGACCTTGCGGACAGCATTAAGCACAAGCTCACGTTTCCCAGAAGGCCGAATCTCGACACCTCCCCTCCGACCAGCCAATATGGAACGCGTTCCAACCGTATCCCAGGCTTCGGACCCCGGTCGGGACCGCCTGCCACAGACGCCGGCGTGACGCCTTCCGGGGGCCGGGACGACGCCCCGCCGTGCCCCCGGCCGCACCCGGCCCCGCTCGTCGAGGTGCCGGGGACGCCGCCGGGCGGCCGGGGGTGGACCGCGCGGGAGCCCTCAGTCCGGGCGGGGTACCGGATTGGCCGTGACCGAGCGGAGCAGCGGCCTGCTCGTCGCCCCCGCCCCCAGCACCCCGGCGAAGCCGAGTGCGACGCAGACGAGCAGGGTGATCGCCCCGGAGACGTTCATCGCCGAGAAGGCGAACGGGACGGCACAGAACACGCCGATGGCGATGGCGCCGCCGCCCATGACGGTCAGCGGAATGAGGGTCTCGGCGCGGCGGGCCCCATCCAGCACCTCCAGCGGGGTGCCCGCCAGCCTGAGCAGGGCGTAGGTCTGCCTGCGATCCAGAATCGAGGAGGCCGCGGTGATCCCGGCGCCGAAGATCGCCACCAGGAACGAGACGGCGAGCACGATGACCGTACCCGTGCCGATGTCCTCCATCGCCTGGAGATCGGCACGGTCTTCGTCGACGGCCGTGGTGGCGCTGCGCCCCGGCACCAGGCCGTCGAGCGCGGTGCGCGCCCGATCCGTCGACCCGGCGTCCCGCCCGCGGAGGGAGGTGACGAGCACCCTGCTCCGGCCCTCGTCCCGGATCTCGACCGTGGCCGGCACGCCCGCGGCGGACAGGCGCTCACGCGCCTCGGCTGCGACCTCGGTCACCCTGGACGAGGGGACGGACAGGCGCAGGGCCGCGGCGTCCGCCGGGGCGGACAGTTCGGCGGCCGGGCTGAGCAGGCCGATGAACCCGGCCACGAACCCGGTCATGGCGACGCCGCTCACGGTACGCCAGGCGGCCTTGGGATCGTCCACCAGGCGGCGTCCGGCCAGCAGCCCGGCCGGCCTCCGGGCCGTCCTCGCGACGATCCGGCCGAGCATGCCGACCACCCACGGACCCGCCAGGTTGATGGCGAGGAAGGCGAGGCCCAGGACGACCGCGATCACCCCGGCCGCGCTCCCCACCCCGAGCGTGGGAACCACGGCGAGGATCGCCAGCAGCGCGACGACCCGGACGAAGCGCAGCGCCGGAGGCGTCTCCCGCCGGGCGACGCCGAGCGGGCTGACCACGACCCTGCGCAGGCCCACGATCGCCGACAGGCCGACAAGCAGCGGCACCCCCACCAGCACGGCGAGTACGGCGAGCACTCCGGGCCACAGGTCGGAGAGGAACCAGGCGCTCCCGGCGATCTCGATTCGGGTGAGCGGCGGAATGGCCAGGGTGTACAGCAGCGCCCCGATCACGGCCCCGCCGAACGAGGTGATCACCGCCTCCACGGCGGTCATCCCCACCACCTGACCGGGGGTCGCGCCCACCAGGCGGAGCGCCGCCAGGCGCTGGTCCCTGCGGGCCACGGTCAGCCTGGCCGCGGCACCGCCGAACACCAGCAGGGGCACGATCATGAGCATGCTCCCGATCAGGGCGAGCACCTTGTAGGCCTCGGCGTCGGCCGTCGGCCGCCCGGTGAAATCGGAGATCCCGGTGGGTGCGACAGCGGACCCCTCATGGCTCGCCTCCGCGGCGGCCGGCACCGGGGAGTCCGGCACCAGGGAGTCCGGCACCAGGGAGTCCGGCCGCTGCCCGCGGACCACGACCAGCTCGTCCGGATGGACCAGGGACGCCTCGTCGATCGTCCCCGCCGCCTTACCGGAGAACCGGGCGGCCAGCCGGTCGGGCGGCAGCTCCTTCACAAGCCGTGCCAGCTCCGGGGAGAACCAGACCTCGCCCGGCGCGGGAAAACGATCCAGACCGGGCGGCGGGGATGTTCCCGGCCGCAGCGCCGCCACGTCCACGACGGTGATCGGCCGGTCGTCCACATAGTCCCTGTGTACGGCCTCGACCGCCACCGCGCCGGCCTTGGCCGCGACCGGGTTGCGCCACGCCCCCCGGTCGGCCCGGCCCTGGAAGGCGAGGTTGGCCGTCACGGCGAACAGCAGCAGACCGGTGGACACCGCCACGGCCGCCACGGTCAGCCCGGCGCCGAGGAGACCGCGGCGGCCACCGCCGCGCAGCAGCCGCCAGGCCAGGCCCGTCAGCCCGCTCATCCCACCGCTCCGGGAAGGGCCTGAGTCTCCGTACCCCGCGCGCCCGGCGTGGGCTCCGGATCCCACGCTCCCAGGCCAGCGGACGGCCGAGGGCCGGAGGGGCCGGGGACGATCCGGCCGTCGCGGACCTCGACCACGCGGTCGCACCAGCGGGCCACCTGGGGATCGTGGGTGACGACCACCAGGGAGGCCCCGTTGCGTTTGGTGGCGTCCACCAGCAGGCGCATGGTGTCGTGACCGGTGGTCTGGTCGAGGGCGCCGGTCGGCTCGTCAGCGAAGATCACAGCGGGCCGGGTGACCAGGGCGCGGGCGATCGCCACCCGCTGCGCCTGGCCGCCGGAGAGCTCACCGGGACGGCGGCTCTCCATTCCGCCGAGTCCGAGCGGGCCGAACCACTCGCGGGCCTGCCGTACGGCGTCGGCCCGGGAGACGTTCCCGAGCATGAGCGGCAGCGCGACGTTCTCCTCCGCCGGAAGCTCGGGCAGGAGCTGGCCGAACTGGAACACGAACCCGAACCGGGTACGGCGCAGAGCGCTGCGCTCGCCCTCCCGCATGGCGTCGATGCGCCGGCCGAGCAGGTGAACCTCGCCCGCGTCCGGTTTCATGATCCCGGCGAGACAGTGCAGCAACGTCGATTTGCCGGAGCCGGAAGGCCCCATGATCGCCAAAGCCTCGCCGGGCCGGAGGGCCAGCCCGACCCCGTCCAGAGCCACGGTCGGGCCGAACCGCTTGACCAGGCTGATTCCTTCGAGAACGACATCCATGGCGAGACCCTCTCGCGCGGGGACGTCACGGCGGATCGGCCGACCGTCCGATCCGGCGGCGGCGGCATCGGCCAAAAGGCGGAAAGGCGAAAGGTCAAAAGCCCGACATCCTGGACCGGGCTGGCAGAATCGACCGCGTGACGATTCGGGTGCTCATCGCTGATGACCAGGAGCTGGTACGGACCGGTTTCCAGATGATTCTGGACGCCCAGGCGGACATGGAGGTCGTGGCGACCGCCGCGAACGGCGCCGAGGCGGTCGAGCACGCGCGCAGGCTCCGTCCGGACGTGTGCCTGCTCGACATCCGGATGCCCAGGCTGGACGGGCTGGAGGCCACCCGGCTCCTCTCCGGGCCCGGAGTGCCCAATCCGATGAGGGTGGTCATCGTCACCACCTTCGACCTGGACGAATACGTGTACGGCGCGCTGCGCGCGGGAGCCACCGGATTCCTGCTCAAGGACAGCGGGCCGACGCTGCTGATCGAGGCGATCCGGGCGGCCGCGGCCGGTGACGCGCTGGTGTCGCCGTCGGTGACGGTACGGCTGCTCGAACACCTGGCCCACCCCAGGATCGGTACCGCCCGGCCGCCCAGCGAACCGCTCACCGAGCGCGAGCTGGACGTCGTCCGCCTGGTGGCCAGGGGGCGGACCAACCAGGAGGTCGCCGCCGAACTGTTCGTCTCGCTCTCCACGGTCAAGACCCATCTGGGGAGCATCCAGGTGAAACTCGGCGCGAGGAACCGGGTGGAGATCGCGGCCTGGGCCTGGGAGTCGGGTGTGGTCGGCTGACCGGCCCGGCCGGTGTGATCCGTCCGGCGCGGACGGCCTGACCGGAGGCGGGCGAGCCGGAAGGCGGTAGGAGGACCACGGGGATCACCGGGACTACGGGGACCGGTGTGATCAGCGGGTCGACGTGGTCGGCCGGTCGTCCGAACGACCTGGTCAGCCATTCGGTGAAACTGATTAGCAAAGGGGTCAACGGGATAGAAGAAGGGCAGGTTCTCCAGCGCATGCCGGGGGGAGATTCACATGCGCTTCGTCTCGTCTCTACCGAGAAGGTCAGCCACGGCCGTCCACGTGGCGCTGAGCGTCCAGGTGCTCGCGACAGCCGCCCTGGTGATGTTCGAACAGGCCCGGGGCCGGCGGCTGGCCCGGGAGATCTCGGCGCTCGGCGGTGACCCCCACGCCCCCGGCGCGCAGGCCGTCGTCGGCGCGGTGACCGTCTTCGCCGTCCTCATGATGATCATTACCGTGACGCTGATCGCGACCGCGGCGGCCTATCTGACCTGGCTGATCCAGGCTCGGCAGAACGCGGCCCACCCCGGGGCGTCGGCGCTGCCGACGCTGGCGGCCTGGCTCGTGCCGGGGGTCAACCTGGTCGTCCCGCCGGTGCTGCTGTATCGCCTCTGGTGGGCCTCACGCCCGCCGGCCGACCGCCACGGCCGCTGGGTCGCGCTGCTCGCCGCCTGGTGGCTGAGCTGGCTGACCACGCTCGCCCTGATCCTGGTACGGCTGCCGCTCCACGCCACCCCCGGGGACGCGAGCCTCACCGGCCTCGGCCCGGTCGAGCTGACCGCCGTCACGGTCTCCGCCCTGCTGTGCGGGGCGACCGTCCGGCAGATCACCAGGATCCAGACCGCCGGCGCCCGCCGCCGCGGGGCCGGGTCGGACAGGATCACACCGCGGGCCATCTCGAAGATCTTCACGAGGCGGGCGGCTGCGCGGCAGGTCCATCCGGCCGGGCGGTGACACCCCCCGGACCGTCAGTCCCACGACCTCATCAGCAGCCAGCCCTCGCCCGCGGTGTCGAAACGGAGCTCATAGGTGCCCAGCCGGTCGCCGGGGTCGGCCTCGACCTTCCAGAACCGGCGTTCGCCGGGGTCGCCCTCGGAGATCTTCCACCACTCTCGCGAGACGACCCACTCGTCGAGCACCCGGCGCACGGCGTGGAGCCGGTCACGCCAGACGAACTGGACCGGCCTGCCGCCACGGGTCCAGACCTCGATCGGGTCTCCGTGAAGTCTGCTCAAGACGCCTCTTCTCCCCACGGTGTCGAGATGGGAACCCGGGGGAAGACGGGCACAGTCCGTCGAACATACGTTCCCACGGCGCCGGGCGCAAGTCCCCTCCCGTCACACCGGTGGCCCGGCGTCCGCGAGTACCGGGGTGTTCGAGCGCGGCGGGGGCATCCCGCTGTTCCGGCGTCCGCGCAGCCGCGTGTACCGGGACCGCCACGCGGTCACCGGCGCCGGACGTCACCCCGCACGGCACCGGCCGCCCGCCGCCGGGGCATTCGACTGATCGGTACGCGGCCGGGGACGATCGAAGCACCAATCGAGCCAAGGAGTTCAGCACGATGCGCGCCATAGTCGTCTCCGCCACCGGCGGCCCCGAGGTCCTGACCTGCACCGACCACCCTGAGCCGGAGCCGAACCCCGGGGAGGTGCTGATCGACGTCGCCGCCGCCGGCGTGAACTTCATCGACGTCTACCACCGGATGGGCCGCTACCCGCTCTCCCTGCCCTTCGTCCCCGGAAACGAGGGCGCGGGCACCGTCGCCGCGGTCGGCGAGGACGTCCGGGGCGTCTCGGTGGGCGACACCGTGGCCTGGGCCAACGTCATGGGCAGCTACGCCGCCAAGGCCGTGGTGCCGGCCACCCACGTGCTCTCCGTACCCGAGGGGATGACGGCGGAAGTCGCGGCGGCCGTCACCCTCCAGGGGCTGACCGCCCACTATCTGACCCACTCCACCTACCGGGTGAAACCAGGCGACAACGTGCTGGTGCACGCCGCCGCCGGAGGCGTGGGCCTGCTGCTCGTCCAGATCGCCAAACTGCGCGGCGCCCGGGTGATCGGCACGGTCTCCACCGAGGAGAAGGAGGAGCTGGCCCTCGCGGCGGGTGCCGACGACGTTCTCCGCTACGACGGCTTCGCCGACGCGGTCCGCGACCTGACCGGCTCCGGCGCCCACGTCGTCTACGACGGCGTGGGCGCCCCCACCTTCGACGGGAGCCTCGCCTCACTGCGCCCACGCGGCATGATGGTCCTGTACGGCCAGGCCGGAGGCCCGGTGCCCCCCGTCGACCCGCAGACCCTCGCCAAGGGCGGCTCCCTCTTCCTGACCCGCCCCTCCCTCGCCCCCTACCTCGCCACCCGCGACGAGCTGGCCTGGCGGGCCTCCGACATCTTCGGCTGGGTGGCCTCGGGAGAGCTCAGGGTCCACATCTCCCGCCGCTACCCCCTGGCCGAGGCGGCCCAGGCCCACCGGGATCTGGAGGCCCGCCGTACCACCGGCAAGCTCCTCCTCCTGACCTGACCCCTCCGGGGCTCCCCGAGCACGGCCACCGGCCTCGGTGTCATCGGGGGCAGGACATCGTCCGAGGCGGGGATCGTCGGATGCGAGGGCTATCGGAGGCGGGGGTCATCGGCGAGGGAGGACGGCCAGCCCAGCAGCCGTGCCCCCAGCACCGCCGTCTCCAGCGTGAACCGCTGGGTGGGGTCGTCGGGTGAGAACCCGGTGAGACGGCGGATGCGCTCCAGCCGATAGGTCACCGCCCGGGTGCTGAGACCGAGCCTTCGGGCGGCGGCGGCCTGGTTGCCCTGGGAGGCGAAGACGGCCTCCAACGTGCCGAGCAGCGGCTCCGGGCCGCCGCGCGCGTCCAGCAGGGGGCTGAGCACGGTCGTCACCAGATCCTCGATGGCCGCGCGGTCCCGCAGGAGCACCGGAAAGACCAGCAGGTCCGCGGCTTTGAGCACCGGCGCCCGCAACTCCAGCCGGTCACCGAGCTCGATCGCGTTGACCGCCTCCCGGTAGGAGGTGACCACCCCGCCGGGCCCCCGGTGAGGCCGCCCCAGGCCGACCCGCCAGCCGGGGAGGAACATCTGCCGCACATGGTGGGTGAACTCCCCGACGGCGACGGTGAGGGCGCCGGGGACCACACACACGAGCACCCCGCCACGGACCGTGACCAGCACGTTGTGCGAGCCGAACCGGCCGACCATCGCCTCCTCGATCCGCCGGGCGGACAGGTCGGCGTCCGGGTCGCCCACGACGACGGCGACGCCGGAGGCTGGGGCGCCGACGCCGGGGGCGCCGGGGGCGGGCACGGCGCCCGTGGTACCGGCCGGCCGGGCGACCGCGACCAGGTAGGTCTCCGCGAGGCGGAGGCCGAAGTGCTCGGCCCGTTCGGCGAGCCTGTCGGCCCGGCCCTGGAGCAGGTCGTCCACGAACTCCCGGCGGGCGGCCTCCTCATGGCGCAGGGCCAGTCGCTGAGCGTTCTCGTGACCCTCCATCAGCGCGGAGACCAGGCGTTTCAGGGCCGGGAGCGAGATCGGGCCGGTGGATCCGGCCGTCTCCAAGGCGGACTCGACCAGCACCCGCACCGGAACTCCCTGCTCGGCGGCCCGCGCGCCGACGGCCCGGCAGTCGTCCAGCTCGGCCCGGACGGGCAGCCTGCCGGTGGCGGCCACCTGCCGGAGCGTCCGGAGCCGGCCGCCGAGCAGCTCGTCCATCAGACTCCTACGTCACGGCGATCGAAGGTGACCATCGCGACCAGCACCAGCACGACCGTCGCACCCGCCAGGACACCGTAGTCCCCGAAGGGGAACCCCTGGTAGAGGGGTTTGCCGTCCAGGTAGTAGTGGAACGGCGAGAGCGGGCGCAGCCAGGAGATCGCGGCCACGTCGCGGCCCAGGGTCTCCACCGCGTAACCGCCCACCGCCCACACCCCGCTGACCGCCAGGGCCGGCCCCTTGCGCCCGGTGGCCGCGCCCACGGCCACCGTCAGCGTGCCGAAGAACAGCACCAGGAGGCAGAGCCCGACGTGCGCGGCGACGATGTTGCCCAGAGGCACGCCCATGTCGACCGCCGAGGCCATCCCCGCGACCAGCGCGAAGGTGACCAGCCCGATGGCCAGCAGGCCAAGGGCCGGCGCGGCGAGCCGCTCCAGCACCAGCCGCCTGCGGTCGATCGGCAGCGTGATGGTGAGCTCCAGCGTCCCCGCCTCCTCCGGCTGGGCGATCGCCCGGTTGCCGAGGGTGACCGCGGACATGATGAACAGCAGCGGGCCGAACAGCTGGTACGCCATGACCTGGAGGTATCCGGCACCGCTCGTGAGGTCCCCCAGCCCGCCCATCAGGTCCTTCAGCGCCCCCGGATACTTGGCCGCCATCGCCTGGCCGTACAGGTCGGGGTTACTCGCTATGGACGGGTAGATCGACAGATAGAGCAGGAGGAAGGCGCAGATGCCGACCGTCCAGCCGATCAGTGCCCGCCGCTGGTCACGCAGGCTCTTGGACACGAGCGCGGGCATGGCGCGCCTCCTCATCGCTGTAGTAGGTCAGGAAGATCTCTTCGAGGTCGGGCTCCGCGCTGGTCATGTGCACCACGGTGAACCGCGCCGCGGCCTTGATCAGCGCGTCCGGCCGGCCGTCGAGGGTGCACCGCACGTTCGCCCCCTCCGCCCGCAGGTCCCGCACACCGGGCAGGTTCTCGAACGCCTCGCGGGGAACGGGCGCGTCGAAGTGGAACTCCACCCGGCGCACCGCCTTCTCCCGCAGCGCGGAGACGTCCTCCACCGCGACCAGCCGGCCGGCACGCACGATGCCGACCCGGTCGGAGACGTTCTCGACCTCGGCGAGCACGTGGGAGGACATGAGCACGGTCCGTCCCGAGGCGCGGACCTCGCGGACCATGGCCAGGAACTCCTGCTGCACCAGCGGATCCAGGCCGCCGGTCGGCTCGTCCAGGATCAGGAACTCCGGCTCGTGCATGAACGCCTGGATGAGCCCCACCTTCTGCTTGTTGCCCTTGGAGAGTTTGCCCATGGGCACGGAGAGATCGGCCTCCAGCCTCTCGGCCAGCCCCTCGATCCGGTGTTTCGGCACACCGCCCCGGACCTCGCCCAGAAAGGCGAGATAGTCGGCCGCCTTCTCCCTGCCCTCCAGGACGAGCTCCCCCGGCAGGTAGCCGATCCGGGCGCGCACCCCCGCGTCACGGGGATCCAGGCCGAGCACCGTGATCCGGCCTCTGGTCGGCCGGATCACGTCGAGCAGCAGTCTGATCGTGGTTGTCTTACCCGAACCGTTCGGGCCGAGGTACCCGAACACCTCTCCGGGGTGAATCAGGAGGTTGAGATCCTCCAGTCCCCGGCGCTTACCGTAGAACTTGGTAAGCCCCTCGGTCTGCACCACCGCTGTCATGCCCTCGATCGTGCCTGTTCGCGCCCCGCCCGGACCATGACCGGACCCCGACAGTTGGCCGCCCGTTCGTTGCCCGATTCCGGAACCATCCGGCGCCGACCCCGGCGGGGAGCGGGACCGGAGAGACCGGAGAGACCGGCTCCCTACCAGTCCTGGGAGAGACCGGACATACGGCGCAGATACTCGTCCTCGTCGATCTCCCCCGCCGCGTAGCGGCGCCTGAGGATCTCGCGCGGCTCGTCGGCGGCGGGGCGCCTGTCCGCCCTGGAGGCGCGGAGCAGCAGGAAGGCGCCGACGATCACGGCCAGGACGAGAAGGGGGAAGAGCAGCCGGATCATCGTTCACCTTCCATGGGGTTACCGCGGGAAATCCACTTCACCGTAAGAAACCACGTTTCTACCGTGGAAGGCCACGGGAGAAGTCCGGCGCCTCGCGCGAAGCACCGCCGGGAGGCAGGATCGGCAGATCCCGGGGAGCCCCGTCCCTCAGGAGCCTGAGCAGGGCTTCGGTGTCCACATGCCGCTCGATCAGGTCACCCAGGGCGTCCAGCCGCTCCTCGCGCAGCGCGGCGAAGGAGACGTCCGGGGCGGGGGTGAAGTCACGGCCGGAGACGGCCGCCACATCGGCCAGGAACGCCCGGCGGAAGTCGTCGTTCTCCAGCGCCCCGTGCCAGGTGGTGCCCCAGACGGGCCCGGACCGGCAACCGTCCAGGAAGGGGTCGCCGCCCTCGGCCGTCACGACGCCGTGGTGGATCTCGTAGGCCGCGACGCGGCAGCCGTACGCGCTGCCGACCGGGCGGCCCAGCGTCTTCTCGGCCCCGAACTCCACGGTCGCGGGCAGCAGTCCCAGCCCCTCGACCCTCCCGGCCCCGGACTCGACGTCGTCGTGGATGGTCCGGGCGAGCATCTGGTAGCCCCCGCAGATGCCCAGCACCGCCCGGCCGCCCAAGGCGTCGGCCAGCCCGGAGGCACGCAGCCAGGCCAGGTCGGAGACGGTGGCGCGGGAGCCCGGCAGCACCACCAGGTCGGCGTCGTCCAGCTCCGCCGGGGAGGTCACGAAGCGGACCACCACCCCGGGCTCGGAGACCAGGGCGTCCACGTCGGTGAAGTTGGAGATGCGCGGCAGCCTGACCACCGCGACCCGCAGGCTCTGCCCGCCGTACGGCGGGCGCGTCCCGGCGGCGGGACGGTTGTCCAGGGCGAGGGAGTCCTCGACGTCCAGCCAGAGGCCGTTCAGCCAGGGCAGCACGCCGTAGACCCGGCGGCCGGTCAGACCTTCGATCATGTCGAGACCGGGTTCGAGGAGCTCCCGCGCCCCCCGGAACTTGTTGATCACGAAGCCCGCGATCAGCGCCTGGTCGGCGGGTTCCAGCAGGGCCACGGTCCCGTACAACGAGGCGAAGACCCCGCCCCTGTCGATGTCTCCGACCACGATGACCGGCAGCTCCGCGGCACGGGCCAGTCCCATGTTCGCGATGTCGCCCCTGCGCAGGTTGATCTCCGCCGGGCTGCCCGCACCCTCGCAGACCACCACGTCGTAGGAGGCGCGCAGCCGCTCCAGCGCGTCCACGGCGACCTGCCGGAGCCGGTCCTTGACGTCCCAGTACTCCATCGCGTCGACCTCGGCCATCGGCCTGCCCATGACCACGACCTGGCTGCGCCGGTCACTGCCCGGCTTGAGCAGGATCGGGTTCATGTCCGCGGTGGGCTCCAGGCCGCAGGCCGCGGCCTGCACCGCCTGGGCCCGGCCGATCTCGGCGCCGTCGGCGGTGACGAAGGAGTTCAGTGACATGTTCTGCGCCTTGTACGGCGCGACCTTCACACCCCGCCGGGCGAGCCAGCGGCAGATCCCCGCCGTGACAACGCTCTTGCCCGCGTCGGAGGTGGTCCCGGCGACCAGCAGCGCCCCCTTCACCCGCACACCACCGGGCTTCCCTGCGACGGCGACGGCGACGGCACACTCGGCGGATCGGCAATCATGATGACAGCATGACGCGCGGCACGCCGTACCGCGCGTCCGGGGCACACCGGCCGTCACATCGGCCACCGCACGACCGGATCGCCTACCGGCGCGGCCCCCGGAGCGCGACCAGTACGGCCAGGCCCGCCGCGGCGACGCCGACGGCCCGCGCCAGCCGTACGGAGCGGCGGATGTCCACGGTCTCCGGCTTGCGCCCGTCCCCCATCTCGGGCCGGTGCTCCACCCGGTCGCCGTAGACGTTGACCCCGCCCAGCGTGACGTCCAGCGCCCCGGCGAAGGCCGCCTCGCAGCGGCCCGCGTTGGGGCTCGGGTGACGGTGGCCGTCCCTGCGCAGTACGGCCACCGCACGCCGCGCCGAACCCTCCACCACAGGGGCGCCGAGGGCCGCGAGCAGGCCGGTGATCCGGGCCGGGACAAAGTTGACCACGTCGTCCAGCCGGGCCGCGGCCCAGCCGAAACGTTCGTAGCGGGGGCTGTGATGACCGACCATCGCGTCCAGCGTGTTGATCGCCCGATAGGCCAGCAGCCCAGGGACCCCGGCCACCGCCCCCCAGAACAGCGGGGCCACCACGGCGTCGGAGGTGTTCTCCGCGATCGACTCGACGGTGGCCCTGGCCAGCTCGGCCGGCTCCAGCAGGGAGGGGTCGCGCCCGCACAGGTGGGAGAGCCTGCCCCGGGCCCCGGTGAGGTCGTCGGCCTCCAGGAACTCCGCCATGGCCACGCCCTCGCGCCCCAGCGTCGTGCCGCCCAGCACCGCCCAGGTCGCCACGGCGCTCAGCGCCCCCCGCAGCACGGGGCTCCCCACCCGGGTCACGGCCAGCCCGAGCAGCGCCACCGGGCCGACGCAGAGCCCGACGTGGAGGACCCCGGCCGGCCGGGCGTCGCCGTACACGCGTCTCTCCAGCACAGCTGCGGCCCGGCCGAACAGGGCCACCGGATGCCCACGCCGAGGGTCGGCGAGCAGGGCGTCGGCCACGACCCCGGCGAGCATCCCCACCGCCTCGGCCCGCCCCGGCGCGCAGCGGCCCCACGCCCGCCCGAACCCGGTTCGCCGGTCGGTCCGCTTAGATGAGATGGGCATGCAGTTCGTCCTGGTTGGTTTCGAGCCAGGCACAGGCCCGGCGGATGCGCGCTCCAGCCCCGTTCTCCCACATACGGGCCCAGCCTCCGCCGATGGTCACGGCCCTGGTCCGCATGGCGTGGTACGAACGGTCGAAGCGGAGCCGGGCGAGGTCCAGAAGACGGCGGCGGTCGCGTGCCGCCAGGCCGTACGCGTCACAGAACACCCGCAGCCGGGGACCGACCTCCAGAGAGCTCTGGAGCGGCTCCAGATCGACCGGATCGGCGATCGGAGCCCAGTGTCGCAGGGCGGTCACCACGTCGAACAGCCGGGTCGTCGGCCGGGCCATGTCAAAGTCGATCAGCGCGGCGGGGAGCCCGTCACGGAAGATCACATTGTCGAGGTTGATGTCACAGTGACCGATCAGCTCCGGAGCCGCGTCGTCGTTGGACCCGGCCTCCCATACGGCGCGCGGCGGCGGGACGAACCCCATCGAGGCATCGTGAAACCGCCGTACGAGCATCGCCAGGGCGGCCAGCGACCCGTCGGTGACCGCGTAGGCGGGCAGCGGCCTGGGCGCGGAGACACCGTCGACGTAACTCAGAATCTCCCGTCCCCGCCCGTCCACCCCCACCACCCGGGGCGCGCCGTCGAACCCGGCCGCCTCAAGATGCCGCAGCAAGGCGTGCACCGAGCGCGTGGAGGACCGGCAGGGCCTGCGGACGGTGTCCCCGACCCGCACCACCCCGGCGGTCACGTCACCGCCCACCAAAGGGATCTCCTCGTGCTGGACGGTGGCGACGAACATGGCATACGAGCCTAGACCGATCCGCGCGCCGAAAAGAACGGTTCAGGTTGCCCCCCCGGAAGCCCCCGCCCCCTCTCCACAGGACCGGCCATCCCTCGGTTGCACCGGTCCGCCGCCCCGCTCCCCAGGCGTCGCCGACGGAGTGATGGCGATGCCGAGCGGACCTCCCTCGGGTACACTTCCCAGGCCACCATCACCGCCACCCCCCGTTCACACGGCCGGTCCCGGCCGTGGAGTGATCCTTGCGACACGGACGGAAAACCGATGCATGGACACTCCGCGGATCATGCACAATTAGGCGGGAGCGCCCTTAGCTCAGCTGGATAGAGCATCGGACTTCTAATCCGACGGTCGCAGGTTCGAATCCTGCAGGGCGCACGTCTCGTAAGCAGCCAAGAGGGCCTGTGACCAGCAGTGATGCCGGGCACGGGCCCTCTCTCCATGTCCGGTGCTGTACGGCTGACACCGGTGGATTGCGGTTGATCCTTCCCAATGCCTTCCCAAGGCGCACACCAGCGCACGGGCCCCACCGCAGGTGGGATCGGCGTGACTCAGGGAGCACACCGCCTCGGCCAGAGCCAGAGTCCGCATCGGACGCCCCTGCACCCGATGAGAGCGATTGGCCGGCGCGTCCAGTCCGACCACGTTGAGAGCCAGAGTCAGGCCCGTACTGTGTCCGCGCTATGCCCGCGAAGTGCCGTCGGGACGCACTACATTCGGCGCTGTGACGTTCGCTGACGTAACAGCCCCCGCAGTGCTCGACGCCGTCGCCGAATTTAAGAGGCTTGGCCGTGAAAGGTTTCTTGAGTCAGCGGGGTTCCACCCCGCGAAGGCCTACTATCTTGAGCTGGACGGTGAACTGTACGACTCCAAGGCGATCTTCGGGTATGCCCATGGAGTCAGCGGAGATCGCCCTTGGAGGTCGGGGGACTTCACAGGTGGAGATAAGACGGTTGCCACGCGACTTCGCGCACTGGGTTTTACCGTTCGCTATCTCCGCAATCCGGACTGGACTCGTGACGAGATCGTGCTCGTGTGCGCCGTAGCCGAGGCGAACGAGTGGAAGACGTTGGCTCAAGAGGATCGTCGTGCGGTAGAACTCTCTCAACTGTTGCAGAGCCCGGCGATCCATCCGCTCGACAGACGCCGCCCAGACTTCCGTAACCCGGCTGGCGTTGAGCGTAAGACATCCGACATCATCACCTGCCATCCAAATTACAAGGGTAAGCCCACCAACGGCAACCGACTCGACCGCGAGGTATTGCAAGACTTCCTCGACCGGACAGCCGAGATGCATACCCTTGCAGAGTCGATCAAGAATACATTGCTTCTTTGGGACCGAACCGCGCCAAGGCTTCCCGACCCTGATCTAGTTGATGATCTGGGTGCCGAAGAAGGCGGCGTGCTTCTCAAGGCACATCTACGACGCGAACGAGACCCAAAGCTCAAGCGAAAAAAGATCGCTGAAGCCAAGCGAAAAGGCATAGCGATTGCGTGCGAGGCATGCGGCTTCGACTTCTACCGCACGTACGGCGCAAGAGGGTTGGACTACATCGAGTGTCATCATCGAACGCCGCTCAATGTCACAGGCAAAACCCTTACACGGCTTCAGGATCTTGCTCTCATCTGTTCCAACTGCCACCGAATGATCCACCGAACGGCGACATGGCTAACGATTGATGAGCTACGGGATTTGCTTGAAGCCCAACAAACTAGCGGGTAGGCACGTGACCTCTGTCGAGCGCCCAACGAAGAGTACGGGAAGCGTGACGGCAATGTCAGCACACGTCCACTGTCGCATGCAACAGGGGCACACAACCGAGACCAGCGAAAACCCCCGCCCGACCTCAGGGCCCCGGCGCGCGTTAGCAGAAGACGAGCTTGTCACTATCGAACTGGCCACTCAGGCGATCTGGGCCTACTGCGAATACATCAACAGGCAAGTTGGAACAAGGAATCGACCCCGAAGTGCCTGAGTCGTACGGCTGGCGCTTTCTGCGTGGCGTTCGATCTCGGCTGACCAGCGCCCGGCCGCAGGAAACCGGGCAGCACAGGTCCATGCGCACTGCCATTCTGGATACGAGTGGTCTTATCGACCACCTGTCTCAAGCGATCGACATCCTAAGAGAAACCAGTGAAAGGTAAG
Organism: Streptosporangium sp. NPDC004631; assembly: GCF_053601935.1. Lineage (NCBI taxonomy): Bacteria > Bacillati > Actinomycetota > Actinomycetes > Streptosporangiales > Streptosporangiaceae > Streptosporangium > Streptosporangium sp. NPDC004631. The sequence goes on along the minus strand of NZ_JBSGCR010000002.1, from coordinate 284,937 downwards.
CTCGTGTTTGACAGTTCTGCGGTTCTAATCGTGGTAGATGTCCAGAACGAGTTTGTACGGGAACAGTCGGCACACGTCATCCCGATTATCGTGAATCTGGTAGACCAGTGGCAGACTGCGGGTGGTGACGTAGTTTTCACCCGGTACTTCAATTATTCCGGAAGCAATTTTGAGCAGCTATTTAAGTGGTCCAAGCTCATGGAATCACCTGAGACCGACATCGTTCCTGAGCTAATTTCCTATGCAAATAAGGTAACAGCCGTTGTCGACAAGACCGTATACAGTTTCTTCAACGAAGAGGGAGAAGCTCTCGTCCGTGACCACAGATGGACTGACATCTACATCTGCGGAATCGCGACAGAAAGTTGTGTCCTTAAGACTGCGGTTGACGCATTCGACTGCGGCGACCATCTGACACCATGGCTTATCGAGGACGCCTCAGCAAGCCATGCCGGCCAAGCGGCTCACGACGCTGGGATTCTAGTGACCTCTCGGTTTATCGGGCCCAACCAGATCATCAAGACCACTGATATCCCATGGGTACAACTCACTACAGCAGCATGATCTGACATATAGCAGAGCTGAATATAAACGCTCTGGTTACCCGCGCGCGGCACCCGTCAAGCTTGGTTCCAGGTTGGCCACCCATGCACAGTGAGCACAGCCCTAAAAGTTTTCCCAAAAATAAAAGGTCAATCAACCTTGATCTTTCTTACTCCCGATCAACTCTCGGGCTTATTTATCACCGCCCCTCTCCCCGGAACAGCGCGAATAATATCGGAAGCTCGGAGTATTGCGAGAACTTTATCGGCGTCTTTTCTCGATATATTCCAGCGATCGGATATCTCACCAACAGACGGTGCCGGCATCCCATTTTGGCTCACCTTAGAGGTAATTTCTTCCCGAAGATCCAAAACGACATGCGATAAAGGAAAGTCTTTTAAACCTTCAGCGTAAAGAAGAAGATATATCGTATCTCTAGCCAAACCAGTCGCCTGGCTTATGGATCGAATATTCCTCTCCCCTCGCCTATACAAGTCTAACGCCAGGATTTTTAGTGCACTCCTCGAACTACCTCCACCACTTCTCTGCGCAACCGCCATCGACTTCAGTGAATCAATATCGACATATTCATCCTTTTCCTTTTTAGGCACTTGAGGCGCGACCGGATCTGCCGTACAAGCAACACTTTTATAGTGTGAAGCCAGAAGTACCGGAAGGTGCGGGACCACATCATCGCAATCCAGCAGATCTTCACGCTCCGTTAGTTGCGCGAGCAGTGAAGAATGCAGCGAAATCGCCTCGCGCGCAGTCGCGAAGACAAATACTTCCGGGAAGTTAATCCAGTCGTTTCGATCCTCAACTTCCCAGATAGAAGTTACCCGAGTGACCTCTCTTGCAACGCCTTTAATCGCCTCTGTGGCAACGATTTCCTTATAGAGCTTTTTTGACGTCAAGTCAGGATCTATTACCGCCTGTCGCTCTATGTGCTTTACATTTACAGTTTCCACAACTTCGTCACGGTAAGCATCGTGGCGCCGAATAGCGAGAGTTCTCGACTCGCGAGTAAAACTCATCTCCCACATCTTCCTTGTTTTAGTTAGAGCAAGTGCCGCTTTAACTTCTTCTGCTATAGAAGCTGAATTCCTCGCGAGATTTATCCTCGCCAAAAGGAAAGTGCCCTCAACGGTACCCAATGAACCATCGTTGGCGCTTTGTCCTTTTAGGACATGCATGCGATCCTGCGCTTTGCCTGCCACCAAATGCCACTTTCGTCTGATTTAAGATGTCGAGCCCTCGACATGTATAGCACTCGACATCGCACAATAAGTGATCTTGGATATAGATTTTCCACCAGGGGTTGAAAATTCCCCATCCTGTTGCTGCTTTATACATCCCGAAAATCGGGATGCCAGCTTGACCTAGGTCGACTCCACCTAGAAAGTATCTCCCCGAGAGGAGGTGCAAAAGATGATCGAGTCCCCCGAAGGATGGCTATCAAGACTCATAACAGAAACAGGGCGGACAGTCCGGTATGCGTTGGACCGCTGGCACCGAACCGCCGCCCTGATCGCTCTATTCCTCACCATCGCAGCAATAACTCGTCTGCTAGGCATCGAGCTGTAGTAGCAGGTTAGCCGGTAGGCGAAGAATCCGCGATACTCTCAAAAGGGATGTATAGATATGGACCTTCGCCTATCGGCATCTACCAGCACCTACCAGGGCTTTTGAAGTCATGATCGCTCCCAATGCTTCCCCAAACGAGGGCCAGCATGTGAACGAGAACGACGTTCGTGCAGCTAGACGATGCAGTCAGCCCTTGCTGTGCTCCTGACTTCTAATCCGACGGTCGCAGGTTCGAATCCTGCAGGGCGCGCAACCAAGACCAGGCCATCTCTACTCTGACCTGGTCTTTTCCATGTGTGCGGCCCGCACGGCTCAGGCAGCCGCCGTGGTCGTGAAAGATACGCGAAATGCCCTTGGCCCTGTTTTCCCAGGTGGGAGCGGCTTTTCCGGAGACAGCCGGAACGATTCCGGGGCTGAGACGAGGGACCCCCGGGGAATCCCGGGGGGCCTTCGTGTGTGCGATGTCGATGTCATGCGGCGGGCACGTCCTGACCTCGCCGGGTGGTCTGGGAGCGCCGGGGCGCGGTCCGGTGGAGTGCCACGCCGGGCAAGGACCGGAAATCCATGCGCATTGAGTGTCCAGAGCCGATGCCACGGCGCGCCGTACGGCTCCGCCGCTGTTGTAACGCTTCCTATGGTGTGTTCTCCGGCGCGTCGGGCAGATCGATGCAGCGTGGATCGGTGGGCGGGCGCTCGTCGGCGTCCATCGCGCCGCAGCGGATCATTGATACCGACGACCCGCCCTCGACCTTCATGATGGAGAGCGCCTTGTCCACCGGGTCGTGTCGCTCCTTCCCGCCAAAGTTGATCACACCGCCCGACCCGCCCCAGGCCGACTCGCCCGAGGTTTTGGAGAGCCGATACAGGACGTCACCTCGGCTCGGCAACTGGTCTCCCGGTCGATACGCCTTGTCGGCGGCCCGGTAGATCACGTCGAGCGCGTCATAGGTGAGGATGAGGCTGTCGTCCACGACGTTCGCATGCCTCCCTGCCAGCAGGCCACTGATGAACCCGGTCGGGTGCGCGATCCCTCGCCACATCTCACGACTGGCCAGCGCCACATAGTGGACCTCTACCTGCTTCATGGCCGTGATCTCAACGCTGTGGTCGGCGACGACCTTGATGACATCGTCGCCCGCGAGGACCTTGAGCACACCCCCGCCGCATTCGCTGCTCCCTTCGAGTGCCCTGAGGAAATCGATGAACTCGGGCGCCCGCCCCGCATACATGAAGATGTCGGTGCCTCGCTCGCACGCCTTGGCGACGGCAGTGGACATGCCGTCCCGGGAGGCGCCGTACGACACCGGAGAGCCGACTGTGATGTGCTCTGTCCGGAGTGCCGTGGCGAAATCCTCCGCGAGGTTGCTGGTGTAGATGTCCTCGCGCGCGCCGTCCTGCACGATCACCGCTGACGCGGTTTTTTTATGGGCAAGCAGGGTCCTGTGCGCGAAACGCGCGGCGAGCGTCGCTTCGCGAAAGTTCGTCGGGCTGACATGGAAGTAGTAGGGGGAGGGGTTGCGGTCGATTATCCCGAGGTGGTCGGCGGTGGCCGTAGTCGCCAGGGCGGGGATCTTCGCGGTGTCGAACTGACGGACAGCCTGCTCCACACCTTCGACGCTGCGTGCCAGTCCCACGACACCTACCACGTGCGGGTCCCTCTCGGCCAGCTCAGAGACCAGTTCGGCGGCCCGCCTCCCCTGCCGGTAGTTGTCTCCCGCGTTCGCGATCAGGATCCGGAGGCGGGGAGTGCTCGAAATGTCTCGCTGGTATTCCTCCGCGGCTATCAACTCGGAAACCGCGCTGGCGAACCTGCTGTCATCGTCCGAGAGCTTCTTGATCGAGTACTCGCCGAACAGGACTAGGCTCACATACCGCCCAGTCTTGATGGCGTAGGCGTTGTTCTTGTCGATCTTCTTCACGAGGGCGTCGATCTGGCGGGCGAACAGGCCGTCGGGTGCGGCCTCCGGGGCGTTGACGACGCCGACGCACTCGTCTCCGATTCGCTCGACATACGCGAGCCCGCCGCAGTGCGCCGCCCTGTCGCTGAGGTTGTTCACCGCGAACCAGACGACCAGACCCGGCACCCCCAGGAGTACAACGCCCCAGTAGCCGAACGCACGAGCCTGATGCCGCCAGGGCTTCAGCCTGTACGGCGGATCGGGCAGCGGGCCGTGGCCGCCGGCGCGGACCACGAGCCGGAGGGGCGCTCGGCGCCGGAGCTGCTTGCGCCGCCACTTCCTGACGTTCCCCATGAGCCTGCCCAGTTCCATCGGGGAGGCGGACGTCCAGGGCCCCGCCAGCTCATCGGGCACCGCGGCGAGCACCACCATGGGAACCGGCAGCCCGGTCTCTTCGCACGTGTCCTCCAGCAGCCGCAGAAACCGCGCATTGACCCCCTTGGCGTCGTTGACCTCGATACGCAGGAGACAGTAAAGCCCGCGTCCCCAGCTCGGCCATGGGATGGGCCATTTCTGATATGCCTGCCGGAGGTCCTCGCACAGGGCATGCACCAACAGCTTCTCGATGTCGTCGTCGGTCGCGTTGGCCAGGCGCAAGGCGTACCAGGCGAGTCGTTCCCACCGCTTCCGCCTCACGAACGGCTGCCGCCTGAACCAGCCGTAGAAAAACGAACCACGAATGGACCCGAGACCTTGAGCGATGATACCGACCAGCGCCACGAGAAGGCCGAGCAGCCACGGAAGCACACCGACGAGGTCGGACGGCCCCGCGGCCAGCCATGACACGAGGGTCCCCAACGGCACCCATGTGAGTGCGGCACGTCCGATGAAGAAGTCGGCGGCCAGCCTCCATCTTCCGCCTTCGCCCGAGGTCTTTCGTCTCCAGTCGTTCAGTCGCTCCTTGAACGTCTGAAAGCCCTCATGTGACTGCGGGTCCGGCGGCCAGTTCTTGACGTCCGGAACCGGCGTGGCCTTCTGCACCCGGGCCCAGAGCACGAACTGCGCGAGGGGGAAACGCGGCGCCGGGAGAAACGATCCGCCCACTGGCTTGCCCAGTTGCCCTTGCGGTCCGGCCAGTGCGGCCACCAGCGCGGGAACCGAGCCGTGTTCGGACTCGCGCACCAACGCGGTGGGCAGGTAGTCCGTGAACGGGGCGGCCAGTTCCTCGGCGGCTTCGATCGCGTCGCAACCGGTGACAAGAAGGCGCGGGAGTTGCTGATCCCGGCACCAAAACCATGGCCGACGGATAAACGCCGCCATGTCGCCTCGAAGATCGGCCACGCGAATTGTCCCCTTCAAACCATGACTCGAACGGGCAGCATCATGTCTCAAAGGTCGAACCCGGGTCCAGGGGGCTGATAATACGGGGTGGCCGCCCATACCATTACGGCCTTCAATAAACCCGGCGTGATTCAGACAGGCTCAGCACCGCACCATCGCGGCCATTCGCATTCGGGCCCTCGCCGGCGGACCTGCCGGAGGTTGAACGGTCACCTCAACCCCTTCCGCCACCGTGCGCAAGACGTTTCCCGGGAGGCATTTGCGGACCGGCCTGTTCCCGGCGATGTTCGAAGGCCGGCGCACCTCCCGCGCTACATCAGCCAGGCCGATGAGAGCGTCCGATCGGTCCGGCGGCTGGGCGAGGGGCCGAGGCGGGCCGCCTCGGATGCCGCCGGACAGAGGTGGACCGTGGTCAGCAGCCCCGGGCGGCGAAGGCCAGGAACTGGGTGACCTCTTCGGAGCCGAAGTTGTCGTCGGAGCCGATCACCAGCGTGCACTCGCCTGTGGCGAGGCGCGGCCCCCACGCGAGGCTCTCAAGGTTCTGCACCGGTGGCCGGATCGAGCTGAGGTCGGAGACGAGACGCTTGGAGATCGGACGGTATGATCCGCCGGTCGTGAGGCTGTCCCTGGTCAGCACATTCGTGGCGCCGCGCAGATCGATCTCGTACAGCTTGACCCGGTAGTTGACGCCCTCGATCCAGGAGCGCTCAAGTGCGAGGTATCGGTGGTCGTCGATCGCCAGGATCTCCGAGACGCCGCTGTCGGAGTGGCCGGTCGGCGGGATCGGTGCCGCCGGCAGCGGATCGATCGGATAGGCGTACTGCCCGCGCAGCCGTCCGTCGCGACCCCACACGGTGATGCGGGCCGGTGCGCCGTGCTCGACGGTCGGGAGCTCCCCGTCCTCATATCGTGGGCCTTCCACGATGGCCGCGATCGTGTGCGGCGTGAAGGTCAGCCCTTCGAACCCGAAGTTACGCCGCGGACCACTGGTGGTGTCGGTCAGCTTCAGGTTGCCGGGAAGCGGCAGCTCGCCGAGGTGCCGCCCTTCGGTGTCGGCCCAGCGGACGAACAGGTCGGACACCGGAACGGTGGGGTGCGTCTCGTCCGGCCGGTCGCCCTCGTGCCCCCACAGAAGCCTGCGGCTCCACCGATCGAAGCGGATCGTCTCGGGGTCGGCGGATTCAGGCTGGCCATAGGCGGGGTAGGGGCTTCCGTCGGGGCGCAGGAGGGTGGTAACCCCGGTGAGGTTGACCCCGGTGAACTTTCCGGTCACCGGGTTGATGTTCAGCCGGCCGGTGTAGAAGCGGGCCGGGTTGTAGCGCCATCGGTCGTCGGAGATGAAGTACCAGGTGCCGGTGAGCGGATCACGGTCGAGACCGGACAGGCCGCCGACGGTGGTTCCGCCGAACTCCATCTTGTGGGGTAGCCGCTGCTCACCGAGGAAGCGGGTGATCCGGAGATCCTGCGGCGGCGCCGCTGCCGCCGTAGACGGCCACGCGTCGACGGCCCCAAAACCGATTACCGCCGCGAACGCGACGGCGACCCTCATCATTCTTCGCGAATTGGTCATACGTCTCTCCATATCTCGGAAGAATCCACAGAGGACTGCGGAGATATGAGATCGCAGATCGAGGAAAATGTCTACGGAGATCGGCCCCAAGGTGCCGTTGTCCATTCACAACAAGGTGACACCAATCGGCCATCACATGCCTTCAACCTCAAAACAGATGAAGTTAATAGCGCACACCAAAGGGATTAAAGAAGACATTGACTGTCGCATCATCACACCGAAAACCGTACGCTCAGCGCACGCACGGGAGTGTCCGACAGCGTTCAGGGCAGCCTGCCGTGACATCGCCCCTGCATGGATCCCACCAAAGGACACTAACCCTACGTCAACCGCATAGCCGAGCCCCGAAGCGCACGAATGTGAACAAATTAGACGGCAGCGGACATCCCATTATGGGGAAAGCCGTCAAGGGGGCCTTAAATGACCTTGGCGTACGTTTCATGAAAAATCCCACAAGCGCCGAAAACGGCACCACCAGCCACTCTAGAGGTGGCCACGAATCGGGGCGCGAAAGCGGCAACGGACATACCCGGCATATATGGCTCGCCGCGTTCCCGAATGTCCCGGACCGCACCGTCGGCGCCCGCTACGTACCTGCGGTGAACCGCCCCTGCCTGCCGACGTGACCCCACACTCTCCGGAATAGTCCTACGCCCCTGCCACCACCCCGGCTACAATCCCCACACCCGCAGGGATGACCACCGTCCGGAGTGTCGGCCCCGCCCCCACAAGGTCAACACGGAGTTCACGATGAGGCATCCACCAGCTAGGCTTCCAGCGAACGCCCTGCCCTCGCACCGTTAAAGCCGCGGGTGAACAAGGGTCGGCCCCGCGCCTGCGGGGGTGATCCGACCGCGCCGGCGTGGCTGCCGCGGTATCCGTAGCCGGTCCCGCGCCTGCGGGGATGATCTGTAGCGGGCCATCGGCTCGTCGGCCCCGCGTCCGCGGGGATGAACCTGATCGCCACTGTCGCCTCGGCCACCGCCTGAGGTCGGCCCCGCGTCCGCGGGGATGTTCTTCGGCGAACACGGTGAGCGGGAGCGTCACCCATGCCGGCCCCATGTCCGCGGCGAGATCCGGGGCGGTGACGCACCGCCGGGCGGGGAGGTCCTACCGCGACCCTCGCGTCCGGACCCGCTCGCCCTCTCGGCGATCGGCCCGGCCGCCCCGGTTGCCCCGCCGGTGTCCTGGCCCGCATCGCCGCCATGACCGCCCCCGCCCGGGTGTCAGAGCTGTCGACCCGCCTGGAGATGCCTCCGGATCGGGGCGTAGTGGGCCGCGACGGCCTCCGAGAACCGGGTGATGTCGCGGGAGGCCGCGGCGTCGACGATGGCGTGATGCGCCTCGACGGTCTCCCGCACCGACTCGGGGGTGGCGTGCATCGTGGGCGCCACGATGGCGTGGACGTCCCAGAACGCGGCGGTGAGCTGAGTGATCAGCTCGTTGCCGAGCGGCTCCATGAGCAGCAGGTGGAACTCGCGGTCCTGCTGGATGAACGCCTCACCCCTGGCCGCGCGCTCGCCCATCTGGTTGGCGAGTTCGGCCAGGTCGGAGCGGAGGGTGTCGTCGAACGCGGCGACTATGGAGACCGCGAGCCCCTGCTCTATGGTCTGGCGGACCTCGACCAGCTCGGAGAGGACCCTGAAGTCGTCGGCGCGGCTGAGCAGGCCCCGGAAGGCGAGGCTTTCGACGAGGGCGGCGAGGGAGAGCCGCCCGACATATGTGCCGTGACCGTGACGCACCTCGACGATGTCGAGCGCCGTGAGAGTCTTGATCGCCTCGCGGACGCTGGAACGGCTGGCACCGATGGCGGCGCACAGCTCCGCCTCTGTCGGCAGGGCGTCACCCGGCCCCAGACGATTCTGCAGAATGTACTGCTTGATGCGCTCGGCGACCTCGTGCTGGCGCGGCATCGCACCTCGTGACCCTCGCGAGATGGAATCGATCTCGACCAACATCTTGCCCTCTCGTCCTGTGCCCGTCTACATTCCAACCTTACCGGCATCGGACATCAGACATCAGACAAGGTTCGAACCTCTTACAGGCTCCAGACCCACGATCAGTGAGGAGTGGACGACGTGAACCAACCCACCGGCACGTCCCTGGACCGCCGCGGATTCCTACAGGTCGTGGGGACCTTCAGTGTCGCCGCCGCTTTCACGGGCTCACTGTCCGCCTGCTCGGGGCCGGCCTCGACCGGCAACGCGACACAGACGGCCGCCACAGACACGATCGAGGCGGGCATATCCTACGCCCTGTCGACCGGCTTCGACCCGATGACGTCCTCCGGCGCGACCCCGGTCGCCGCCAACCTGCACGTCTTCGAGGCGCTGTTCGACCTCGACCCGGCCACCAGGGAGCCGTACGCCGCGCTGGCGGCGGGCGAGTTGGAGAAGACCGGCGACACCACCTACAAGATCACGCTGCGTCAGGGGGCGACCTTCCACGACGGCTCTCCGGTGACGGCCGCCGACGTGGCCTTCAGTTTTCAGCGCGTGATGGACCCGGCGAACGCCTCGCTCATGGTGCAGTTCATCCCGTTCATCGAGAGCGTCACCGCGGCCGCCGACGGCACGGTGGAGATCAAGCTCAAGTACGCCTTCCCCCTCCTCAAGGAGCGGCTCGCGGTCGTCAAGATCGTGCCCAAGGCGGTCGTCGAGAAGGACAAGACCGGCTTCGACGCTCACCCGGTCGGATCGGGTCCGTACCGGCTGGTCGAGGCGACCAAGGAAGACAAGATCGTCTTTGCCAGGTGGGACACCTACAACGGCCCTCGTCCCGCCAAGGTCAAGAGCATGGTCTGGCGGCTGCTGTCCGACCCCTCCGCCCGCGTCACCGCGCTGGAGTCCGGCCGGGTCGCGGCCATCGAGGACGTTCCCTACATCGACGCCGCCCGGGTGGCCCAGCGGAACAGGCTGGAGGCCGTGCAGTCCTTCGGCCTGCTCTTCCTGATGTTCAACTGCGCCAAGCAGCCCTTCGGCGACAGGCGGGTGCGCCAGGCGCTGCACCTCGCCATCGACACCGACAAGGTGATCAAGACGGCGATGCTCGGTAACGCCGTCGCGGCCACCGGCTATGTGCAGCAGACCCACCCGGCCTACGTCAAGGCGTCGACCGTCTACGGATACGACCCCGGCAGGGCGAAGGCGCTGCTGAAGGCGGCCGGGGTCTCCGGTCTGAACGTCACCATGGTGACCACCGACACCGGCTGGGTGAAGGACGCCGTCCCGGTCATCAAGGAGGGCTGGGACGCCGTCGGTGTGACCACCACCCTCGACATCGGCCAGTCCGGCGGGCAGTACACCAACAAGGTCGACCCCGGCGAGTTCCAGGTCCTGGTCGCGCCCGGCGACCCCTCGGTCTTCGGCAACGACATGGACCTGCTGCTGCGCTGGTTCTACGACGGCCTGTGGCCGCAGAAGCGGTTCCGCTGGGACGGCACCAAGGAGGCCGGGAAGGTGCTTGAGCTGCTCGACAAGGCGGCCAGAAGTGACGACGCGGCCGAACAGCGGAGGCTGTGGGCCGAGGCGGTCGACATCATCGCCGAGGAGGCGCCGCTCTACCCGATCCTGCACCGCAAGCTGCCCACGGCCTGGAACGAGAAGAAGATCACCGGCTTCCGGCCCATCCCCACCACGGGCCTGTCGTTCCTCGACGTCGATCTCGCCTGACCCGCGGACGGCGGCCCGACCCACCGGCGACGAGAAGGAGACCATGTCCGCGTTTCTGCGACTGGCCGCCAGGCGGCTGGTGACCCTGCCGCTCATGCTGGTCGGGGTCACCATGCTGGTCTTCGTCGTCCTGCGGTTCTCGCCCAACGACCCGGCGTACAACGCCCTCGGGGACAGCGCGAGCCCGGAGGCGAGGGCGGCCTACGCGGCGGCCCACGGGCTGGACGACCCGCTGCCGCTGCGATACGCGCGTTTCCTCGGGCAGCTGGTCCAGGGCGACCTGGGCTACACGGCCCCGCCCGCCGCGCCGGTGGTCGACCGCATCACCACCGCCTTCCCGCTGACCATGCAGCTCACCCTGCTGAGTCTCGTCCTCGCCGTGACCCTGGCCCTGATCCTCGGCGTCGTGGGGGCCCTGTACCGCGATCGCTGGCCGGACCAGCTCACCCGCGTGGTGTCCGTCGCGGGGGTGGCGATCCCTTCGTTCTGGCTGGGCATCCTGCTCATCCAGCAGTTCGCGCTCGGCGTGGAGCTCTTTCCGACCGGCGGCTACGTCAACCCCGCCGACTCCCCCGCCGGGTGGCTCCGGTCGCTCACGCTCCCGGCGATCGCGGTCGCCGTGCCGGTGGCGGCCTCCCTGACACGGCTGGTGCGGACCTCGATGGTGGAGGAGCTGGACCGCGACTACGTCCGCACCGCCACGGGCAACGGCCTGCCCCGGTGGATCGTGATCCGCGGCGCGCTGCGCAACGCGCTCATCACCCCGCTGACCGTGCTCGGCCTGCGGGTGGGGTATCTGCTGAGCGGTGCCGTGGTCATCGAGACGATCTTCGATCTGCCCGGCATGGGAAAACTCATCCTCGACGGCGTCACCAACGGCGACGTCGCCCTGGTCCAGGGGTCGGTATTGACGATCGCGCTGGCGTTCCTCGTGGTGAACCTCGTCGTCGACCTGCTCTATCTCGTCGTCAACCCGCGGATCCGGGTGATGTGACCATGTTGCGGCCACGGCTCGTCTCCCGCCTGTCGCGCCCGGGCCTCCGGCTCTCCCGGCTGTCCGGGCTGTCCCCGGTCGCGCGCGTCTCCCTCGCCGTCCTCACCGCGATCGGGCTGCTCGCCGTACTGGCTCCGCTGGTCGGAGGCGACCCGCTGGCGACCGGCGTCCCCGCCACCCCTCCGGACGCCGCGCACTGGTTCGGCACCGACCGCGCCGGCCGCGACGTGTTCGCCAGAGTGGTGTACGGCGCGCGGTCCTCACTGCTCATCGGTCTCGGGGCCACCGGCGTCGCGGTGCTGGCCGGAGCGGTGCTCGGCGGCCTCGCGGCCACCTCACGCAGGGCCGCCGGCGAGACCGTCATGCGCGTCCTCGACGTGATCATGTCCTTCCCCGGCATCGCGCTCGCCGCCGTACTGGTGGCCGTCTTCGGCCGCAACCTGCCGATGCTGGTCGGCACCATCGCCTTCCTGTACCTGCCGCAGCTCACCCGCGTCGTGCGGGCCAACGTGCTGGCGCAGTACGGCGAGGACTACGTCGCCGCCGAGAAAGTGATCGGCGCGTCCCGCCGCCACATCCTGGCCAGGCACGTCGCGATCAACTGCGCCGCGCCGATCCTGGTCTTCGCCACCGTGCTGGTGGCCGACGCCGTCGTCTTCGAGGCCAGCCTGTCGTTCATCGGCGCGGGCATCCAGGACCCGGCGCCCAGCTGGGGCAACGTCCTGGCGTACGGCCGGCAGATCGTCCTGGCCGGCGGCTGGTGGGCCACGTTCTTCCCCGGCCTGGCGATCCTGGTCACGGTGCTGGCGCTCAACCTGCTGGCCGAGGGGCTGACCGACGCCTGGTCCGCCCCGCGCACGGCCGGCCTCCGGACTCCGGAGGCCACAGGGGCCCTACCGGCCTCGGCCGAAACGGTGGAGGACGGCGCGGTGGAGGACGGCGCGGTGAACGGCCCGGCGCGCGACACGGATGACGGGGTCGACACCGCGCTCGCCAGGCTCGCCGCCGTCACGGCCGAACGGCCGCCCAGGGTCGCGCCGCTGTCGCCCTCGGCACGCCCGCTGCTGTCGGTGGAGAACCTCACGATCGGCTTCCCCCAGCGCTACGGCGACGTCCCCGTCGTGCAGTCGCTCTCCTTCGACGTACGGACGGGCGAGACCCTGGGCCTGGTCGGGGAGTCGGGGTGCGGCAAGAGCCTGACCAGCCTGGCCGTCATGGGGCTGCTGCCCCGTGGCGCGCGGGTCGGCGGCCGGATCGTCTACGACGGGCGGGACGTTCTCCCCCTGTCGCCCCGGCAGCGGCGGGCGATCTCCGGCCCGGAGATCGCCATGGTCTACCAGGACGCCATGTCGTCGCTGAACCCCTCGGTTCTCGTCGGCGGCCAGCTGCGGCAGCTGACCAGGCGGGGTGGCACCCGTACCCCGCGGGAGCTGCTGGAGCTGGTGGGCCTGGATCCCCGGCGGACCTCGCGCAGCTACCCGCACGAGCTGTCCGGCGGCCAGCGCCAGCGGGTGCTGATCGCGATGGCGCTCTCGCGCGACCCGCGCCTGCTGGTCGCCGACGAACCCACGACGGCGCTCGACGTGACCGTGCAGGCCCAGGTGGTCGAGGTGCTCGGCCGGCTCCGCGACGAGCTCGGCTTCGCCATGATTCTCGTCTCGCACGACCTCGGCCTGGTCGGCGAGCTCGTTCACCGCGTCGCGGTGATGTACGCGGGCCGGCTCGCGGAGGTCGGCACGACCCCCCGGCTGCTGTCCGGCGCGCGCCACCACTACGCGCGCGGCCTGCTGGGCTCGGTGCTCTCCCTGGAGGCCGGCTCGGAGCGGCTGCACCAGATACCCGGCGTGGTACCCGCCCCACAGGACTTCGGGCCCGGCTGCCGTTTCGCCGATCGGTGCGCGTCCGCCACGGAGGTGTGCCGTACGTCACGGCCTGAGCTCTCCGGCGACGCGTACCGGCACGCCCATGCCTGCTTTCACCCAGGTGTCATTCACGAAGGGTGACATATATGAACGAACCGGTTATAAGCCTCGAAAAAGTTCACGTTGTACACACCGTACGCGGCGCCGGAGTGATGCGCCGGGACAGGGTCTACGCCCTCACCGACGTCACGGCGTCCGTCGGCCGGGGTGAGATCCTCGGTGTCGTCGGCGAGTCGGGCTGCGGCAAGTCCACACTGGCCAAGGTGATGGTCGGCCTCCAGCCACCCACCTCGGGAACGGCGCGCTTCTACGGCGACGACCTGTGGTCCATGCGGCCGAGGACACGGCGGGAGAGCTTCGGCACCTCCGTCGGCGTGGTGTTCCAGGACGCCTCCACCGCGCTCAACCCGCGCCTTCCGGTCCGGCGGATCCTGCGTGACCCGCTCGACGTCCACCTGCGCGGGACCGTACGGCAGCGCGAGGCCCGGGTACGCGACCTGCTGGACCTGGTCGGGCTGCCGGGCCACATCGCCGACTCGCTGCCCGGCCGGCTCTCCGGCGGCCAGCGCCAGCGGGTCGCCGTGGCCAGGGCCCTGGCGCTCGAACCCGACGTCGTCGTCGCCGACGAGCCCACCAGCGCCCTGGACGTCTCGGTCCGCGCGCAGGTGCTCAACCTGCTGGTCGACCTGCGCGCGAACCTGGGCCTCGGCCTCGTCTTCATCTCCCACGACATCCAGACCGTCCGCTACCTCGCCGACCGGATCGCGGTCATGTACCTCGGCCGCGTGATCGAGGAGGGCTCGGCCGCCGACGTGACGTCGCGGGCCCGCCACCCCTACACGCACGCGCTCTTCTCGGCCACCCCGAGCCTGCTCGACGACTCCGGGCGGATCGTGCTGACCGGCCCGGTCCCGTCGGCGACGCGTCCGCCGTCGGGCTGCCCGTTCCGCACCCGCTGCTGGAAGGCCACCGACGAGTGCGCGGGACGGTTCCCGGCGAGCACGTCGGCAGGCCGGGACAGCCGGCACTCCTGGCACTGTGTTCATCCCGAATCCCCGGTAAGGAGCATCCCGTGAGTTCCCGTGAGCCCCGCTTCAGCGGCGTCGTCCCTCCGCTCGTCACCCCCCTGACACCGGATGGAGAGGTCGACGTGCCGTCGCTGGGACGGCTGGTGGAGTTCCTGATCGAGGCGGGTGTCAGCGGCCTGTTCGCGCTCGGCAGCTCCGGGGAGGCCGCCTTCCTCACCGACTCCCGCCGCGACAAGTCGCTGGAGACCGTGGTGCGGGCCGCCGCGGGCCGGGTCCCCGTACTGGCCGGATGCATCGAGACGACGACCGCCCGGGTGATCGAGCGCGCCGAGATCGCCGCCAAGCTCGGCGCGGACGCGACCGTGGTGACCGCGCCGTTCTACGCCCGCGTCCACCCCGTGGAGGTCGACCGTCACTTCCGGGCCGTCAAGGCCGCGGTCGGCCTGCCGATGCTCGCCTACGACGTGCCGGTGTCGGTGCACACCAAGCTCTCCGCCGACCGGATACTGTCGCTGGCCGCCGACGGGGTCGTCGACGGGCTCAAGGACTCCAGCGGCGACGACGCCGGCTTCCGCCAGGTGGTGCTCGGCGCGGCGGGACTGCCGGGATTCTCCGCGCTGACCGGGCACGAGGTCGTGGTCGACGCGATGATGCTCGCCGGCGCCGACGGCGCGGTGCCCGGACTCGGCAACGTCGACCCGCACGGCTACGTGCGCCTGCTCCGGGCCTGCGCCGAGGGGCGCTGGACCGACGCCAGAGCCGAGCAGGACCGCCTGACCCGGCTGTTCCGCATCGTGGAGGCGGCCTCCCCGGCCACCGCGGGCGGCAGCACGAGAGGCGTCGGCGCGTTCAAGACGGCGCTCGCCCTGCGCGGCGTCATCGCCGGCGCGACCGTCTCCCCGCCCATGCGTGAGCTGACCGCCGCCGAGACCGGTGAGGTGGCCGCCCGTCTGGAGGAGGCCGGGCTACGGTGACCCTCGTCGTCGGCGTTGACATCGGCGGCACCAAGACCTCCGCCGGGCTGGTCGACTCCTCGGGCGCCCTGCTGGCCGTACGGACCCTGCCGACCCCCGCGACCCGGGGCCGGGACGCGGTGCTCGGCACCGCGGCCGGACTGGTCCGCGAGCTCGCCGGTGACTCCGGGAGGGTCACGGCGGTGGGTGTCGGCAGCGCCGGGGTGGTGGACCCGCGGAGCGGCGTGGTCGTCTCGGCCACCGGCACCCTCGCCGGATGGGCGGGGACCGACCTGCGCGGGGAACTGTCCCGCAGGGTCGGCCTGCCGGTCGCCGTGGACAACGACGTGCACGCGCACGCGCGGGGCGAGCGGTGGCGCGGCGCCGCCGCCGGCCACGCCGACGTGCTGCTGGTGGTGGTCGGCACCGGGGTCGGCGCCTCCCTCGTCCTCGACGGCCGGGTACGGCACGGCGCGCACTCGACGGCCGGGCATGTCGGCCACCTCCCCGCCCCCGGCGGGGACGGCCGCCTCTGCCCGTGCGGCGCGCGCGGCCACGTCGAGGCCGTCGCGTCCGGCCCGGCCCTGCTCGCGGAGTACCGCCGCCGCGCCGGCGCCGAGGTCACCCACCTGGCCGAGGTCGCCCGTCTCGCCGCGGACGGCGACCTCCTCGCCCTATCGGTCCTCGTCGAGGGGGCGACGGCGCTCGGATCGGCGATCGGAGGTCTGCTGAACGTCGTCGATCCGGAGATCGTCGTGGTCGGCGGAGGCGTCACCGGGTGCGGGGAGGCGTGGTGGCGGCCCCTGCGCGACGCGGTCCGCGCCGAAGTCCTGCCCACGCTGCGCGGCCTTCCCGTCGTCCCGTCCGCGCTCGGCGGCGACGCCGCGCTGCTCGGCGCCGCCCGGCTGGCCCTGGAGTCCACGTGGTGAACCGATCGGCCTCCGGGCTCCCCGATGACAACCGGCCCGTCCCCGGTTCTCCCGATGACGATCGAGGTGCCCGGTGAATCCGATCCTCGCCGCGCTCCGCGGCCGTCTCGTGGTGTCCTGCCAGGCCTACCCCGGCGAGCCGATGCGTGACGCCGGCACGATGTGCCGGATGGCGCGGGCGGTCGCGGCCGGTGGGGCCGCGGGCATCCGCGCCCAGGGGCTCGCGGACCTGCGCCGGATCCGGGCCGCGCTCGACCTGCCGCTCATCGGCCTGTGGAAGGACGGCGACGGCGAGGTCCTCATCACCCCGACGCTCAAGCACGCGCTCGCCGTGGCCGAGACCGGCGCCGACATCGTGGCCGTCGACGCCACCGGCCGTCCCCGCCCCGACGGCCGTACGCTCGCCGAGACCGTCCGCGCGGTGCACGAGCGCACCGGACGGCTGATCATGGCCGACGTGTCCACCTACGAGGAGGGGCTCGCCGCGGCCGAGGCGGGGGCCGACGTCGTGGGCACGACCCTTGCCGGGTACACGCCGTACTCGCGTCAGGGGCCGGGCCCGGACCTCGATCTGGTCGCCCGGCTCGCCCGTGACCTGCCGGTCCCGGTGGTCGCGGAGGGCCGGATCCAGACCGGGGAGCAGGCCGCCGAGGCCATCCGGCGGGGGGCGCACGCGGTCGTGGTCGGCACCGCCATCACCCACCCGACGAGCATCGCCCGCCGGTTCGCGTCGGCCGTTCAGCAGGTGGACCACCGAGAAGAAGGGGGCGGCGTGCCATGTCCGGGCGCCCCCGGCCCAGACCTGGGACAGCACCCCGAGAAGGTCAGGTCACCCCGGGTCCGACCAGCTCCATAACCAGTTTCCGTACCCCATATCCCGATATATCCGAATTTGGCGGCGTGACGGATCTCTTGACTGGGGGAAATATGGAAGTTTATTGTCATCGCAGACATACGACGTCTGATGTCGTACCTCCGGTTATCCGCCCCGAGCGGCCCCAGGCCGCTCGCCCCCCTCGGCCGAAGGAGTGATCGACCATGACACCCTTACCGGAAAGACTCCTGCGCGGAACCGTGGCTCTCGCCCTGGCTCTCACCACCGTCCTCGGCCTGTCCGCTCCCCCGGCGTCGGCGGCCGTCCCCGATGTGTCCGCGACCGTCGGAGCGGACTGCTCGCTCGGCCGGTTGCACCTCGTGCTCGACAACGGGTCCACCGCCCCCCAGACCTTCACGGTGACCTGGCCTGGCCGCTCGGGCTCGCCGTGGACACGTGCCGTCGCCCCGGGCGACAGCGCCCTGCTGCAGTGGACCGTCGCGCCCGGCACGCCGTACACGCTGCGGACCACGACCCCCACCGGCTATGACGGCACCCAGAGCGGCCTGTTCCACTGCGGCGGCGGCATGTCGGCCCTCACGAGTCTCGACTGCACCGGCGGCCGGCTGCAGCTGGTCCTGGAGAACCGCACCACCGCCGCCAAGACGTTCACCGTCACCTGGCCCGGCAGGTCCGGCTCGCCCTGGACGCAGACCGTCGCCGCGGGCGGCAACGCGCTGCGCTACTGGACCGTCCCGGCCGGCACGCCGTACAGCCTGCGCACCACCGCGAGCGGCTTCGACCACACCCAGACGGGCATCGCGCGCTGCGGGCTGGAGACCGGCACCCCCCAGATGAACACGACCACCCTGCTGAACACCGGTACGGCCATCACCGGGCTCAACGGGCCGAACGGCCACTACACCGGCACCGCCGCCTCCGTGCGGATTCCCGGCATGGCGGTCACCAACGACGGCACGGTCATCGCCGTCGCCGACGCGCGGGTCG
The DNA here is from genome assembly GCF_053601935.1 of Streptosporangium sp. NPDC004631. Taxonomy (NCBI): domain Bacteria; kingdom Bacillati; phylum Actinomycetota; class Actinomycetes; order Streptosporangiales; family Streptosporangiaceae; genus Streptosporangium; species Streptosporangium sp. NPDC004631. The sequence continues at coordinate 266,682 of NZ_JBSGCR010000002.1, read as the reverse complement.
ACGGCTCCTACGACCTGGGGGGCGGCACCAACAACATCCAGGTCGTTCTGATGCGGAGCACCGACGACGGCCTCACCTGGGAGCCGCCGCGCGTCATCCGGCACGCGGCCACGACCTCGGAGGGGGCCGGCGATCCGAGCGTGCTGGTCGACCGCTCGACCGGGGCGGTCTACGTCTTCTACACCTACTCACCGCGCCCCGGCATCAGCTTCTGGGCGGCGGCGTCGGGGTCCAACGCCAAGGACGACCCGAACAGCCTGCACGTTCAGTACATCAAGAGCACCGACGACGGCGTCGGCTGGAGCGCGCCGGTCGAGCTCAACCCCTCGGTCAAGGACCCGGGCTGGCGGCAGCTCTTCGCCTCCTCCGGACACGGGATCCAGGCCAGCAGCGGCCGGCTCATCCAGCCGATCGTGTACCGCGACGCCGCGGGAACCTCCCGTGCGGCGAACATCTACAGCGACGACCACGGCGCCACCTGGCGGCGTGGATCCTCGGCGGCCGGGGACGTCAACGAGAGCAAGGCCGTCGAGCGGGGCAACGGCGACATCGCGCAGAACATGCGGCACAACAGCAGCCGCTCGCGTTTCCTGGCCACCTCCGCCGACGGCGGCCGGACGTTCGGCGCCGCCGCCGCGAGCCCGGTGCTCACCGATCCGCTCTGCAACGCGGACGAGTCGTCCTACCTGCTCCCCGGCCGGCAGGGGGCCAACGGCGCGCCGCCCCGGACCAGGACGGTCCTGTTCAGCAACAACGCCCACCCGACCGCCCGAAACGACCTGACCGTCCGGCTGTCCGGCGACGACGGGGCTAGCTGGCCGACCCGGGCCCTGGTAAAGCCGGGGAGCGCGGGCTACTCGACGACGGCCGTCCTCGACGACGGGCAGGTCGCCACCCTCTACGAGGTCGGTGACACCGGGGGCATCGTCTTCGCCCGGTTCACCCTCCCCTGGATGAAGGCGGCCTGACCCGGTGACGGTGCGGGCTCCTCACGGCGCCCACCGCGAGGGGCCCGCACCGTGGAGACATCGGGAAGGCACCGTGGAGACGCGCGGTGGAGGCGGACGGCGGGCAGGCGGCGGGTGGGCGGCGCGCGGCACAGGTTCCGCGGTTCACCGTGTCAGACCTGGCGGAACTCCTCCTCGTGGGGGTTGACGCGGAGGACGCGGGCCGCGAGCTGGAGGGCGAGACGGGAGTCGGGGTGGGTCAGCGGCATGCCGAGGAGACGTTCGGCCCGTGCGATGCGCTGGCTGACCGTGTTGCGATGGATGCCGAGCGCCCGTGCCGTCCGGCCGGTTGAGCATGACTGGTCGATATAGGTTTCGAGGGTGGCGAAGAGGTTCCGCTCCGCGGGGTCGAGCAGGGGGGCCAGCAGTTGGCGGGCGTAGTCGTGGAACGCCCGGGAGGTGTACCAGCCGAGTAGCAGGCGTGAGGCGCCGAGGTCCTCCACCCGCCGTACCGTGCCGGAGTTGCCCGCGGAGGCGGCGACCGCCGCCTGACGTGCCTCGGCGAGCGTGGCCGCGATGCCTTCGACGTTTGGTGCCGGTGTGCCGATTCCGGCGACGAGCGCCTGACCCGGCGGACGCGCGCCGAGGGCGGCGAGCCCCGTTTCGAGGGCTTTCACGATGGCGTGGGTATGGGCGGGCAGCGGCGCCTTCGGGTTGGTGAGCCAGGTCGACCAGCCATCGGTGCGCTGGACCAGCGGGCCGATGTCGAGACCGGCTCTGGCGATGGCGTCGACCAGCGTCTCGGCGGGCGGGGCCGGCGCCCCCGCGGCGCCGGCGACCGCGATGTGGATTCCGGTGTGCCATCCGGTGAGTTGCCAGCCGGCCATGGTCGCCTGCTCGGCGATGTGCCCGGGGAGGGCGTCCCCGTGGTCGAGTATCTCGGTGAGCAGGGTGCTGCGCAGGCGCGCGTCGCGTTCGGCCTGGATCCGCTCACGGGTCAGCCAGGCGGAGAGCTCGCCGTGTGCGAGGGCGAGGGCCCGCTCGGCCGTCTCCCGCCACTGCGGGCCGACTCGATCACGCTCGGCGATGATCCACAGGGTGGGGGTGCCGGACGGCCCCAGGACGGGCAGGACCGCGGCGGTGACCGGGGCGGTGGCGGTGGCCGCGGTGATCGCGGCGGCCGCGGTCGCGGCGGCAACGGGGGTGACGAGCGTGGTCACCGCGCGCACGGCGACGATCTCCTCGACGGGGGTCGCCGGGGGGCCGCCCGCGAGGAGGATCCCCTGCGCGGTGCACGCGGCGACCTCCGCGTCCAGCACACGGCCGATGACCCGCAGCATGCCGGGCAGCGAGCGGTTCGCGGATCGCAGCAGCCGGTTCAGTTCGAGCAGCGTGGCGCTCTGGGCGATCTGCGGGGAGAGGGTCGTGGTGCGCAGGGTCGTGGCGAGCTCCAGCGGGGTGACGTCGTCCGGCACCCGGATCAGGGGAAGGGAGAATCGGTCGGCGAGGCGGCAGGTGGCGGACGCCATCTCACCACCGCCGTCCCAGACGAAAAGCACGCGGGCGCGGCAGATGTGGGTACGCCGCAGGAGCACGTCGACGAGGTGCTGGCGTCTCGGCGGGCCCTTGCCCGAGGTGACGGCGAAGACGACGCCCGAGTTCGCCGGGATCGGCGCGCTCAGCACGTCGTCCGGCTCCACGAGGGCGATGTCGGTCACCGGCGCGCCGAGCCCCGCCGCGCCGCCGACCAGAACGGCGTCGCGGAGTGGTTCCGTCGCGAGGAAGTCCTGGACGACGACGCGTTTCACGTCTGGTCCGCCGGAGGCCGGTCGATCCTGGCGAGGCCGTAGGCCTCCAGGTCGACGTGGTGCCGCCGGGCCGGATCCGTCCACTCCTTGAGCGCCGGAAGCCGGACCACCTCCACCACCTGCTGGGCCACGATCTCCTCCACGGTGACGGCCCGCCAGGTGCGGGCGTCGAGCACACAGACGACGTCGGGTACGCGGGCGGTGACGAGCCCGTCGTCAAGCGCGAGAATGTACTCGTTGGCGAACTCCAGCCGGAGTGTGCGGGCCGGCTCGGCGCCGTGCTGGATCGAGGCGGTGCCGCCGATGTGGTCGGCGGACCGGTCGCGTTGCACGTGAAGCACCCTGCCGTGGAATATCACCGACGCGTCGGCGGCTCTCAGGAACCGGGCCCGGCAGGCCGGGTCGTCCTGGGCCCGGCGCAGCAGGGCGCCCAGGGTGAGTGCCCGGCTCACCGACCCGGTGATCGAGTGACTGGCGTACCGGCCGGCGGTTCCGTGGTGCAGGGCGACCGCGGCCCAGGTGCCCAGCGCGGGCAACGCCGCGCGCACGACGCGCTCGACGGAGGCGTCGTCGCGGCACTCCAGGATGACGACGTTGCCCGCGGGGTCGGACAGCACCGCGACCGCGGGCGGTGAGCCCCCGGCCAGAACGGTCTGGTCCAGCCTCGGGAAGGCGCGCCCCATGGCGTCGCCGTCGATCAGCGGCAGATCCAGCCATGCCGCGGCGGCGACACCGAGCAGCCCGTTGACGCCTCCGATCTCCAGGGGCTGCACCGCGGCGAGCGGCTGCGCGAGGTGACGTTCGAGGAACCTGACGGCCCGGACGAACTCCTCCCCGCCGGGCAGGCGCTCGATCATCACGGTGGAGGAGCCCACGGCGCCCACGCACGCCACCGAATCGGTCGCGGCCAGGTCCGAGGCGGCGATCATCCGCAGTGGCCCGTGCGCGCGCAGGGTGCGCCGGAGGAGTTGTTCGGCCGCGGTGGTGCGCCCGCCGCCGCCGGAGCCCAGGAGCACGGCGCCCAGTCCGAGATCGGCCGCGTCGTCGGCCGTGACGTTCACCCGGCCAGTCTAAGCCGAATGGGCAGGATGTGCCGATTGCACATAGAGCGGATGTCTGCGCAGCAATCAGCCCATTGGTGTGACGGAGGTCTCAACTTAGCCTGGTCGCTACCGGGCGGCGATCCGCACGTCACGGGTCAGACAGAGAACGTGCTCTGCGGCAAGGCATCTGACGGAGGTCAGTTGTGAAACGTACCAAGCATCCAGAGACCACCGACCCTTCGCTCGGTCAGGACGACTACTCACTCGAACGGGTGCCCGACGAGGCCCGCTACTCATGGTGGTCGGTGGCGACCCAGAGGTTCGGTCAGCTCTCCGCGCTGGCTCAGTTCCTGCTGGGCGCGACGCTGGGGATGGGCATGACCTTCTGGCAGGCCGTGCTCGCGATCACCCTGGGATCGGTGCTGCTGGAGATCGTCACGATCTTCGTCGGCATCGCGGGGGTCCGCGAGGGGCTGTCGACGTCGGTGCTCGCGCGGTGGACCGGTTTTGGCCGCAAGGGGTCGGCCCTGATCGGCCTGACGATCGCGATCAGCCTGATCGGCTGGTTCGGAGTGCAGAACGCGGTGTTCGCCGAGGGGCTGCACTCCCTGGTGGGGGGCCTGTCGGTACCGGTCTGGTCGCTTGTCGGCGGGATCGCGGTCACCGCGATCGTGGTGTTCGGCTTCCGCGGCATGGCGTGGACCGCCTATGTGACGGTGCCCGCCTTCCTGGTGCTGGCCGCGTGGGCGGTCTGGCATGAGCTGTCCCGGCACTCCCTCGGCGAGCTTCTCGCGTCCGAACCGGCCGGACAGCCGTTGTCGCTGGCGGCCGGGGCGACACTGGTGGCCGGTGGGTTCATCGTCGGCGCGGTGATGACCCCGGACATGACCCGCTACAACCGCACGACCGCCGATGTGATCAAGCAGACGGTGATCGGGGTGACGCTGGGCGAGTACGTGGTGGGCCTCAGCGGCGTGCTGCTGGCTCACGCGGTACGGACCTCCGACATCGTGGCGATCATCACCACGACCAGCGGGCTGCTGGGCACGATCGTGCTGATCGCGTCCATCGTGAAGATCAACGACTGGAATCTGTACTCCTCCACGCTGGGACTGGTCAACGTCGTCGACGTGCTGACCGGCTGGAAGATCGGCCGGGGTCAGATCACGATCTTCGTCGGCATCGTGGGCTCGATACTGTCGGCGACCGGGATCCTGGGACATTTCATCGGCTTCCTGACCTTCCTCGGGATCCTGATCCCGCCGGTGGCCGGCATCATGATCGCGGAATACTTCGTGGTACGCGCCTGGCGGGCGGACCTGGAGCTGTCGCGGGCCCGGGGAGGGCTCCCGGCCGACGCTCCGGAGTGGGTGCCGGCCAGCCTGGTGGCCTGGCTGGCCGGCTCACTCGTCGGCCACTTCGTCCAGATCGGCATCCCGGCGATCAACGCGCTGGCCGTGGCCTTCCTCGGCTATGTCGTGCTGGGCAGGCTGGGGCTGGTCCGCCGGGACACCCTGAGGGTCACGGTCACCGCACCCGCCGACGCCGGGCTGGTGAAGCCCGGCGCGGAGGGTTAGGCCACATCCCGGGTGGAGCCGCGCGGGAAGGTTCGCGGGGCGGCTCCCCCCGGTTCCGAACAGCCGATCCAGCGTCGTGACGAGCTCCGGTGCCATGAACTTCAGCGTCATGAGCTCCGGCGTCATGTGAAGGATCCGGCGCCATAAGGAGGATCTGTGCATATCGGCATTGACGTGGGCGGTACGAACACCGACGCGGTCTTGATGAGCGGTGACACCGTACTGGGCTCGGTGAAGAGCCCGACCACGGCGGATGTGACCGAGGGGGTCGTCGCCGCCTTGGCGGCCCTCGCCGGGGAGCGGCCGTTCGACCCGGGCGCCATCGAGGCGGTGATGATCGGCACCACGCACTTCACCAACGCGGTCATCGAGGCGCGCGGCCTGGCTCCCACCGCGGCCGTCCGGCTGGGCCTGCCGGCCGCCGCCGGACTGCCGCCGCTGACCGACTGGCCACAGCGGCTGCGGTCGGCGGTCGGCGACCACGTGTATCTCTGTCACGGCGGCCACGAGTTCGACGGCCGGGAGATCTCGGCCCTGGACCCCGGCGAGCTCCACCGGGTGGCGGACGACCTGGCGGGCAAGGGGGTGGGGACGGTCGCCATCTCCTCGATCTTCTCTCCGGTCAACCACGAGATGGAGCTGGAGGCCGCCGCCCTGCTGACCGCCCGGCTGCCGTCGCTGAAGATATCGCTCTCCCACGAGATCGGCAGGATCGGCCTGCTGGAGCGGGAGAACGCGACGGTCGTCAACGCGAGCCTGCTGGAGGTCGCCGACCACATCACCGGCGGGTTCACGGCGGCGCTCAAGGCCGCCGGGCTGGACGTGCCGCTGTATCTGTCACAGAACGACGGCACGCTGATGGACGTGGAGTTCGTCCGGCGCTACCCCGTCATGACCTTCGCGGCCGGCCCCACCAACTCGATGCGGGGGGCCGCGCTCCTGTCGGACCTGACCGACTGCGTGGTGGTGGACGTCGGCGGCACCACCACCGACGTCGGCGTCATCGTCGCCGGGTTCCCCCGCCCCGCGACGACGGAGGTCGACATCGGCGGGGTGCGGACCAACTTCCGGATGCCCGACGTCATGTCGATCGGCATCGGCGGCGGCAGCGTCGTCGACCTCGGCGACGGCCGGGTCGAGGTCGGGCCGCGGAGCGTCGGCTTTCAGCTGGGCCTGCGGGCCCGTGTCTTCGGCGGGGACACGCTCACCGCCACCGACCTCGCGGTCGCGGGCGGTCTCGTCGACCTGGGCGACCCCGCGCGGGTGGCGGCGCTGAGCGGGGAGACCGTCCGCCGGGGCCTGGACCGGATCACCACGCGCGTGGCGGAGACCGCCGACATGATGCGCACCTCCGCCGAGCCGATCCCCGCCGTTCTGGTGGGCGGCGGAAGCGTGCTGCTCCCCGATCGGCTGCCGGGGTTCGACAAGGTGGTCCGGCCCGGCCACTTCTCGGTCGCCAACGCCATCGGCGCGGCCATCGCGCAGGTCGGCGGGGAGGTCGACAAGATCGTCGCAGTGGGCCGGCGGTCCAGGAAGGCCATCATCGAGCAGGCCGAGAGCGAGGCCGTCGAGAAGGCCGTGCTCGCCGGAGCCTCACCGGACAGTATCCGCATCGTCGAGGTCGACGAGCTGCCGATCGCCTACCTGCCCGGCAATTCGGTCCGCGTCCGCGTCAAGGCAGTGGGAAACCTCGGACTGGGGAGTAAGGCATGAGAAGGCTGATCGGCGTCGCGGACCTCTCCGACATCGCCCGCGGCGCGGCGATTCTCGGCACCGGCGGAGGCGGAGACCCCTACCTGGGGCGGCTGCTCGCCGAGCGGGTGCTGCGCGAGCGCGGCCCGGTGTCACTGGTGGCACCCGCGGATGTGCCCGACGACGCCGTCGTGGTGATGACCGGGATCATGGGGGCGCCCACCGTGATCGTGGAGAAGCCCCCGGCCGGGCCGGAGTTCCGGAACGCCCTGGAGTCTCTGCAGGCGGTGCTGGGAAGGACCGTCACCCATGTGGCCTGCCTGGAGGCCGGCGGCCTGAACTCGATGACGCCCATCGTCACCGCCGCCGAGACCGGTCTGCCGCTGATCGACGGCGACGGCATGGGACGGGCGTTCCCCGAACTGCAGATGGTGCTGCCCACCCTGGACGGGATCTCCACCAGCCCGATGGCGATGTCCGACGAGAAGGGGAACTCGGTGGTGCTGCGCACCGTGGACAACGGCTGGTCGGAACGGCTGGCCCGGTCGGCCACCGCCGACATGGGGTGTTCGGCCTCCATCGCGCTCTACCCGATGAGCGGCGAGCAGGCGCGCTCGGCACTGGTGCCCGACACGCTGACCCTGGCACGGCGGCTGGGGGAGATCGTACGGATCTGCCGCGAACGGCACTCCGACGCCGCCCGGGCGGTCGCGGCCGAGATGGACGGCGCCGTGCTGTTCACCGGGAAGGTGGCGGACGTCGAGCGCCGTACGGAGGGCGGGTTCGCCAGGGGTGAGGCCACCCTGCTGGGCCTGGGCGGCGACGACGGCGCCCGGCTGACCCTGTCGTTCCAGAACGAGCACCTGCTGGCGCGGCGCGACGGACGGGTCGTCGCCTCGGTTCCCGATCTGATCTGCGTGCTCAACGCCGACACCGGCGAACCGGTCACGACCGAGGCCATGCGCTACGGCTTCCGCGTCGTGGTGCTCGGACTGCCCTGTCACCCACGCTGGCGGTCGGCCGCCGGCCTGGCCCTGGTGGGCCCCCGCTACTTCGGCTACGACCACGAGTTCGTTCCGGTGGAGGAACTCGCCGCCCGCTGAACCGACCCCGACCGCTTCCGAAACAGTCATCGAACACAGAGGAGTACGTCATGGAGACCGCGATATTCGTCAAGCACGAGGGAAATCTGAGCTTCACCGTGGGGAACGGCCGGGCCGAGGTCGCCACGGAGTGGGGCGCCGTCGAGGGGAGGTGGATGGCCACCGAGCTCTTCCTCAGCGGTCTGGGCTCCTGCATGCTCGCGACGCTCGTCGACTACGCCCAGAGCCAGGGCATCGACGTCGACGGCGCCCGCGTCGACGTCGCGGCGGAGAGCGTGCCCCGCCCGGTGCGCTTCGGTGCCGTCCGGGTCACCTACACCCTCCCCGCCGGACTCACCCAGCCCCAGGTCGACGCGCTGGTCCGTGCCGGAAACCGATGCAAGGTGCACCAGACGATCGAGAACCATCCCGAGTTCACCGTGCGGGTCGACCTCATGCAGGACGTGACAGGATCCTGAGCCCCCTCTTCCGCCGCGGCCTCAGCGGAGCTAGCCCGCGATCGTGCAGTGCAGGCTTCCGTCGCAGCGGTAGCAGCAGACCAACCTGAGCGCCCCGGACCCCCGGTACTCACAGTCCGGCGGGATACACGCCCCCGCCGTCGCGTGCCGCAACAGGGAGTCGAGAATTCGATTGATCATGTTGTGCTCCTCAGATGGTGATACCAGCAGGATCCGGTCGGTATCCAGTGGCTTGGAGGGTGAACAATCTGGCGTAGGTGCCGCCCTGGGCCAGCAGGGTGGCGTGGTCTCCGATCTCGGCGATCCGGCCGTTCTCGAAGACCACGATCCGGTCCGCGTCGCGGAGGGTGCCGAGCCGGTGGGAGATGAGCAGGCTGGTACGGCCGGCCCGGCGCTCCCTGAGCCGGGTGTGGATGTCGTGCTCGGCTTCGGCGTCCAGGCCGGAGCTGGGCTCGTCAAGGATCAGCAGGTCCTGCTCGGCGCTCAGGAACGCCCTGGCCAGGGCGACCCGCTGCCACTGGCCGCCGGAGAGCAGCACTCCGGTCTTCGGGTCGTCCTTGTCGCCGTTGCTGAAGAAGAGCCGGCTGAGCATGGTGTCGTACCCCTGCGGCAGCTCGGCCAGCACGTCGTGAACGCCGGCGCCGAGGGCGGCGGCGGCGATCCGGCCGGGGGCGTCCAGCGCGGCCAGATCGCCCACGGCGATGTTCTCCGCGGCGGTCAGCTCGTAGGACATGTAGTCCTGGAACACCGCGCTCAGCCGCCGGCGGAGTTCGGTCACCGGCACGTCGCGGATGTCGACGCCGTCCCAGAGCACGCTGCCCCTGGTCGGGTCGTAGAACCTGCACAGGAGCTTGACCAGGGTGCTCTTGCCCGCGCCGTTCCGCCCGACCAGGCCGACGGCCTCGCCACGCCGGATGAACAGGTTGACCCCGCGCAGCACCCAGGGCTGGTCGGCGTCGTAGCGGAACCAGACATCCCGCAGCTCGATCCCCATGCGCAGCTCCGGCAGCGGCGCCGGGCGCCGGGCCGCCGGAGGCGGCAGGTCGGACTCCGCGTCGATCACCGCCGTGTAGTGCCCGAACATGAGCAGCTGCTGGTGACCGTCGGCCAGCGACTCCACCAGGCTGGACAGGGCGCCCTGCACCCCGACCACGGCGGCCACGAACATCGACACGTCTCCCACGGAGAGCGTGCCCCGCCCGGCGGCCAGCACCGCCCAGATCAGTCCGGCCCCGGCCACCGCGGCGCTGAGCACCGCCAGCGCGCCCTGCACCCCGAACTCTCGCCCCTCCTGCCGGTGGCGTTCGGCGTCGGCTCCGCGCCGTTCACCGAGCATCCGGTCGCGCAGGAAGTCGCCGATGCCGAACAGCCGGACCTCCTTGGCCGCCTCAAGGCTGGAGAGCAACCTCTCGTAGAAGAACTCGCGGCGGTGCGCCGAACTGATCACCCACATGCCCGCCGCCTGCCGTCGCGACAGCGCCAGCTGGGCGAGGAGCGCGGGGAAGGCCGCCACCACGACGACCACGGTCATCAGCGGGCTGACCACCAGCAGCGCCCCGAAGAAGCCGATCGCGGTCAGCGCCCCGCCGGCGATGCGCAGACCGCCCCCGACGAGCAGGGCCGGGGCCTGTGTCCCCGAGCTCTGCGCCATCCGCAGCCGATCCTGGAACACCGGATCCTCGAACCGGGCCAGGCCGCCGAAGGAGTTCACCGCGGCGTAGAGCCGGTCCAGGGTGCGCAGCCCGACGGCCCGGTTCAGCCGGCCTCGCACGTACTGCGCGGCCGACGGCAGCAGCGCGGCCACGAGCCCCACCGCGGCAAGGCCGACGGCCAGCGCGAGCACGGCCGGGATACCCGAGCCCACCAGCCGGTCGAGCACCAGCCTGGTCAGCCACGCGGTGGCCACCGGCGCGGCGGCGGTGGCCACCGTCAGCAGGGTCAGCGTGACGAGGGCTCCGGGGGCGGCCCGCCACGCCAGACCCGCGACACTCCGCAGTGCGGTGACCGCCCCGCGCGGTGTCACCTTCTCGACGGTGTCCTTCTGGCCGCCCTCCTTCCGATTCATCATGTGCGCGCTCCTCGGTGACGGCCGGATATCTGGATCGAGAATCTCAGCCGCCGCTGTTCGGCGGCTATGCGACCTTGGGGGTTTCGCATAGCGGACGCACAGCGGCCCAATAGCGGCGATCGCCAGACTCGATTCAGGCGCCGGATCTCAGGGCCGGCAATCAGCCGGCGAACATTCAGGCGCCCTATCACTCGCGAAACAAAGGAGTACGGAATGGCCAGGCTACTTGACCGAATGCTCGACTCCCTGCTGCCCGGCGAGACGGCGGGCGCGTGCGTCGCCCCCGACTGCCAGTGGCTCTCCTACGAATGGGGAGGCAGGGTCGGGGTGCTCTGGTGCTGCTACCGATGCAACGGCAGCATCTACTGCCCCTGATCCACCGGGCCGGCCCAAGACGGCCGAGCGGGGGCCGTCACCCGAAAACCACCACGGGGAGTACCGATGTCCAAAGTAATCGACCACGTGCTCGACCTCATGCTGCCGCAGGCGTCCGCGGGGGCGTGCGTCCCCCCGGACTGCCAGGTCATGGGCGGTCCCGCCACCGGAAGCCAGAACCCCGGCAAGCTCTGGTGCTGCTACCGGTGCAACGGCACCCTCTACTGCGTCTGACGCGCGGGGCGGACATCCAGCCCAGGGCCGTTGATCATACGTTCCCGGCCTGAGCTGGACCGGGGTCCGGGACATGGAGATCCCGGGCCCCGGGCGGCGGCCCGGGGCGACCGAGGGGAGGAACGGCATGACCTATATCGCATTCGGGGTCCGAGTGTTCTTCGGGGCGCTTTTCCTGATAGCGGCGGCCACGAAAACACGCAGGCGTGACGCGTGGCGTTCCCATCTCGTCTCGGTCGCCGGGCTGACCACACTCAAGCGGGGCGGAAGAATTCGCGCCGTCGCGATGGCCGCGGTCACCGGCGAGGCGGCCGTACCGATTCTCATGCTTTTCCCCACGACGACCCCGTGGGGATTCGCACTCAGCGCCCTGCTGCTCTGCGGCTTTTCCACGGCCGCCGTTCTGACGTTACGGCGCGGCGACCGGCAGGAGTGCCGGTGCTTCGGCGGATCGGCGGAGATGATCAGCCGGGCCACCGTGGTCAGGAACGGCGCCCTGCTCGCCGTCCTGCTGTGCGGAGCCCTCGCATGGCGTTCCGCGGCGCCCATCCCCCTCGACGCGGGCTGGGCCGTACTGACCGGTGTCGTCGCCGCGACGCTGCTCGGCGCCGTCCTCTACTGGCGAGACATCGCCGACCTGGCCTTCACCACCGATTCGAGAAGCCTCCGAGGTATCCGATGAATTCCCTCGCCGTCGCGGCGGCAGCCCTGATCACCGTTCTGCTCCTGCTCGATCTCCTCCTGACCGTGGCCGTGATCCGGCGACTGAGGGACCACACCTCGCGCCTGGGCGTCCTGGAGGCGACTCCGGTACGGCGCAGCGGCCCGGTGCGCGGAGCCGCGTTCCCCGAGTTCTCGGCCGGCACGGTGGACGGTGTGGCCGTCGACCACGGGCAGTTCGAGAAGGGGCAGGTCCTGGTTGGGATCTTCGCCTCCTCCTGCGGCGCCTGCCGGGTGCACATGCCGGAGTTCCTCCGGATCGCGAAGGGGCTGCCTCGCGAGAGGGTGCTGGTGCTGGTGCTGGGCGACCCCGACGAGGGCGATGACCTGGTCCGGGCGGCCCGGGCCGCGAGCCGGGTGGTCGTCGACCCGGAGGCGAGCCAGATCTCCACGGGGCTCAACCTGCCGGGGGTTCCCATGTTCCTCGCCCTCGACAACGGCAGGATCACCGCGGTCGGCACCGAGACGGCGGACGTCGAGAAGGCCCTCGCACTACGCGCCGCCGCCCATGCGGACGCGTGAGCGACGCCCCGCCGAGGGGAGCGGGCGGTGACTCTGATCGCTCTCGCGGCCGTTCCGCTCGTCGCCGGTCTTCTCCTGGTCGTGGCCCGGACCCGCCTGACGGTCCTCACGGTGCAGGGCTCCAGCATGTCCCCGAGCCTGCTGGACGGTGATCGGGTCCTGCTGTTGCGCTCGCGCAGACTGCCGAGACGGGGGGCGATCGTCGCCGTGCGGACGACGGGCCTGTACGGCGACCGGCCGGCGGACCTCGCCGCGGAGCTACCGGATCTGATGGTCAAGCGCCTGGTCGCGGTCGCCGGGGACCCGTGCCCTCCGAACCGGGCCGGCTCGGCCGAGCGCGTGCCCGCCGGGCGGGTGTTCCTCCGCGGCGACAACCGGAGAAGCCTCGACTCTCGGGCGTGGGGCACGATTCCGCGGGAGCGCGTGATCGGCAGGGTCATAAGAAAGCTCTGAGGGGCCACGCGGCCGGGCGACGCGGAACGCGCACCCGCGCGTTCGCCGCCGGGCGGACAACCGCCGTACGCACAGCCGTGCGCACGGCGGGCGTATGGGCCGCCGCGTAGGCCGACCTCTCACGCTGGACCGAGCCGCTCCCATCACGGCTCGGCCGGAACACGACGCGAACGGGAGGAGGTGATCGATTTGAAGATCGAGATCAGGCACATCGAGGACGTGCGCCTTACGCACAACTGCGCCCCGGACACCTGCTCGTAGGGGCGGGCCGGATGGTGTGCGGTGCCCCGCCGTAACGGCGGGGCACCGTCGCGAACGTGAAGGGGAATCCAGGTGGAGACAGGGCTCAACGACCGCGTCGCGCGCATCACGGTCACCCATGACGGTGACGCGTATGTGCTCGGCCGCCCGGATCTCCGTATCTACGTCGCGGTTCCCGAGGCCGGCGCCGTGTTCGTCACCGCCCTGCAGAACGGCGCGTCGCTCGGCGACGCGATCCGGCTCGCGGGGGAGTCCGCCGGAGAGGAGGTGGACGGGGACGACTTCCTCTCCGGGCTCGACGGCGCCGGACTGCTGACCCCGGCCGGTGAGGGGGGCCGGGCGCACCACGGCCGCCCCGTCTCCTGGATCGAGGGGGTCGGCGCGCGATCGGTCCGGCCGCTGTTCGGCCGCACCGCGTGGACCCTCTACGCGCTCGCCACGACCTTCGCGGCCGGGGTGCTCGCGGTACGCGGGGATCTGCGGCCGACCGCCGAGGACCTCTGGTTCCTCACCGACCCCGTCCTGTCGGTCCTCGCCTACATGCCGGTCGGTCTGCTCCTGGGTGCCGCACACGAGGCGTGGCACTGGCTGGCGGGCCGCGCGGTCGGCGTCCCGGCCACCTTCCGGATCAGCCACCGCGGCGTCTACCTGGTGTTCGAGTCGGATCTGACCCAGCTCGTCGCGATCCCCCGGAACAGGCGTTACGGGGCGTTCCTCGCGGGCATGGCGTTCGACGCGACGGTGCTCGCGACGGCGCTGGGGCTGCGGCTGCTGTACCGGGAGGAGTTTCTGCAGTTGCCGGGTGTCCTCGACCGCTTCCTCGGGGTGGTCGTACTGCAACAGGTGCTGGGCATCGTGTGGCAGTGGGCGGCCGTGCCCCTGCGCAGCGACGGGTACGCGGTGCTCGCCAACGCCCTGCGCTGCCACAACCTCTACCGGACCACCTGGCTGGTGGCGAAGGGCCGGCTGCTGCGGCTCACCTCCGCCGAGGAGGCCGAACTGGCGTCCGCCGGCGACCACGACCGGCGAGTGGCCCGGTGGTTCGCACCGGTACACGTTCTGGGAGTTCTCACGATGACCTGGATGTTCCTTCACTTCGCGGTGCCCTACATCATCGCGATGACCACGTGGGTGACCGCCAACGTGGCGAGCGCGGCGGTCGACACGACCGCGTTCTGGGCCTCCCTCTGCGCGCTGGCGTATCTCGCGGCGCTGTACGGCCTCCCACCGCTGCTGGCGGTGCGGGAACGGCGACTGCGCCGGCAGGGGAGGCTGCGGTGAACCGGCGGCTGTTCTGGCGGGCCGGTGTGGCCGTCGTCATCCTGGCGATCGTGGCCGCGCTGGTGAACGACCAGTGGGGTGCGATCGTCGGCAGAACGGTCGGCTCCAAGGCCGCCGCCGGGAAACGGGGCCCGGAACCCTGCCTGCCCGGCACGCGGGTGCCGGTCATCGCGAGCCCGCACATCCCCTGGAAGGAGGCGGAGTCGACGACCTACAACTCGAACCCGCCCACCTCCGGCCCGCACTTCTCCTTCGCCCTGGCCCCCGGAATCTACGACAGCCCCGTCCCCGACGGCCTGACGGTGCACGCGCTCGAACACGGCCATGTCGCGATCCTCTACGCCGCCGACACCCCGCTGAGGACGGTCCAGGAGCTGCGCTCGATCGCGAAACGCCATGCGCGCGACGTCGTCCTGGCCCCGTACGCCGGACTGCCGCACGGCCTGGCCCTGACCGCCTGGGGGCGGATCGACCGCCTCGACACGTTCGACGGCCCTCGTGTCGTGCGCTTCGTCGAGCGGTTACACGGCAGGTACGACCACGAGTGGACCAGGCCCGAGCAGTGCTGAACGGCGGAGGGCCGTGGGTCATCGCCGCGTCGCCGGGCGCGTTCCCCCGGTAACGGACAACGCGCGGCATCCGCTCGCGGGGGAGGGGGCGGCGAGATCCTCGCCGTACCGTCCGCGGTGCGCCTCCTCGGCCGGCGCGAGCCGGCGGCCCAGCGCCCGGTTGACCGCGGCGGCCCGTTCCGTCTCCGGCTCCTCGTCGAACGCGCGTTCCCTGGCGAAGAGCCGGACGAGGTCGTGGAAGCGGTAACGCGCCCATCCGCCGCCGTCGCGCCCGACCACCTTCAGGAGTTGCGCGTCCACCAGGTTCTCGATCAGATCCTGCCCGGAGGCCAGATCACCGTCCAGTACGGCCGCCGCCGTCCAGGGGGCGAACTCGGGGGTGCCGAGCAGGCTCAGCCGCCGGAACAGGGTGGCCTCCGCGGGGCCGAGGCCCCGGTAGCTCTGCGCGAAGGCGGTCCTGATCCGCGTCTCCCCCAGGCTCAGCTCGTCCAGGCGGCGCCGCTCGTCGGCCAGCCTCGCCGTCAGGTCGCGGACCGTCCAGTGTGGCCTGGACGTCATGCGGGCGGCGGCGATCCGCAGCGCCAGGGGCAGGTGGCCGCACGTGTACGCCAGTGCCGCGACGGCGTCCGGCTCGGCCGCCGCCCGGGAGCGGCCGATGATCCGGGTCAGGAGTGCGGTGGCCTCGTCGGGGGTGAGGACGTCGAGGTTCAGCGGCCGGGCGCCGTCCCGGGCGACGAGACCGCCGAGCCGGTCGCGGCCCGTGACGAGGACGAGACTGCCGGGGCCGCCGGGCAGCAGGGGGCGGACCTGGCCGGGGCCGCCGGCACCGTCGAGGAGGATCAGCATCCGCCTGTCACAGGTCAGTGTCCTGTACATGTCGGCGGCCTCCTCGGGGTCGGCCGGGATCCGGTCGGCGGGCACGCCCAGGGCGCGCAGGAACCTGGCCAGGGCGTCGGCGGGACGCACCGGCGGGGTGGCCGAGTGGCCGTGCAGGTTGACGTAGAGCTGGCCGCCGGGGAACCGGTCGCGCACCCGGTGCGCCCAGTGCAGGGCCAGTGCGGTCTTTCCGACCCCGCCGGCCCCGGTGATCGTGGTGACGGTCACCGCTGCCCCGGTCCGTCCGGGGCCGGGAAGCGACTCGTCGAGCCACTCGATCTCGGCCGCCCGGCCGACGAAGTCCTGCGTGGCCGCGGGGAGCTGCGCCGGTCTCGCGTCGGCGACGGCACCGCGTCCGGGCTCAGGCCCGGTGCCGGTGCCAGGGCCAAGGCCGGGGACAGAGCCGGGGCCGGGGCAGGGATCAAGATCGGGGCCGGGATCGAGATCGGGCGCGGAAACGGTGCCGGGGGTGGGGGCGTCGTTCTGCGGCGAACGGTGGTCCAGGGCGGGATCGCCGCGCAGGATCGCCAGCTCAAGGTCGGCGAACGGCCTGCTCGGGTCCAGCCCCTGCTGGTCGGCGAGGGCGTCGCGCAGGTCGCGCGCGGCGCGCAGCGCGTCGGGCCGCCTGCCGCAGCGGTACAGCGCGAGCATCATCTGCCCGCAGAGCCGCTCGCGCAGCGGGTTCGCCTCCACCACGGCGGCGAGCTCACCGGCCAGCTCGTCGTGCCGGCCCAGGGAGAGTTCCGCGTCGGCGAGGCGCTCGAACGCCGCCAGCCGCTGCTCGTCCAACCGTAACCGGGTGCCGGCGGCGTAGGCGGCGGTCACGTCGGCGAGCGCGGATCCCCGCCACAGATCCAGGGCGGCCCGCAGGTGCCGGGCACAGGCGCCGGGGTCTCTCGTCTCCTCGGCGCGGGCCTCGGCCGTCAGGGCGGTGAACCGGTCCAGGTCGAGACAGCCCGGTTCCGGGCGGATCACGTATCCGGCGGGCTGGGTCAGCAGCACCTCGTCCGTCCTCTCCTCGCGGAGCAGGCGGCGGATCGCCGAGATCGACGCCTGGATCTGCGTGCGG
Source organism: Streptosporangium sp. NPDC004631 (assembly GCF_053601935.1). NCBI lineage: Bacteria > Bacillati > Actinomycetota > Actinomycetes > Streptosporangiales > Streptosporangiaceae > Streptosporangium > Streptosporangium sp. NPDC004631. The sequence goes on along the minus strand of NZ_JBSGCR010000002.1, from coordinate 249,626 downwards.
GCGGTATCCGGCGGCGCGCCTCCCCACAGCGCCTCGACGAGCCGCTCGGCCGGAACCACCTGCCGGGCGTGGAGCAGCAGATAGGCCAGCACGGCCCGGTGCCTCGGGGCGAGCGGGGACGGCGGTCTCCCGTCCGGCGACATCTCTACCGAACCAAGGACGACAAAGCGCACAGTAGCTCCGTTCTCAACGGACCATGTTTCCGGATCGAGAAGCCATGTCTAGCCGTGCGATAGTTGTCCGGCACCAGGCTGGAAAACCCGACAAACAATCGCGGTCAATGGGGGTGGGCAGTGGGTCGCCCGGAGAATCCCGTGGATCCCGAGGCCGGCCCCGTTCAGCGCTTCGCCTGGCGACTGCGGCGGCTACGCGAGCAGGCGGGCACGCCCGGCTATCGCCACCTGGCCAAGCGGGCGCACTACTCGCCGAGCACACTGGCGGACGCGGCCAAGGGCGAGCGGCTCCCCTCGCTGGAGGTGGCGCTGGCCTACGCCGAGGCGTGCGGCGGCGACCCCGAGGAGTGGCGGGTTCGCTGGCTCGACGCCTCGGCGGCCCTGGCCGGCGTCGAGCCGGCGGACCGGACCGACGAGCCCTGCCCCTATCAGGGACTGACCGCCTTCCAGCCCGAACAGGCGGGGTGGTTCTTCGGCCGCTCGCACCTGATCGACCGGCTGACGGACAAGGTCGCGAGACTGCCCGTGGTGGGCGTCTTCGGCGCGTCGGGAAGCGGGAAGTCGTCGCTGCTGCGCGCGGGCCTGCTCGGCGGCCTGCCGGAGGGGAGCCGCCGGTGGAGCGTGCTGATGACACCGTCCGCGCACCCCCTGGAGACGTTGTCCGGCCAGGTGGCGAAGTTGTCCGGCGTGGACGCCGACCGGCTGCGGGAGGAGCTGTGGCGCGATCCGGCCGCGCTGGACATCGCCGTCCGCACCGCGCTGGCCGCCCAGCCCGGCGAGATCCGGGCGCTGGTGGTGGTGGATCAGTTCGAGGAGGTGTTCACCCTCTGCGCGGACGCGGACGAACGCGGTCGCTTCATCGACGCGCTGCTCGACGCCTCCCGCGGCCCCGGCCGCCGCGTCACCGTGGTGCTCGGGGTGCGAGCCGACTTCCTGGCGCACCTCACCCAGTACCCCGGCCTGGTCGACGCGCTGGACGGCGAGGCCCAGCTGCTCGTCGGGCCGATGTCGGCCGCGGACCTCCGGGAGACCGTCACCCGCCCCGCGGCCCTGGCCGGGATCGACGTGGACCCCGACCTGCTCACCACGGTGCTCGCCGACGCGGCGGCGGAGCCCGGCGCGTTGCCTCTCGTCTCACACGCGCTGCTGGAGACCTGGCGGCACAGGAGCGGGACCACCCTCGGCATGTCCGCCTACCACGCGATCGGCGGCGTACGCGGAGCGATCTCCCAGACGGCCGAGCGGGTCTACGGCGAGCTCACCGAGGACCGGAGGCAGACGGCCCGCCGGATCTTCCTGCGGCTCTCCGCGCTCGGCGACGGCACCGACGACACCCGGCGGCCCATCGCGCGGGCCGAGCTCGACGGCCTGTCCGACGAGGCCGTCACCGTCGAGGTCCTGCACCGCCTGGCCGAGGCGCGTCTGATCGTCCTGGACGACGACAGGGTCGAGATCGCCCACGAGGCGCTGATCCGGGCCTGGCCGCGCCTGCACCGCTGGCTCACCGACGACCGGGCGAACCTCTTCGTCCACCGGCGGCTCACCGAGGCCGCCCAGACCTGGGAGTCGCTGGGCCGCGATCAGGGGGCGCTGTACCGGGGAGCCCAGTTGATGGCGGCCCGCGCCTGGGCCGGGGATCACCCGGAGGAGCCGAACAGGCTCGAAAGCTCGTTCCTGCGGGCGGCCGGCGCCTGGGAGGAGGCCGAGCACGATCGCGGCAGACGCCGGACCCGCCTGTTCCAGCGCCTGGTCGCCGGCATGGCCGCGCTGCTCGTGGTGGCCGTGGTCAGCGGGGTGCTGGCCGTACGGCAGAGCGGCGAGGCCGGGCGGCAGGAGCGGGCCGCCTTCGCCGGGCGGCTGGCCCTGCAGGCCAGATCGCTGCTCTCGAACGATCCCCGGCTGGCGGGGCTGCTCGCGGTCGAGGCCTACCGCCTCTCTCCCGGTGAGGAGACGCTCGGGGCCCTCCTCAGCGCCGCCACCGCCCGCCCGAGGGTGGACCTCAACGTCGGCGGTCCCACCGCCTACGACATCGCGTTCAACCCCGACCACTCACTGCTGGCCTCCGCGCACAGCAGGGGAACGATCGCCCTGTGGGATCCGGTGCGCGGCACCCGGACCGCCACCCTGGAGGGTGAGCCGGGCCTCGCCAGGGCCGTGGCGTTCAGCGGCGACGGAAGACTGCTGGCCGGGGCGTTCGTCGACTCGAAGTCCGGATCCGGATCCGTCGTGCTGTGGGACGTGCCCACCCGCAGGCGGGTGACCCGGCTGACCGAGACCGGTCTCACCCCGGCCATGGCCCTCAGCCGGGACGGCACGAAGGTCGCGACCGGCGCCGGCGGGGGCGGCATCGCCCTGCACGACCTGTCCACCGGCCGCCGCCGGATCCTGCGCGAGCGCTCCTCCCCCGTCACCTCCCTGGCCTTCAGCCCCGACGGCGGGGTCCTCGCCTCGGCCGACGAGACCCACCGGCCCGTCATCTGGGACGCGGCCACCGGACGGAGGCTCGTCACCGTGCCCGCGCCGGGGACCCGCACACTCGCCTTCGGCCCGGCCGGGCGCCACCTCACGACCTCCGGCGACGCGCGCGGCGTCGACCTGTGGAACCTCGAACGCGACCGGCCGGTCCGGCTCTCCAGACCCGACCTGCGCGGCTCGTACGCCTGGACGGCCTCCGCCCTGGTGGGCTCGCAGGTGGCGGTGGCCGACGAGAACGGGGAGGTCACCGTCTGGGATCTCGACCGCGACGAGCCCGTCCAGGTCTACCAGGATCGGGGACGCACCGAGACGACCTCGCTCGCGCTCAGCGGGGACGGCGCGATCCTCGCCACCGCGGGACTCGGCGGCACCGTCTCGCTGCGCCGCGTGCCCCCGCCGTTCACCGGGCACAGCGCACCGGTCAACGACATCAAGGTCAGCCCGGACGGGCGGACCGTCGCCTCGGCGGGAGCCGACGGAACCGTGCGGCTCTGGGACGCCCAGGGCAGGCCGGTCGCCCTGCTCGCCGGGCATCCGGACGTGGTCCAGGCCGTCGCCTTCAGCCCGGACGGGCTCCTGCTGGCGGCGGTGACCCGCAACCACACCGTCACCGTCTGGGACGTCCGGAGCCGGAGGCACGCGACGGCGCCTCTCATCTACCGGGGTCAGGGCGCCTCCACCGATGTGACCTTCGACCCGGGCGGGCGTTTCCTCACGGCCGCGGGGCTGGGCACCTTCCTCTGGGACCTCGACGACCTCGCGGCGCCCGTCGCGCTCAAGATAGAGCAACCGGGCCTCATCGCCACCGCGCAGGTCTTCAGCGGGGACGGGCGCCGCATCCTGTCGATCAGCCCGGCCGGCTTCCTCATCACGACGGAGGTCTCCACCGGCAAGCGGCTGGACGGGATGGCCACCGGCCAGGGCGGGGTCCAGGACATCGCTCTCAGCCCCGATGGGAGGCTGATCGCCACCGCGGGCGACAGCCGTACGATCAAGCTCTGGGACGCCGGGACGCACGCGGAGATCTCCACGCTGAGCGGGCACACCTCCGCCGTCCAGGCCCTCGCCTTCAGCGGGGACGGCAGGCTCGTCGCCTCCGCCGGTGACGACCACACCGTCATGGTCTGGGACGTCGGCGCCCGGCGCCGCGTCGCGACCCTCACCGGGCACACCTCCCGCGTCCGGGGGCTCGCCTTCGCCGCCGACGGCACGCTCGTCTCCGGCGGCGCGGACGGCCGGATCATCCACTGGCCTCTTGACCCGCGCGCCGCGACGGCGCACACCTGCCGGACCGTCGGCCGCGACCTCACCCGGCAGGAGTGGGCGGCCTACCTGCCGTCCCTGCCGTACCGGTCGACGTGTGATCTCTGATTCAGCCGATGTGCCCACCGGCCGGCGGGCCGTACGGCACGGGATCCGACGTGACCCCGACGACACCCCTTACGTCCTCTTATGTAGCTCTATGTCTTCTTTGGGGGTTTGGGATATGTTTGTCCTGTCATCACATATTTTGGGTGACGATGAGGAAAATTTTCATCGAGGCGGGGCCGGTGGCGTAATCGCCGCCCCGCCGGACGCCAGGGAATCCGCATCCGCCGCCCAGCCGGGGCGATGAACGATCACATGGAAGTCGATCCACCATGAGCAACCATGTTCACATCCGTCTCAGTCATGGTCTGGCCGTAACCGAAATGGGCGAGCTGGCCGAACTGTCCCGCTGCCAGTGTGGTGCCACGTGGACCAAGACCTACCGTGTCGAGGACGGCGAGCCCGAACTCTGATCTCCGCACGGACGCGCGTACCGGCGGCGACGACGAAACCGGGGCCGGACCATGTGGTCCGGCCCCGGCGGCCTTCTGTCTGACCGGTTACGGTGTGTCGGTTACTGAACCTTGACCGTGACTCCGCTGAAGGCCTGCTTCGCGTGCAGGGTGATGTAGGCGTACCCGGCGGCGGGGCTGTTGATGGTCAGGGTCTCGGCGTTCGTGGCACCCGTGGAACGCTGGGTGTAGGCCGAGGTGGTCGCCCAGGTGGAGTTGCTGTAGTAGAGGTCGGCGTTTCCGGTGCCGCCCGAGGAGGTGACCGTCAGCCTCTGGGTGCCCGCCGGAACGGCGAGGTAGAGGTAGTAGTAGTTGCCGGCGGTCGCCGACAGGTTGCTGCGCTGGCAGTTCTGACCGAGCTGACGGACGTCGCCGCCGGTGCACTCGGGGGTGGTGGATCCGCCACCGGTCGACACCGTGACCTGCTGCGTGGTCGTGCCGGTCGCGCCGCCGTCGTCGGTGACGGTCAGCTTCACCGAGTAGGTGCCCTCGGCGCTGTAGGTGTGCGCGGGGTTGGCCGAGGTCGAGGTCGCGCCGTCACCGAAGTTCCACTGACGGGACGCGATCGTCCCGTCGGAGTCGCTGGAGCCGTCGGTGAAGTTCACGGCGAGGCCGTTGGAGCTGAACGTGAAGCCCGCGGTCGGCGCCTGGTTGCCGCCGCCACCGCCGCCACCGCCGGTGCAGGAGCCCGCCGCGCACGCCGCCAGCCAGGTGTACCAGTCGCTGTCGTAGCGGCTGCCGACCGTGCTGGTCAGGAAGGAGCGGGCGGCGTTCCAGTTGCCGCTCCGGTAGTAGCCAAGGACCGTGGCGACGTCCGAGGGGTGCTTCTCGAACATGTACCGCACCGCCAGGTAGCCCCAGCGGTAGATGCGGGTGGTGTCGTGGGAGTAGGTGGTGTCCCACAGCGTGCTGAGCGCGTAGGTCCGCTTGGCCGCCTCGGTGATGGCCGCGTCGTAGTTGACCCCGCGGTAGGAGTAGGAGATGTACTCGGCGAAGCCCTCGATCCACCAGATGGTGGGGGTGGTGATTCCCGCGCCGAAGTCGCCGTACATGTCGAACCGGCCGTCGAGGTAGTGCGTGTACTCGTGGTTCAGGTTCCAGATCTCAAAGGTGGGCCGCACCCATTCGGCCTCGTAGGCGATGAACCTCGGCTGGTTGCCGGCCGCCGCCGGGTCGCCCTCCAGGTACATGCCACCGTTGTTGGTGTCGATGCCGAACATCGCACCGGCATAGGTCTGGTAGTCGGTGCTTGAGTTGAAGACGCAGACCTCGATGGTCGTGTTGTTGTCGTTCGCGACCGGACGGCCACCGTCGTTGACCTTGTTGTGGAAGTAGGCGTCCTGGCTGGTGAGGCTCCGGCAGCTGTCGGCCAGCTCGCTGGAGTTCATGTCCTGAGCGCGGATCTTGATGCTGGCGCTGCAGGTGTAGTTGACGGTCAGGACGCTGGCCGCGAGGCGCTCCTGCAGGTTACAGGTGTCGTAATAGGTGCAGTTGGCCTTGTCGAAGGAGTCCGTCATCTCGGCCACGCCGACCCAGAGCGAGGCGGTGGGGCCGGTGATGCTGCTCCGCGTGAGCAGGTCCTTGACCTTCGGCCTGACCTGGGTCAGCAGCGTGGAGTGCTGAAGGAAGCGGGAGAGCTCACGGCCCGCGTTGGAGGCCAGGTAGCTGCGGTCGGTGGTGAGCAGGCTGATGTGATTGACCGCGAAGGAGTTAAGGGTGGTGAGAATGCTCGGGTCGCTCTGCACCTTGGTGACGAACGCCGGAACCTGGTGACCGCGGAAAAGCACCGTGTAAACGTTGTTGACCGCGTTCAGCATCCACCATGACGCGTCATACGAGCTGTTGTAGTCGGTGAGCATCCGCTTGATCACGTCGAGGTATCGGTCGTTCTCCTCGGCGCTGTCGATAAGGGTGATCGCCTCGGCGAGAACCTCACCGTTGGCGTTGCTCACCGTGAAGGCCTTGGGGTTTCCGAAGAACGAGTCGAGGCCGGACTGAATCGCCGTCTTCAGCGCGGGCCCGTAGGTGCCCACACTGGTGTCGTACCAGTGCACGTAGTAGCCCGCGCGCAGGTACAGCGTCAGCTGAGCGGTGCTCGCGCTGTTGTCTCCGGTGTAGTTCGCGCCGTTGTCGCGCAGCGCGTAGGCGACCGCGGTCATCTGGGACTCGCGGAAGGCGCCGGAGGCGTCGGTGCCGGTCAGGCTGAACAGGCTGTTGACACAGTCGGTCGTCGAGGCCTTGATCTGCTGGACCAGGGCGCTGCCGGAGCGGCTGGTGAAGTCGCTCGGACTACACACAGCGGCCTTGGCCGTGGTCTTGCCCGCGGCCTTGCCCTTTTTCATCATCGACGGCTTGGGGTGCTTCGTCGCAGCCTGGGGCTCGTCGTAGTCGTGGCGCAGCGCGTCCTTGGACGCGGACATCGGCGGCCGCTCCTTGGTCGCGAGCGGGGTCTTCTGAACGTGCTTCGACCCGTCCTCAGCGGAACGTATCTTGACGGGCGGAGGCTTCGGAACTGCATTCGCCGGCGAAACCACCAGGGTCTGGAAGACAAGTCCCAGACCCATGGTGAGTGCGAGCAGAGCCGACGTGCGGCTTCCTAACTCGCGGCGAGACGGTGCGATTTTCACGTGCAACCTCCGGGGGGAATCCATGAACGGACATGAGGTTGGTTGGAGTAACCGAAACCAATCTGGATAAGGCCGGCGGCTCCGTCGGTAAGTCGGCGGGAGTCGCGCTGCCTCCGGGGGCTTCACACCCGGAGGATCGAGAAGGGACCCTTCTGCCCGAATTCTTACGGCGGGACTCGGTCCACGCTCATAAATTACTACATAATTCTTCGCTATGGATCGGGTATCTCTTTTTTACAGCGGTCCATAAATAAAAAGAATTTACAACGGTCCACAAATAAAAAGAGGCGACCGCGGTGCGGTCGCCTCAGAGTCGATATCAGAGCAGTACGTCCAAGGGCGGTGGTGGGCCGACGACGCCGTTCACCTCGGCGAACTCCTCGCAGTGGCGGACCACCCGCTCGACGACCTCGATCTCGTCGAAGCACGGATGCCGGACGACCTCCCGTCCCGGAAGACGGTAGGAGAGCGAGTCCTCACGGACCCATACGTGGACCCCGGGACGCGCGCAGATCACGGCCATCCCCCGGTCGGCGGAGAGCTGCGGCCGCAGCCCCCGGGCGCCCAGGAGCGCGTGGATCCGCTCCGCCGACTGCCGGGGGGACCTCGGCTCGGACGACACCGGAAGGGCCCGGCCGGAGCCGTCCGGGATCGGCAGGGTGAAGAACACCGCCTTGCCGGACGTCGGCCAGGCGCCGATCCGGCCGCGGGTCGGATGGACACCCCACCGTCCGCCGCACTCGGCGGTCAGCGCGTTCACGACCTCCAGCCCGCGCCCGTTCGGGGCGTCCCACGGTGGACGGAGCGCAGGATGGTGAATCGGACCCCGCCAGGGGGCGGAGTCGAAGACTTTGATCACGATTTCCGGATGGGCCCGCCGGCTGAGGTAGGCCCAGATCTCGGGGCCGCCGACCAGCGGCCGTACCCGTACCGTCTGGTAGGCGTGCACGAGCGCGTTCGTGACCAGTTCAGACGTGATCACCGTCGCGTCGTAGGTCAGGTCGGACGGTATGCCGAACTCGCCGCACACGGCTCGCACGGCCGACCTCGCGACCTCTACACCCTTCCCGTCCAGCGGCAACGGCCAGGCCGGGAAGCCGCCGCCGGCCAGGAGAGGGAGGTACCCATCGACTATCTGAGTTGTTTGAGGCATGGTTGTCACCTTCGACCAGGCTCGGAGGAGAGCATTGGCGTGATGCCGAGGAACGAGCCGGAAACGGGGTCGAGCGGCCTGGCCCAGCAGTCAAGGTCACGTCGCACTCCTGCGCGCGCGTGTCGCGGATTCGTCAACGAGCAGGCCGTGATTCACGGCCGGGTGGCCCCGGGAAGGCCTTCCCGGGAGGGAGGGGTACTGGCAGTTTGCTCTCAAGACCCGGCTGTTGGTCATTACTTGTCGCATAATCCTTGGTTATGGACCTCGATACCAGGCACCTCCGCATGATCTGCGCAATCGCGGAGACGGGCAGCGTCACACGGGCTGCGGCCCGGATGGGCCTGTCCCAGCCGGCCATAACCAACCAGCTCCATCGAGTCGAGAGCCTCGTCGGCGGAGCGCTCTTCGTCCGCAGCCGCTCCGGAGTGGAGCCGACCCCCTTGGGACGCCAGGTCATCGCCCGTGCCCGGATCGTCCTGTCGGAGGTCGACGCGCTCTTCGGCGACATGCGCATGCCCTCGGGCCCCACCGGGGTCCTACGCCTGGGCTGCGTGCATCTGGCCTGCGTGGGGAGCATCGTCGGCCGGGTCAGCGAGACGCTGCCCGGCCGGGAGATCTCGCTCCGCATCGAACCGTCCACGGTGCTGCTGGCCGAGGCGCTCACCCACGGCCACCTCGACGCGGCGCTGCTGGGCATCATCGAGGGGTTCGACGTCACGCTGGTGGCCCCGGTCGTCAGCCGGACCCTGATCCCCCGATATCCGATATTCATCGCCCTGTCGGCGGCCCATCCGCTGGCGGAGCACGAGGAGATCAGTCTGGCCGACCTGAAGGACGACGCCTGGATCAGCCCGCCGGGCGCGGACGACGGATCACTGGCCGCGCTCCGGGCGTCCTGCCGTACGGCGGGCTTCGAGCCCAGAGTGCTCTACGAGGCCCCCAGCGGCGCGGCCCGGCCGCTGGTCGCCGACGGGCACGGAGTGCGCCTGGTGGACCCCTCCTGGCCCCCGCCACCCGGCACTGTGGTCCGCCCCCTCGCCGGGGAACCCCAGGTCGCCCGGCTGGTCATGGCCTGGCGCCGGGACCGGCTGAGCAACGAGGGGGCCACGGCGCTCTACCGCGGCCTGGCCGGGGCCTTCTCCGATCACGTGGACGACAACCCGGTTTTCAGCCGGTGGTGGAACACACATCCCGAGGTGCATCCGCTCAATTGACGGTCCGATCACGGAAACGATGTCACCTGGCACACAGGGTCGCGCTCGAAACAACCGAGCCGACGGTGAACGACCAGGCTGAGAACGGTACGCTAGCAGTGCGTGTTGGGAGGGGTCCTATGAGCGCGCTCGCCGACGAGTTGGTCGGCCTGCCGAATATCGGAGGGCGACACAGCCTTCGGAGGCAGGTCGCCGATGCACTTCGAGCTGCCCTGGTCACAGGGAAAATGCGGCCGGGCGTGATCTATTCCGCCCCCGCGCTGGCCGAGCAGTTCGGAGTGTCCGCTACGCCGGTCCGCGAGGCCATGATCGATTTAGTGAACGACGGGCTGATCGAGGCCATCCGCTATCGAGGTTTCCGGGTGGTGCCACTGTCCACCCGTGACCTCGACGAGCTCATCGAGATGCGTGAGCTCATCGAGGTGCCGGCGGTCGGCAGACTGGCCGGCTCCATCACCGACGAGGCGACCGGAACACTCCGGGCCCTGGCGGACGAGGTCATGACCGAGGCCGTGAAGGGCGACGTGTCTCGCTATCTGGACGCCGACCGCCGCTTCCACACCCAGTTGCTCACGCTCAACGGCAACCGGATGCTGGTCCAGATGGCCCACGACCTGTGCAACCGCTCACGGCTGTACGGCCTGGCGAAGCCACCGGAACGGGCCGAGCTGGTCGCCTGCGCCCTTGAGCACGGCAGGCTCCTGGACGCGCTGGTCAGAGGTGACGCCGGAAAGGCCGAGGAGAGCATGCGGCGTCACCTCGGCCACGTCCGCAGCTGGACCTGAGGGGCCCGCCCACGGCGGACGCGCGTCGACCCGTCCGCCGATCACCATGCCCGCCGGAGCACCCGGTCGAGCGCGGGCGGCGTTGAGCGCGGGCGGAGACGGCCGACCTGGTGACGATCCCGGGTCGGCGTGCCCGGAGACGACCAGGTCCAGGGGCGGCCGGGCCCGGGCACGATCAGGCCCGGGGGCGGCCGGGTCCGGGCTTCCGGCCTTCTGACTCCACCCATTTCGGACTCTGACTCTTTACTCATAGTATTTTACGCTTTACATTGCAATTTTATATTGCACGGAACTGTGGGCAGCCTCGCGGCAGTTCCTCACCCCCCACACAGGAGGCAACTCGATGCTTAAGGCGAAGACAAGACCCATCGCCATGGCCCTCACCATGGCCGCCACGCTGATCGCGTTCTCAAGTCCGGCGCCCGCCCTGGCCGGCGGCTCGGAGGACCCCGGCGTCCCCTCCTCCCCCCCGGCCTCACCGGCCCCGACCACGGAGACCAAGCAGGCCCAGGAGCAGGCCAAGCAGGCCCAGGCCCAGCGGGCCCAGGAGCAGGCGCTCACCGGAAAGATCGCGAAAGACTTCAACATCTCGCTCACCGAGGCGCGGCGCCGCGCCGACCGCCAGCCGGCGCTGACGAAGCTGGCCGACACGATGAGCGAGAACCTCGGCACGACGTTCGGCGGCGCCTGGATCGACCAGCGGAACGGCGGCAAGCTCACCGTCGGCGTCACGGAGACCGGCGCGGCGAACCAGGTGAGGTCGGCCGCGCTGGCGGCCGGCGCGGCCGACACCGTCAGCGTGCCGGTCCGCCACAGCTTCGCGCACCTTCAGCAGGTCACGACCGAGCTGGCGAAGCGGGTGGCCGAGGTCAACAAGGGCGCCGACAGCGGCCTGCAGACCGGCATCGTCACACCGGACAACGTGGTGAGGCTGAGCAGCCTGGAGGGCTCGAAACCGACGCCCGCGCAACAGGAGGTCATCCGCTGGGCGAAAACCACCTTCGGCAGCGCCGTGACCGTCTCCACCTACGCGCACCGGTCGGTGAAGCTCTACTGCTACGACGACTACGCCTGTGACCCGCCACTCCGCTCCGGTCTGGCGATCTTCGGCGGCAACGCCCGGTGCACCAGCGCCTTCATGACCTACTCGGGAAGCTCCTACTACATGCTCACCGCCGGTCACTGCGCCGAACTGGGCGCCTGGTGGGACGTCTCGACCTACAGTTACGGCTACCAGAACGTCGGCAGCGTCGCCGACTACACCTTCGGCTGGTACGGCGACTCCGCGATCGTCTCCGTCGACGACCCGAGCTGGTGGCGGCCCCGCGGCTGGGTGCTCTACCAGACCCCCGTCCGCGGCACCGAGGCCGACTACGTCGGCTCCTACGTCTGCAAGCAGGGCTCCACCACCGGCTACACCTGCGGCATCGTCAGCGAGGTCAACTCCACAGTCTCCTACCCGAACCGGACACTCGCCGGCATGACCTGGAGCGACGCCTGCGACGGCCCCGGTGACAGCGGCAGCGGTGTCTTCTACGGCAACTACGCCCACGGAATCCTGAGCGGTGGGACGGACGTCGGCTGCGGCATGATCCACGAGCCGATCCGCCGCGCCCTGTCCGCCTGGGGCGTCTCGTTGCTCAGAGGCTGACCAGGCCGCCATACCCGGCGGTGCCGTACCCGTTTTGCATGGGACGGATACGGCACCGTCCTCCTCCTGGCACCGCGGTGTCGCGCTTCCCCACCGGAGCACGACACCGTGCGGGCACGGCCCGTCTCCGCGCCGGCGGGCGCGAACGGCCCGGCCTGCCAGGCCCCGCCACCCCGGTCTCGATCTCACCGGGGTGGCGGGGGGCCGGGGGCCGGGTGGCCTGACCGGGGCCGCCCGCCACGCGGCCCCGGAGACGGTCACCCGGCCGACGCCCGCTCGCACAGTCGCAGCTTCATCGCCCAGAGCAGGGCAGCGGCGCTCGGTCTTATGCTCCGGGCCACCTCGGGGTGGAGCCTGACGTACTTGCCCCGCAGGTTCTCCAGGGTGCTGGTGACCGTCCAGGAGGCGATACCCAGCCGGTCGGCGATCTCCTTGCGGGACAGGCCCTCACACGCCAGGAGTGTCATCACCTCCCGTTCCCTGGGCGAGGGACGGTATCTCCTGCGCCGCCTGCGACCGGCTTCGAGCGCCGCCGTCACGAGCTCGGCGAGGTCGGCCCGGCTCACCGTCAGATCCCGGCAGACCTCCTCGGCCGTGTCGCCGCGCGCGAGCGCCCTGAGCACCCGCAGGTGCCGTACTCCAAGGTCGTTCACGGCCAGCGGGCGACGGCGCAGATCCTCCAGCAGGTAGCCGGCCAGGCGGGCCGACACGTGAAATCCGTCCCGCCCCACCGCGGCCACCGCCGTCACGAAGCAGTCGGGGTCCTCCGACTTCTCCACGAACCCCCCGGCCCCGGCCTCGACGGCGTCCAGGACCGTCTCGGGATCGGTGGTGCCGGACATGACGAGCACCCGCCGCCCGCGGCCCACGAGCCGCCTGACGGCCTCGGTGCCGGACGGCCCCCTGGGCAGGTGCAGTTCGCACACGACGACGTCGGGATCGGGGGTGCCCGCCAGCGCGTCGACCGAGGCGGCCACCGCGACGATCTGCTGCCCCGCCTGCTGCAGCACCATCGTCAGCGCGGACCAGATCAGCCGATGGTCGTCCACGACGGCCACCCGGAGGGGCCTGCCGTCTGAAAGATTCCCGAGATCCGGGATATTCGGTAAATCAGGGGAATTGCTAGAATTCTGAAAGTTCGAGGAGTTCAGCGACGAGGTCATCGGCCCTCGGGTCTCCGGTACGGGCCCACCGGCAGGTCGCTCCGCGGTATGGCGCCCGGTCCTCGTCCCGGCCGTTCTCCCGTACGGTGCCCGATCGGCGGATCGAGCATTCTCCAACCTTCACCCACGCGGCCTCCTTTGAGGTGGTTCGACTCACGGCGTTGAGAAGACGCCCAGACCTGCCGCTGAGAGCACGCGATTCAGGTCCAATCGAACCAGCGGGGCGGAGACCGCCGATCACCCGCAACCCGGGCTCACTCCCTTTACGAAGGTCGCGAGCCCACAAAAGTCACATATCCGGCAACCCCCTGCGCAGGTCGCGCAGGAAGCCCTTGCTCTCGGAGACCGAGTACGCCTGGACGCACAGGCAGTTCATGACCTGCATGTAGTGGTCGGTCTCCTCGCGTTTGTCCACGTAGAGCGCGCTGGTGAGCTGCTCCAGGTAGACCACGTCGGGCAGCTCCCGCTCGGGGAAGCGCAGGATGGAGAAGGGGCCGCCCACCGCCGCGTGCCCACCCCGGTGGAACGGCATGATCTGCAACCTGATGTTGGGCAGCTCGGTGACCTTCAGCAGGTGGTCGATCTGCGCGGCCAGGACTTTCTCCCCGCCGATGGAGCGCCGCAGCACGGCCTCGTCCACCACGGCCCACAGGGTCTGCGCCTCCGGTCTGGTCAGGCGCCGCTGCCGGGCCATCCGGAGCGCGACCCGGCGGTCGATCTCCTCGGCGGACGCGGTGCCGTGCACGAGCATGATGACCGCGCGGGCGTACTCCGGGCTCTGCATGAGACCCGGGACGAACTGGACCTCGTAGGTCCGGACGATCGAGGCCGCCTGCTCCAGGCCCACGTAGACCTCGAACCAGCCCGGCAGCAGGTCACCGTACTTGTGCCACCAGCCGGGGGCGTTGGCCTGCCGGGCCAGGGTGAGCAGCGGCGCCCTGTCGTCGGGATCGGTCACGCCGTACAGGGTGAGCAGGTCGGCGACGTCGCGTTCCTTGAACCCGACCCTCCCCAGCTCCAGGCGGCTGATCTTGGCGTGGGACGCGCGGATGGCGTATCCGGCGTCCTCCCGGGAGATCCCGTTGGCGGTGCGCAACCTCCGCAACTGGGTGCCCAGCAGGATCCGCAGAATGGTGGGGCCGCCGCCCGAGTGGGCGAGGACGTCGTCCCGCGTCGCACCGTCTTCGGCATGGTGTATGCCCATGATCGCTCCCTGTCGCCCTTCAGACGGTGCAACGGTTTCACATTTCAGACGCGGATCGTACAACTTTGGCGACCTCGGTCCCGCGTAGAAGACATTCCCGACATTAGATCTTGCTCCAACGGAGACCTTTCAGCGGGCACCAAAGTGGAGATCTCACCGTACGCCGGAGATGGGCACACGGTCCCGCGGTTCCCAAGCGGAGATCGGGAACCGCGGATCGGGAACGGGAGACGCCGGCCACGGATTCCGGGAGCCCGGGATCGGCGCCGGGAATCGGCGGGTGGGATGCGGGTATGGACAGCGGATGAGCATTCAAGAAGAACTCCGCCAGGTGGAAGCGGATCTGATGAGGCTCCGCACCGAGGCCGCCGATCTGCGCGTACAGGTCGGCGACCTCGGCCCGACGGACGCCGCCGAGCGGTCGTCACTGATCGCCATGGCCGACCAGCAGGAGGCCCTGGCCGACGAGCTGGAGGGGCGCCGCGAGAAGCTGCTCAGGCGGATCGGCGGTCCCGATCGCGTCGACACCCCGGACGCCTGACAGAACCCCCGACCTCGGCGGCGATTACCTCGCTCAATTACATATGACTACATATGTGCCGAAAGGGTACCGATAACAACGAACCATCATCGGGGGGATGAAATGATCAATACGCTCCATAAAATGGGCATAAAATCCGGCACGATGTACATGGCCGGGGTCGCGTCCATCGGGCTGTCCCTGGCCGCCTGGCTGACATCGAGGTCGATGGAGAACGCCGGAACGGACCGGGCCGACCGGTGGGGGATCTTCATCGGCCAGTGGGCACCCACCTTCTTCGCGATGGGTGTCGCCCTGCGTATTGAGGAGACCCTCGAAAGCAGGCGGGAAAGGCGGGAGGAGATGGCCGAGACGACCTACACCGAGGGCAGGATGCCGTCGCGTGCCGGAGTCTGACCGAGCCGGGCGGCGGTGACGGCGGGGTCGCGTCCCGGCAGGGGCGCGGCCCCGCCGCGTATCGGGCCGACGAAGTCCCCTATCAGCAGCAATGGGGCGAAGACGGTACGTCCAAGGACATCTTTAGCGATCTTCCCGCACTCAGGGCTTCTGTGACGTCACTCACGATCCCTCTGCATTGCCAGGTTCAACGCGAACCGGTCAAGCATCACGATTCAGTCAAGATCGGACGAGATCCCGATCAAAAATCGACACCCCGTGTTGTGGCGCGATGACTGGCGGTAACGATCCATGGGGATCGTTACCGCCAGCCGTGACCGGGTGCCGGCATCCCGATCGCGGCCCGCTGCGCGAGGCACGCGTTCGCGGAGCCGACGCGACCTTCGCGTCCCACCGTCACCGAGATCACGGCCGGCTGCCCACGGAGACAGTGATGTCAGGAGAATCTCGATGATCAAGCGCGGTAAGCCCACCAAGAACGGGAAGGTCAAGCTCACCTTCACCGTGCCGTTCGACCGGCCCGTCGGCGGGGTCTCACTGGTCGGCGACTTCAACGGCTGGGACCCCTACGCCCACCCGATGGAGCGCAAGGAGAACGGCACCTACCAGGTGACCCTCACCGTCCCCTCCCAGCAGCCGATCCGCTTCCGCTACCTCGCGGACGGCGGGCAGTGGTTCGACGACGCCGACGCCGATCACCGTGACGAGCACGGCTGTCATCTCCACCCGGTGGAGTGGCGGAACCCGGCGGCCGACCACATCGCCGCGGCCGGCATCTAGGGGTGTTCTGTGGGTCTCCGCCGTGGCGGAGATCGGCCGGACGGACGCCCCGCAAGGTGGAGAAGAAGCTCATAACGGGGTTATGGGCGACAGCGGGGTGCCGGCCGGGTGATCCCGGCGGGGGTGGAGATCCACAGAACACGCCTCGGGCCGAGACGGACCCCGCGGCCCCGGGCACGCCGGGCCCGCGGAGGTCCCGCCCGGCTCCCGCGCGGACGGCGACATGGCCGCATGTGGCCGACCGCCGCACCGTTGAACTGTCATGAGCCATGGGCGTACGGTGGGTGGAGTGGTTTCCGTCTCTGTACGGCTCCCATAAGGGCGCTGTCTCAACAGCTGCAGACAGCGGGGCATCATGACTCGGCTTTCCGTCACGGTGAGCGACCATCCACGGTTCTCGGTGGTGTCGCTCGTCGGCGACCTGGACAGGACCTCGGCCCCGCGGCTTGAGGAAGTGCTCTCCGATCTACTGGCCCGCCGGCGCGTCCGCATCATCATCGACGCGACGGAGCTGGGTTTCTGCGACTCCACCGGGGTCTGGACGCTGCTGACGACGCTGCGCCGCACCTACGAGCAGAACGGCTGGCTGCGGCTGGCGGGCGTCCACGGGTTTCTCGGCCGTCTGCTGGAGATGACCCGGCTGGCCGCGGCCTTCCCGATCGACCCGGATGTGAACGAATCCCTGCGGCAGGGCTTTCAGGGAAGCCTGCCGGCCCCCCGCTGAGCCCACCCGGGTCTCCCCCGGCCGCCCGTGGCCTCGGCCGTTCCCCGCGGATCTCCGGCGCGCGACACCCCGGCAGGTACGTGACCGGCCACTTCACGGCTTCTAGGGTGGGCGGACAGGCTATGCCGATTCCGGGGGGAACCGAGGATGTCTCGCGTCCGTATCACGATGGACAACGCCGCCCTTCGCGATGTGGCCACGCGTGCCGCCGCCACGAGGGAACCCGAGTTCGACGGCCGGGCCGCCCAGGTGGTGCGGCGCGTCGCCGCCTCCCACGGCGGCCGGCCGGTCGAGGAGGTCTACGAGGCGCTGCGGGCGGCCCTGATCCAGCTCCCGGGGGTACAGCGGTTCGACGAGGCGCAGATCCGCGGGTGCGCGACCCGCATCGGAGAGCGCGGGGACCCGCTGCCGCGGACCTGATGCGCCGGTCTCCGCCGGGCCGCCGCGACACCGGAACCGGGAACGGACGCGGGTGGGCGCCGGAACACCCCCGGAAAACGCGACCGGGCGGCGCGGCTGAGGAGACACGACCGGGAGACGTCCCGGAGAGACGCGGTGCCGATCAGGGGCGCAGCATCGTGAGCCGGACCGTGGATCCGGCGGGGTCGTGGAGGATCTCCACAGCGTCGCACACCTGGCGCATCAGCCAGAGCCCGTAGCCCCGGCGGGCCCCGGTGGGCGGCGCGACCAGCCCCGTCCCGGCGTCGGTGAGCAGCCCGGCCTCGTCGCGGACCTCCGCGACGACCCGGTGGTCGTCGTACCGCAGGGTGACGAGACCGTCGGTGCCGGCGTGGTCGAGCACGTTGTTCGCCGCCTCGCTGACGGCGAGGACGAAGTTCATCTCCCGGAACTCGTCCAGGACCGCCGGAGCCAGGAACTCGCGGGTCCGCCGCCGCATCTCGGCGAGATCACCGGCGATCGGGAACGACGACACCCTCCGCCCGCCGCCACGGGCCCCCTCAGTCACGGGACTCTTCCACGACACGGACGATCTGGTCGAGGGCGGAGATCCGGAAGAGCTCCCGGAGATGCAGGCCGAGACCGGCGAGGACGAGTTCCGCGCCCAGGCGCGCCGCCTCGGAGTGGGCCTCCAGCAGCATGACGATGCCCGACGAGTCGCAGAACGACACCCGCGTCATCTGGAACACCAGCCGACGGGGCGGATGGTCGAGTTCGTCCTTCAGGGCGGCGGCCAGCGGACGCGCCGCGGCCCGGTCGAGGTCGCCGGCCAGGAGGAGCACGCGCGAACCGTCGGGGTCCGTCCGTCTCTCCAGGCGAATGGCCATGTCCTCACCGGGGGATCCGCTCGTCGACCAGGTATCGTCACATTACCTGATACGCCAGGAGTGAGATGCAGAAGGGCGGCCCCGTGAGCGGCGGGGAGATGGGCGAGCGCATCCGCCGGCACGACTGGGAGGCCACCCCGCTCGGCCCGATCGGCCGATGGTCGGCCCCGCTGCGGAGCGCGGTCGACATCGCGCTCTCGGCTCGCGCCCAGATCGTCCTGTTCTGGGGCCCGGAGTACATCGCCATCTACAACGACCCCTACATCCCCACCATCGGCGCCAAGCATCCGGCCGCGCTCGGCCGGCCCGCCGCGGAGAACTGGTCGGAGACCTGGGAGGTCCTGAAGCCGCTGCTGGACCGGGTGCGCGACACCGAAGAACCCTTCTGGGCCCAGGACCACCCCTTCCTCCTGCGACGGCACGGCTTTCTGGAGCAGACCTACTTCGACGTCTCCTACGGCCCCGTGCACCTGGCCGACGGCACGGTCGGCGGGGTGCTGTGCCTGGTCAGCGAGACGACCGGCCGGGTGCTGGGAGAGCGCAGGATGCGCACACTGAGCCTGGTCGGCGTGGCGACGAGCGGGATGACCACGCGGGTGGACGTGGCGAGGGCCACCGTGTCGGCCCTCGCCGACGCGCGCGACGACGTACCCTTCAGCCTGGTCTACCTCCTCGACGACGACGGGGATCTGCGGATCGCCCTGCCGCACGACGCGGCTCCCGAACGGATCGCCGCCGACGACGACCTCCTGCGGTCCGTGGCCGGAGACGGCGGCGTCACGACGGTCCCCGGTGAGCGCTTCGGCGCCTCCGAACAGGCGGTCGCGGTGCCCATCACCTCGGGCACCGAACTCCAGGGGCTGCTGGTGTGCGGGGTGAACCCCCGCCTGCAGCCGGGCGGGCCGTACCAGGAGTTCTTCGAGGTGCTCGCGTCCGGGGTGTCACGGGCGCTGTCCGCCGCACGGACCCACGAGCGGGAACGGCGCGAGGCGCGGACGCTCGCGGAGCTCGACAGCGCCAAGACCGCCTTCTTCGCCACGGTCAGCCACGAGCTGCGCACCCCGCTCACCCTGATCCTCGGGCCACTGGAGGAGCTGCTCGACGACCCCGCGCTCGGCCCCGGCCACCAGGCCGTGCTCCGGACGGCCCGCCGCAACGCGCTGCGGCTGCTCGCCCTGGTCAACGATGTGCTCAACTTCACCGGCGCCGGCTCCGGCCGGGCCCGCGCCCACTACCAGCGGACGGACCTCGCGGCGCAGACCGGCGAGCTGGCCAGTGTGTTCCGCTCGGCGCTGGAGAGCGCCGGGCTCACCCTGCGGGTGGAGGGGGAACCGCTGCCCGAGCCGGTCCACATCGACCGGCGCATGTGGGAGAGGGTCGTCTTCAACCTGCTCTCCAACGCTCTGAAGCACACCTTCACCGGCGGCGTCACGGTCGGTGTCCGGCCCGGCGACGGCTGCGCGACGGTCACGTTCTCCGACACCGGGATCGGCATCGCCGAGCACGAGATCCCGAACATCTTCGAACGCTTCCACCGGATCCCCGGCTCACCCTCGCGCAGGCACGACGGCATGGGCATCGGCCTGGCGCTGGTCCGCGAGCTGGTCGCCCTGCACGGCGGCCGGATCGAGGTGGACAGCCTCCTCGGCCGGGGGACGACCTTCACGGTCACCCTGCCGTACGGCTCCGCGCACCTTCCCCAGGATCAGCTGGGTGAGGCCGTCACGCCGTACGAGCAGGGGTCGGACGAGATGGCGTCCTGGCTGCCCGGCCTGGAGGAGGGGGCCGGGCGCGGCACGGCGGACGGGGGCTCGCCGGCGGTCTCCCCCGGCGGCGCCGCCCCCGGGCGAATCCTCGTCGCCGACGACAACGCCGACCTGCGCGACTATCTCGTCCGTCTGCTCAGTCCCCACTGGACGGTGACGGCGGTGGCCGACGGGGGCTCCGCCCTGGAGTCCGCCATGAGGCAGGCCCCCGACCTGATCGTCGCCGACGTGATGATGCCCGGCACGGACGGTCTGGAGCTGGTCCGCAGGCTGCGCGCCAACGCGGGCACCCGGAGCGTGCCGATCATGCTGCTGTCGGCCAGGGCCGGTGAGGAGGAGTCTCTGGCCGGGCTCGTCGCGGGGGCCGACGAGTATCTGGTGAAGCCGTTCTCCGCACGCGAGCTGCTCACCCGGGTACGCGGAGTCCTGCGGCTGGCCGCCCTGCGCTCCCGGCACAACCGCCGGCTGCGGGGGCTGACCGAGGCCGCGCTGGCGATCAACGAGGCGACCTCGGAGCCCGAGGTGCTTGAGCTGGCGGAGCAGTACGGCCGGCTTCTGTCGGACGCCCCGGACGCCCCGGACGCCCCGGTGCCGTCCACGCCCGGCGGCGCTCTCCAGACCGGACCGCCCGATCTCCACGGACCGTCAGGCCTTCGGATCGGCCCGCCCGGCGATGCCGACGACACCGACGACACGGTGCTGCGGCAGCTGGCCCAGCTCACCTCCGCGCGCCTGCACAACCTGCGGCAGCTGGAGCTGGAGCACCGGGTCGCGACCACGTTGCAGCTCGCCCTGCTCCCCGAGGTCCCCGAGATCGACGGCACCAGGATCGTCGGCCGATACCTGCCGGGCAACAGCGAGGCGAGCGTCGGCGGCGACTGGTACGACGTGATCCGGGTCTCCGGTGACGAGGTGGTGCTGGTGATCGGCGACATCGTCGGCAAGGGGGTCAGGGCCGCCGCCGCCATGGGGCAGATGCGCAACGCGCTCCGGGCCTACGCCCTGGAGGACCCCGATCCCGGCCGGATCCTCGGACGCCTCAACCGGATGACCACGGGCCGGTACGACCGCATGCACGCCACCGTCCTGTGCGTGCGGCTCTCGCTGTCCACGGGGTGGCTGCGATACGCCAGCGCGGGTCACCCGCCGGTCCTGGTCTGCAGGGCGGGCGGGGAGGCCGACTACCTCGGCGGCGCGCTCGCCCCGCTGATCGGCGCCCTGCCCGCCATGGTCTTCCCCACGGCGGAGAGCCGCCTGGACCGCGGCGACCAGCTGCTCCTCTACACCGACGGCATCATCGAGAACCGCTCCATGGACGTGCTGAGCGGCATGAGCAGGCTGCGCGCCGAGATGACGAGGGTCGCCGGCCTCGACCTCGACGCCCAGCTGGAGGCGGTACTCACCCTGGTCGACGGTCAGGACAAACCCGACGACGTGGCCCTGCTCGGCTTCGCCCGTACCTGAGACACGGCGGGGCCGTCCCCGGGGCGCGACGGGCTCCGCCTTTCCGGCCAGCCTAAACTTCCATCATGATTCGTCCCGCAACGCCGGAGGACGTTCCGGCGATCATTGACATGATCCGCGGCCTCGCGGAGTACGAGAGGGCGCTGGAGAAGGTCGAGACCAGCGCGGAGCAGTTGCACGACGCGCTCTTCGGGACCGGCCCGGCGGTGTTCTGCCACATCGCCGCCACCGGGGAGGACGGGAAGGAGGTCGCGGGCTTCGCCCTCTGGTTCGTCTCCTACTCCACCTGGCTCGGCCGGCACGGAATCCACCTGGAGGATCTCTTCGTCCACCCCGACCACCGGGGCCGGGGGTACGGCGTGCGGCTGCTCGCCGCGCTCGCCCGGGTCTGCGTGGAGCGCGGTTACGGCAGGTTCGAGTGGTCGGTTCTCGACTGGAACACCCCGGCCGTCGAGTTCTACCGGTCGCTCGGCGCGGTCTCGCTGGACGAGTGGGTCCCCTATCGCCTCACCGGACCGGCGCTGGAGAGACTCGCGGCGCGGGACTCTCCCCCGACCCGTCTCTCCGGCCGGTCCCGCCAGGAGCCGACGCGGTAGCTTGGTGGCTGCCATCACAAGGGAAGAGAGATCGTGACGACGTCTATTCATCAGCGGATCGCCGAAGAGCTGGGTGTGCGCGAACGGCAGGTGCGGGCGGCGGTGGAGCTGCTCGACGGCGGGGCCACGGTGCCCTTCATCGCCCGCTACCGCAAGGAAGCCACCGAGACGCTCGACGACGCGCAGCTGCGCACGCTTGAGGAGCGGTTGCGCTACCTGCGTGAGCTGGAGGAGCGGCGTGCCGCGATCCTGGAGTCGATCCGCGGCCAGGGCAGGCTTGACGAGGTCCTCGAAGCGCGGATCGCGGCGGCCGACTCCAAGGCGCGGCTGGAGGACATCTACCTGCCCTACAAGCCCAAGCGGCGGACCAAGGCGCAGATCGCCAGGGAGGCCGGGCTCGAACCCCTCGCCGACGGCCTGCTCGCCGACCCGCGGACCGACCCGCAGACCGCCGCGGCGGCCTTCGTCGGCGAGGGGGTGGCCGACGCCGCCGCCGCGCTGGACGGCGCTCGGGCGATCCTCGTCGAGCGGTTCGGCGAGGACGCCGACCTGGTCGGGGAGCTGCGCGAGCGCATGTGGACGAAGGGCCGCCTGGTCGCCGCCGTCCGCGAGGGCAAGGAGGAGGAGGGGGCCAAGTTCTCCGACTACTTCGACTTCGCCGAGCCGTTCACCAAGCTGCCCTCCCACCGGATCCTGGCGATGTTCCGGGGGGAGAAGGAGGAGATCCTCACGCTGACCCTGGAGCCGGAGACCGAGCCCACAGGCGGTTACGAGGGAAGCATCGCGCACCGGTTCGGCGTCTCGGACCGGGGGCGCCCCGCCGACAGGTGGCTGACGGACACGGTCCGCTGGGCCTGGCGCACCCGCATCCTCGTCCATCTCGGCATCGACCTGCGGATGCGCATGTGGCAGGCGGCCGAGGACGAGGCGGTGCGCGTGTTCGCCGCCAACCTGCGCGACCTGCTGCTCGCGGCCCCCGCGGGAAGCCGCGCCACCATGGGGCTGGACCCCGGCCTGCGCACCGGCGTGAAGGTCGCCGTGGTGGACGCCACCGGCAAGGTCCTGGCCACCGACACGATCTACCCCCACGAGCCGCGCCGCCGCTGGGACGAGTCGCTGGCCACGCTGGCCACGCTCGCCAGGGCGCACAACGTGGAGCTGGTCTCGATCGGCAACGGCACCGCCTCACGGGAGACCGACAGGCTCGCGGGCGAGCTGGTGAAACTGGTCCCCGGGCTGACCAAGATCGTGGTGTCGGAGGCCGGGGCGTCGGTCTACTCCGCCTCCGCCTTCGCCTCCCAGGAGCTCCCCGGCCTGGACGTTTCGCTGCGCGGGGCCGTCTCCATCGCGCGCCGCCTCCAGGACCCGCTGGCCGAGCTCGTCAAGATCGACCCAAAGTCGATCGGCGTCGGCCAGTACCAGCACGACCTCGCCGAGAGCAGGCTCTCCCGCTCGCTCGACGCGGTGGTCGAGGACTGCGTGAACGCGGTCGGCGTGGACGTCAACACCGCCTCGGCGCCGCTGCTGACCCGGGTCTCCGGCATCGGCGCCGGCCTCGCGGAGAACATCGTCCACCACCGCGACGCCAACGGCCCGTTCCGCTCCCGCAGAGCGCTCAAGGACGTCGCCAGGCTCGGCCCCAAGGCGTTCGAGCAGTGCGCGGGCTTCCTGCGCATCCCCGGCGGGGACGACCCGCTTGACGCCTCCAGCGTGCACCCCGAGTCCTACCCCGTGGTGCGCCGGATCCTGCGGACCACCGGCGCCGATCTCCCGAACCTGATCGGCAACGGCTCGGTGCTGCGGTCCCTGCGCCCCCAGGACTTCACCGACGACACCTTCGGCCTGCCGACCGTCACCGACATCCTGTCCGAGCTGGAGAAACCCGGCCGCGACCCACGCCCGGCCTTCAAGACCGCGACCTTCAAGGAGGGCGTGGAGAAGATCTCCGACCTCACGCCCGGCATGCTGCTTGAGGGGGTGGTCACCAACGTCGCGGCCTTCGGGGCGTTCGTCGACGTCGGCGTGCATCAGGACGGCCTGGTGCACGTCTCGGCGCTGTCGCACACCTTCGTCAGGGATCCGCGCGAGGTGGTCAAGCCCGGTGACATCGTCCGGGTAAAGGTGCTCGACATCGACATCCCCCGCAAGCGCATCTCGCTCACCCTCCGGCTGGAGGACGAGCCCGCGAAGGGCTCCGGCCGCCGCGACCAGACCGGCGGCGAACGGCGTGACGGCCGGCAGAGGCGAGAAGGTCAGCAGGGTGGCGAGGGCAGGCAAGGAGGCGAAGACCGGCGGGGAGGCGAAGGCCGGCAACAGCGGGGACGCGGGGACCGGCAGCAGCAGGGCGGCCGTGGCGGACGGCAGGGCGGCGCGCCGGGCGGCGCGATGGCCGACGCGCTGCGCCGTGCCGGACTCGACGGCTCCGGCGGCACCCGTTAGTACGGCACCCGTTGGTACGGCACCGGGCGGTACGGCGCCGGGCGTTGACGGGTTGTCACCCGGTGGACGTCCGCCGCCGGGCCGGGTTCCCCCGCCGGGCCCCTGACGGATCGCTGGACACCGTACGGCCCCGCCGCCCGCGCACCGGGTGGCGGGGCCGTACGGCTCTCTTCAGAGCAGGCGCCTGATGTCGCCGTAGGCGCGGTAGAAGCCGCCGCGCCCGGAGCTGCGGACGCCCTCCACGAGATACCGGACCCCCGCCTCGCGCACCCCCTTGGGGAACTGCACGTTCCAGCGCGGGTCGTAGCCCTCGCTGACCACCCGCACCCGGAGCCGGTCACCCTCCCGGAAGCACTCCACGACCACGCCGCCACCGATGGTGGAGACGGCGTCCAGCACCACCGTCTCCAGCGCCGCGGCGGGCTCCACCGCGGCCAGGCCGGCCGCCGCCTTGACGTCCACCGGCTCGGGAACCGTACCCGCCTGGGCCGCCCTGATCGCCTCCTCCGTGGCGTCGATGCAGGCCAGGGTGCCGTCGGTGGTGACGATGTAGAGGCGGTCGTCGAGATGCTGCATGGAGAAGGCCGAGCCGCAGCCGGTGGCCAGTTTCCACAGGCGCTCGCCGCTCTGGTCGAAGCAGTAGATCGAGGAGTGGTTGTCCCCGGCGAAGACGTAGCGGCCGTCGGGGGCGGTGGCGCAGGAGAAGACGGTGGCGTCGCAGCGGTAGACGGCCTCGGTCGCGCCGTCGGACTTGCGGAGCCGGTGCACGGCACCGCGTGAGGTGCCGGCGTAGACCGACCCGGCCTCCTGCCAGCCGAAGAGCACCGCACCGGCCAGGCCGGCCTCCCAGACCGGAGCGCCGTCGGCGGCGTCGTACCGGGCCACGCCGGTGGAGTGGCCGTGGTAGACGGCCTCGTCGTCGCAGCGGACCATCCAGGCCGAGTCGCCCCGGCCCTTGCGTGCCCACTGGAACTCGTCCTCGTGGTCGATGGTGGTGATCCGTCCGGCCCGGTCGGAGACGCCCAGCACTCCGTCGTGGATGTCCAGCCAGTAGATATCGACATCCTCGGCGATCTCGTAGGCGAGCCGGGGCACCTTCCCGCTGAGGTCGTAGACCTTGCCGTCGTCGGCCCCCGCGTAGATCCAGAAGTCGTCGGCGACGATGCACTTCACACCGTCGGGCAGCCGGAACCGGCCGGTGACGGTGCCCCCGTGGGTGACGGTGTAGACGTCGCCGTTCTGGTTGCCGACCCAGCAGCGCTCGGAGTCGACGAAGATGCCGAACGCCGCCGCGCCGCTGGCGAAGCGCCAGAGCACCGGCGCCTGGGTGGCGGTGGAGCGGACACTCTCCACGCTGCGCCGGGTGACCGCGCGGCGCTGGCGCATTCCGCGGACCGCCGGGGCGTATCCCTTGCGGACCTTCTCCCCGATCTTCTTCGCCGCCACGGCCGCGGCCTTCTCCTCGCTGGCGAAGGCCGAGATCTTGGACTGGCCCTGCTCACCGATCCGGCCATAGGTAATCGTCACCTGCAGCACGTCGTGCACGACCTCATAGAACTTGTGGGAGCCGCCGCCATCCTCGGACAGCTCCAGGTACGTGCTCCGCGCCGCCATGCCACACCTCTCCGTTGATCGATTTTCGGGGAGCGTACGGCAGCCGAACGACAAATCCGGTCTTCTCCGCAGAATGGGCCACGCAGCTACGGTCTTGGTGAGAGCGACGAGCCCGGTGAGAGCCGTCCCACCGGGGTGAGGTCTCCGGCCCGGGTGGCTCTCCCGTGCGGGATGGTCCCGTGCGGACGGCACGCACCGGAGGCGGAGGGGCGCGGGCGGGCGGCGTGGTCGCCGCCACGCCGGGCCGCCAGCGCCAGGCCGAGCAGTGCCAGCAGCGCCACCTCGAAGCCCACCACCAACCGCTGGGCCACTCCGGCAGGGATGTCGTCGTTGGTCAGCTCGACCCCGAACATCCGCACGACGTAGGGGATCACCACCAGGAGCAGCACGCCCAGCGAGGCCAGGCTCAGCAGGCGCATCAACCGGGCGTGGCGGCCGGTGGCGTGGCGCCCCGCCAGGATCAGGCCCGCCACCGGCATCATCAGGAAGGCCGCGAAGGCCGCGTACCGGTGGATGCCCCCCGACATGGACAGCGGCACCCCGGGCTCGTCGGTGGGGAAGGCCCCGATCAGCACCATGCACAGTCCCCAGGCGCAGACCAGCGCCGCGGCCCCGCGGTCGTGGCCGCGCCGGGCCAGCGCTCCCCCGAAAGCCGCCGCGCCGACGGCGAAGAACGTCAGGGAGACGGGCAGCAGCCAGCCGTCCGGCTCGAACGCGTACTCACTGATCACGGTGTGCACCGGATCGAGACCGGTGATCACGTGCAGGCCCAGCATCGCCACGCTCCCGGCGCCGATCGCCGTGTAGCCGGCAAGGATCATCCCGGATCCGGAAAAAACTTGACTCCCCATGACTCAACCATGACGACGGCGCCCGCCATGGAACACCCGAAATGATCCCCAGTCGCCCCTGACCGATCCCCGAGAGGATCCGGGGAGGAGTAGTGCCCGCACCAGGGGGATTCCGCCGCCGCCACAGCCGTGAGCTGCGCGAAGACCGTCGAAGGTGGTGCGGCCCCCCTCAGGGTCGCCACACCGGGCCCCGGTCCGGTTTCGCCCCCGACCCCGGCCCCTGGCTCCCTTCCCAGCCCTCTCGCCCCGGTCCCGGCCCTCCTCGCTCCCTACCGGCACTCCCGGTCCTCCCAGCCCTCCTCGATCTCTCCCGGTCTTTCCTCGGCGGAAACGCCTCCGCTCCGTCAGGCCACTCCGGAGCCGACGACATCTGTCGAGTCGACACAGATCATGTCCAGTTTGGGAAAACTGTAGGCTTTAGCGACATTTGAGGAGTCTGTGGGCGTTTACCGGTTAAATTCGCATCTTCCATAGAAGATTAGAGATTCACCTTGCCTTCCGGTCTCAATTTCATTAAGAAGACACTCCGGCGCCCCAGCCGGTAAACCGGGAGTGCCATTGAAGCGATTTCTCCATGGTAAGCGAGACGGAACCGCTCGCATGAGACCGGAGAGGTTGCGCAATCATCCAATGAGCTGGCACAGGATCTTCTCGCTCTCGGCAGGGTTCGTGTCCGCGATACTGGGCTGGCTGGCCTTCTTTCGGCTGCCCTGGCAGTCGCCCTTTCTCGCGGCGTCCGGGCCACAGTCGATCTTTCATCCGCGCCCCCCGCTGGCCCTCGCCTGGGTGGCGTTCACAACGCTGATCGTCTTTGTGATCAACTACCGGTACAGAAGACGCGCGACCCCCCTGGTGCCCTCCACCGCCGACGGCAGCGGCATGTCCGCGCTGGACATGAGCATCCCGGACCTGCAGCGGGTCTTCGACCTCCGCGCCGAGGCGGCGCTGTCGGACAAGATGATCTCCCTGCCGATGTTCGTCTCGCTGGTCCTCCAGCCGGAGAAGTCGCGGATGCGCACGGTGGAGACCGTCTCCCTCGAAGGCCGCGTAATCGTTCAGGACGTCAGGGTGGAGCTTTCCCTGTCGGATGCCCTGCTGGACGCCTCCTGGGAGCGCAGAGAGGTCACCGAGAACAGAGACGGCGGCCGGTCCGGCGACGAGGACGCCGGCAATTCAGAGATATACGTGCCCATACTGAACTGCCCCAAGAAGGAAATGATCGATAATTTCCATGTGCGGGACCGAGAGGGCCGAGATCTCGACATCCTCTGCTACGAGGAAACGATCCAGCTCATCTCCTCGTCACTGCACTTCCTCATCCAGGCGGCCCTGCGGGAGAACGACCGCGGGGCGGGCGCGGCCTCGGAGGGGATCGACACGGCCGAGGCCCTCTTCCTCATGCTGATATGCGGCAACACGACCCCCTCCCTCAAAACAACCGAGAGAACCATCCAGGCGGGTCTCGCCCACATCGGCATCACCGGAAAGGGCGACGACGAGGCGCAGACCGTCACCTGGCTCCGGGAGTTTCTCAGAACCCTCGCCCAGGCCTTCCCCGTGGTCGCGGTCGTGCCGGAGATGCCCGGCCCCCGGCGCCTGCAGATCTCCTACAGCCGGACGACCATCCCGCCGAACAAGTCCAAACGGCTCCGTCACTGGCTCCGGCTGATGCTGGGCCTGCGCCCGGTGACGGTGCAGATGTCCCCGGGTATGGCGCACAACTCCCAGTCCTATCACCTGCAGGTCAGGGCCCCGGAGTCGCAGTATCTGATGGAGCAGACGCTCCGCTGCGCGGAGTGCGGCCAGAAGCTGAGCAGATCGGAGGTCGAGACGGACGGCTCCGGGGGCTGCGCCCACGTGAGGCCCGCCAGCGACAACGAGCCCTACTTCCAGCTCCTCCGCAAGCGGGGGCAGCACTACGCCCACCTCTACATGCGCGGGTTCGCCGGCCTGCAGCAGCAGAACATCAGGCTCACCGCCTCCTTCGGGGAGGTGCCGCCGGGCACGCTGGCCAGCGCGGCCATCACGGCGGTGACCTCCTTCCTGCTGATCGGCGCGGTCGGCGTCGCCGAGATGACAAGACTCGCGCGCGACAGCGACATCCCCGCCGTACTCCTGGTCCTTCCCGCGGTCGCCGCCTCGTGGTTCGGCTTCGCCTCCGACACCGAGGCGGTACTTCGATCATCGCTTGCCGCCCGCTGCTCACTTATTCTGGGGGGTTTCACATCTATAGCGGCTTCTGTCCTGTTTATCGTCTCGGGTGCGGTTCAACAGGACAAGCCAGATCCGCTGGGCAAGGCCGCCGGCCAAGTCGGTGATTCCACAGCCGTACTGGGCATCCAGGTGGGATGGTGGTGGTCCGCGCTCATCTATCTCGCAGGCGCCAACCTCGTCTACGTCCTGGTCCAACTGGTGGTGCGGTCAAATGCATACCGAAGACTCTTGCGTAAGGAGGCCCTCTTCAATGACGATACAGTTACATAGAGAGGCGGGAGCGGCCTTGAAGAACGACTCTCCCGATGGGATCTACGTGATGGAGCCCATCGAATACGTACGGTCGTCCACTTTGCCCGACAATGAGTTGCTCAAAGACCAGGAGGAAGTAAAGTCCCTCCTGCGGGACACTCGAAAATCCATACGGAGTCGTACCCGAGAGAAGATCTCCCGAGCGATCCTCGCCGCCATCGCCGAAGTGCAGAAAGACCAGGCGGCGGAGCGTCCCACCATGGTGGGGGGCAGGCGCCGTAGCGCGTAGCACCCCCGATTCCCCGGGCTCAGTGGCCCCGTCGCGTCCCGCCCGGCCGAACACCTCCGGCCCTTCATCGCCGCCGATCCCACCGACCCCACGGTCCCACCCCGCGCCCGCATCTCGTCAGCGCCCCTTCGCCGCGGTTCCTCTCAGCGGAACCGACGGTGACCGACCGCGACCACCCCTCGGCGGGACCGGTCCAGCACCCGGGGCAGATTCAGCACTCGGGACAGGCCGACAGGCGGCAGGTCAGCCGGCGACGCGGCGGACCGCCGGTCAGCCGCGGGACGACTTCACCCGGAGCACCACAGCCTGACCGGGTCGGAAGTAAACCTGTTTTTCTTGTTTTTCTTCCGACGGTCCGCATAGCTGTTCACCGTAGTCACTTTCCGTTTCTCCGGCCGGAAACCTGGATATTGATCCCCACCTTTCCCACAGGACATGCGCGATACTTCCCCACCCTTCTCTCTTTTCCACCCCTTCTCCACTTTTCTCCCCTCCTCTCCCCCCTTCACGGCGCTCCGGTATCCCGTCGCCATCAGCGGCAAGAAGACCATCGACCGGGCGGGCATCAGCACCGCGAAACTCACCCTCGGCCTCCCGTCCGACGCGGGCCCTGACCAGACATGGTGCCGCTCCACCTGCGGCAACCTCGCCTACAACGGCCGCGACATCACCGAACCGCGGTTTCGCCCTCACGCCCACCAGGCAAGCCGAGACGATCGCCTCACCCCCGACCACAACAGGACCGGTCCGCCGACCGGGCCGGCTGGATCGAGGCCTTCATCGCACGGCACGAGGCCACCCGCCCCGACACCGCCCGCATAGAGGACGCCGCGACCGCATGAGGACATACACCAAAAGAGACCGCGAGGCCGAGCGAACTGCCGATAGATCGTTGTGAAGGCAGGTGTTCCTTCGCCGACGTACGCGCCGGTGACATTCAGGTCGATGAACTCCCTCGCCTCAAGATCATCCATGCCGTCCTCGATGAGTCGTAGTCACCGGCCAGGCCGAGCCGTACCGTGTTGGCCCGGTAGAGGCGCCAGGCAGGTCGACGCCGGCCCGCACCTCGCCCGGACTCTGCTGCTCGCAGGGCTCCTCCAACTCCCGCACGACCTGCCTGGCCGACCACCCCCGGGCCGGCCGGTGCGCCTTGAGCAGGCTCCCCCCGCAGCAGCCGTGGACGGCCTGGGCGGTCTGCCGGGGGAACCACAGCTATGGTTCGGCCTGCCCGCGCCAGCATCTCGCGCAGGCGGGCGAATGCTCACCTCGGGCCACGGCGCCTCCCGCTCGCTGTTCGCACAAGATTAACGAGAGCCCACCACGGCGTAAGCACGCTCGTACATTGCATTCCCTTTACCCGCGGGTTCTCCACGGAACGGCGGCGGCTTTCCCAGGTATGCCGCTGATCCCACACCGGTCCACCAGAGGGGCGATTGCCTCGCATCCCTCCAAACATCACTCTTCACATGAAAGCCATCAATGACGCCAGGAGTGATCTATATGACGGCAAAACGCGGCGAGGCCATCGCCCACCTACGGCGGCTCGCCTCCCACCTGGAGTCGCACTCCCTGCACGTGCGGCTGAAGTCGTCCCCGGGACTCCATCCGCGTCTGCACGTCGTCAACCCGATGGCGCCGACCATGACCGAGGACGTCCTGGCCGCCCACGAGGAGGACGGCGAGTGGTGGTTCTGGCTGTCCTGGGCCGGCCGTATCGGGCAGGCCGAAGACGTCGCCACGGCCGCGGAACGGGTGGCCGGTGTGCTTCACGTGATACGCAGATAGGTGATTCTTGGCCTCCACATGGGTACCACTCGGTGATCAAGCCCAGAAAGGAGCGGAACCGTGAAAAAAATCCACGTCATCCAGCGCCCGCGTCCCCCACGTGAGCCGATGCCGCTCGACCTCCGCACTCCGTCGGGCAAGGCACTTCCCTTTTAGGCCCAGAACGTTTGACTCAGGGCGGTTTTCGGCGGCTGGCGCAGTTTCCGATGATTGGCGTGATTTACACCGGCCAGCGTGGTTTGCCACGGCCGAGGCGACCTACCACGGCCGGGGGTTCTCCGGCAGCCGGCACGGCCTCCGGCGGCGGGACGGCCTCAGAGAGAGGTCGTCCCGCCGTGACCTGCCTGACAGGCATAATGGCAGGTCACAGTAGCAGGACGCGGCCGTTTCAAGAGGACGTCAAGCCATCTGCAGGGGCACGGGGTCATCCTGCCCCCATGAAGAACAGCGCTCCCTTCACCGCCAGTGTCAGCGTGGTTGTTCCCGCCATGAACGAGGCGGCCAACCTGCCGCACGTCTTCGCGACCCTGCCCGGCTGGATCGACGAGGTCGTCCTCGTCGACGGCAACTCCACCGACGACACGGTCGCGGTCGCCAGGGCGCTCAGGCCCGGCCTGCGCGTCGTCACCCAGAGCCGCCGGGGTAAGGGCAACGCCCTCATCGAGGGGTTCGCCGCCGCCACCGGCGACGTCATCGTCATGATCGACGCCGACGGGTCCACCGACGGCCGGGAGATCGCCTCCTTCGTGACCGCGCTGGTCGAGGGCGCCGACTTCGCCAAGGGCTCGCGCTACGCCGCCGGAGGGGGGTCGGACGACATCAGCCCGCTCCGGTCGCTCGGCAACCGGCTGCTCACACTGGCCACCAACCGGCTGTACGGCACGCGCTACACCGATCTCTGCTACGGCTACAACGCGTTCTGGGCCCGTCACCTCGACGCCCTCGCCCTCGACTGCGACGGCTTCGAGATCGAGACGCTGATGAACATCCGCGCGGCCCGGGCCGGGCTGGTGATCCGGGAGGTGCCCAGCCACGAGCGCAGCCGCATCCACGGGGTCAGCAACCTGCACGCGGTACGGGACGGCCTGCGGGTGCTGCGGACCATCCTGCGCGAGCGCGTCCGCCGTACGGCCGAGCCCGTCGCGGCCCGGCGGGAACCCGCGACCGCCTGAAGGCACACGGGGGTGTGTCGCCGGCCGGGCACGCGCCGCGCGGGTGGCCCCGATCGGCCGGGGGGATTCCCCGGCGCGGGCACGCGCCGTCACCGCGTCAGGCGATTTCCAGGGCCTCGGCGACGGAGGGGAGGACCTCGAACACCTGGGTCAGACCGGCGAGGTTGAGACGTCGGGCCAGGTTTCCCTGGATGCCGGTGAGGATGAGCCGGACCCCCGCGAGATGGCCCCGGTGCCGCGCCTGGAGCAGCTCGCCTATGCCGGAGGAGTCGCAGAAGGTGAGAGCCGAGAGGTCGATGATCAGGGTCGGCGACTGAAGAACCCTCCAGGCCCTGTCGAGCTCCGCCCGCAGGATCGGGGTGTGGTAATGATCCAGCTCTCCGCTTGCCCGCACCACGAGTGTCGTGCCGTGCAGTCCGGACGTGGCGGTGAAACTCGACTCCGGCTCGTTTCCCACGAACATGATCAACCTTCTGTACCAGACCTCTCCCGGCCGTGTAACTGTCTCATACGAGGTGGGCGGGTCCGGCGGAGAAGGGAACCCCGGGCAGCACGGCTCCACCGCGCGTCCCCTCTCAGGACGCCTCCCCGCCGTACGGCGGAGGACACGCGGGCCCTCCCTGCCCAGGCCGTGCGGAGAGCGGAGAGCGGCGGCCGGGGGCTCCGGGAGGCGGCCGGGCCGTTCCGCCCCGCGCTCTCGTATGGGGGAGACCGGGAGAACCCACGTGACTTATGTAAAGAGTTCCGGTTTGGCCATGGTGAGGTGTTCCAACATGCCGGTTGGTTGACGTAGTCTCTCCCAAACCCCAAAAAACGGAAGCCCGATATGAAACGGATCATTATTACCCATAAACCTCGTCCGCCGCGCCGGCCCACCTCTCTCGACCTGCGCACACCTTCAGGACGAGCGCTCCCGTTCTGACAGGAACATCCTGTTGACGAACCACAGCAGCACACCGACCGCGATCAGGACGCCGGCACGGACGTAGACGTCCCCGCCGCGTCCGGTGACGGGCAGCGCCAGCACGAGGCAGACCACCGCGCCGAGCGCGGGCATCCAACTCGGCGCCCGGTAGTGGTCGTGCTCCACGGGGTCCCCGCGCAGGACCAGGACCGCGACGTTGACCAGCGTGAACACGAGCAGCAGCAGAAGCACCGTCGTGTCGGCCAGGTTGCCCACGTCGCCGGTGGCGACCAGCACGGCCGCGACCGCCACGGTGAAGAGGATGGCCACCCACGGGGTGGCCCTGGTCGCGTGGACCGTGGCGAAGACCTTGGGCACGATCCCCTCCCGCGCCATGCCGTACACCAGCCGGGAGGCCATCATCATGTTGATCAGCGCGGTGTTGCCCACCGCGAGCAGCGCGATGAGCGCGAACAGCTTGGGCGGGAACGCGAGACCCGCCACCTTGACGACCTCCAGGAGCGGGCCGGTCGAGGTCATCAGCGTCTCGGTGTCCACCAGCGTGGTCGCGGTGAACGCGACCGCCAGGTAGATCACCGAGGCCAGGGCCAGGCCGCCGAAGAGCGCGCGGGGATAGTCACGCTGCGGATTCCTGGACTCCTCCGCGAGGTTCACCGAGTCCTCGAAGCCGATCAGCGCGTAGAAGGCGAGCGCGGTGCCGCCGAGGACGCCGAGGAACGCGCCGTTGGCCGGGTGGAACTCCAGGGCGCGGGCGGGCTGGCCGTCGCCGGAGAGCAGCGCGTAGACGCCGATCGCGATGATGACCAGCAGGCCGAACGCCTCGATGACCGTCAGGACCACGTTGACCTTGACGGACTCGGAGATCCCGGCGAGGTTCACCAGCGTCACCAGGCCCAGGAAGGCGAACGCGCCGACGATCACCGGCAGTGAGACGAACTCGTTCAGGTATCTGCCGCCGAACGCCCGGGCCGCGGCGCTCGCCGAGGTGATCCCGCTCATCAGCACCGCGAAGGCCACGATGAAGGTCACGAAGGGGATGTTGAACGCCTTGTTGGCGTACAGCGCGGCGCCGGCGGCCCGAGGATACTTCCCGACGAGCTCGGCGTAGGCCGTCGCGGTCAGCGTGGCCAGCACGAAGGCGACAAGGAACGGCAGCCAGAGCGCGCCGCCGACGTATCCGGCCACCTTTCCGACCAGGGCGTAGATTCCCGCGCCCAGAATGTCTCCCACCACGAACAGCAGCAGCACCTTGCGCCCGATCACCCGCTTGAGCGAGTGCTGGGCAGAATCGGGTTCGATCGTCGCCTCAGCCATGCCGCCCTCTTACCCAAAGACGACTCGAAATCACCCTGCGTAACAGGAGTCCCTCCTGTAAGCGTCATGAAAGTGATCCGCAAGGAGATCCGCCTACTGTCCCACCTGTCACGAGATGCCACGAAAGGTATAAATGTTCTCCGCCCTCTCCTCCCGCCGCACCGCCGCCACCGTCGCGGGAGCCGTACTTCTCTCCCTGACCGCCGCCTGCGGGGGATCCGGCAACACCGCGGCCTGCGCCGAGGTGGGACAGCTCGTCACCGGCTACGCCGGCAACGTGGCCGCGATCGGCACCGACATCGCCAAGTTCAACGAGGCGAACCAGAAGTTCTCCGCCGACCTGAAGGCTCTGGCCGGCAAGGCCGAGGGCGACCTCGCCACCGCGCTCAACGACTTCTCCACCTCGTGGGGCAAGCTGAAGATCGACGCGAGCGACCCGGCCGCCATCGGGGCCGCGGTGGGCGACATGACCAAGAAGTCGCAGGATCTTCAGACGGCGATCAGCACCTCCTGCTCCTGATGAGCCCGTGCCCCTTCGGGGAGAAGGGGCACTCCCGGTACGGCCGCCGCTCCGCCTGCGGGGGGCAGCGCGGCGCGGCGGCCGTACGATCGACTCGAACGCCTCCGCCGGTCGTCCGACGGGGGCGTTCGCCGTTCTCCGGCCCGTGCGGGTCACCCTCCTCCGCCCGGCCCCGGCGCGAACTCCGGCCCGTCTCCCGGCCCGGACCGGTGATCTCCGGTGTGGACTCCGGACCCGTTCCGCCCGCCCGTACCGGTCAGCCTCTGAGGACTCGGGCCTCCTCGTAGCACCGCTCGAAGCCCTCCAGCACCGCCGGCCAGGAGCTGCGGACGGGCTCGGTCGCACGGTTGTGCGCCGCGATCGACGCGCGCAGCTCGCGGTCGCCGACCAGCCTGGCCACCGCCGCGACCAGGCCGTCGAAGCTCTTGCCGAGAAGGCCCTCCTTGCCGGGACGGACGAAGTCGGCCACCCCGCTCTGGGCCCGCGCGACCACCGGCACCCCCGCGGACCTGGCCTCCAGCGCCGCCAGCCCGAAGGACTCCCGGGGTGCCGGGGCGACGAACACGTCCGCCGAGGCCAGCAGTTCGCGGATCCGGTCGCGGCTGTAGCGGCCGGGCAGCGAGACCCAGCCGCTCATCCCGTTGGCCCGCAGATAGCGTTCCATCTGGGAGCGCGCCGGGCCGTCACCGACGACGGTGGCCCGCATCACGATCTCCTTCGGCACCTGGGCGCGGGCCTCCTTCAGCAGTCTGAGCAGCCGGACCGGCTGCTTGCGGGGGGCGAGCCGTCCCACGGCGACGACGTGGACCGCACCGCCGGGCTCGTGCCGTACCGGCTCCGGGGCACGCCAGCCGGAGACGTCGAGGCCGTTGGAGACCACGTGCACCGGCACCTCGCGCCCGGCCACCGCGCGGATCGGCAGGGCCGCGGCCTCGCTCACCGCGGTGCCCACCAGCCCCCAGCGATGCCACTCCGCCAGCAGCCGCAGCGCCCGGTAGACCCCGCGGGTGACCGGGTCCCACATGCTGTGCACGGTCACCACGGCGGGCAGTCCCGCGCGGACGGCGGCGCGGACGCCCATCCAGGCGAACGGCGAGACGGCGCCCGTGTGAACGTGCACCACGTCGGGGCGGCGCACCGTCATCAGCCGCAGCAGGTGGCCGACCCCGAACGGGTGAACGGGCAGGTCGAAGGGGAGTTTCGCCACGATCCGATACACGCCGGGCAGGGGTTCCCCGGGGGTGGCCGTCGCCACCTCGACAGTGTGCCCGGCCTGGCGCTGCATCCGGATCAGATCGGCCACCTGCACCTCGATCCCACCGAGGCGCGGCAGGTAACAGTCACTGACGTGGAGGATCCTCACCGTGCCAGCGTAGCCCCGCGTGAGATCATGCCTGCGTGCCCACCGGATCCCTCCCGCGGATCTCGCCGTGACGAGGGCCGTCCGGGCGGCCCGAGACGCGCGAACGGAGTGAAGGCGATCAAGACCGTCAAGACCGCTGTGTTCTTCCACGCCCATCCCGACGACGAGTCCCTGCTGACCGCGGGCACCATGGCGATGCTCGCCGCCGAGGGACACCGGGTGGTGCTCGTGGTCGCCACCTCGGGAGAGCGCGGCCAGGCCGACCTGGAGCCCGGTGAGGCGCTGGGCGCCGCGCGGATCACCGAGCTGTACCGGTCGGCCGCGGCGCTCGGCTGCGCCCGGGTGGTCAATCTCGGCTACGGCGACTCCGGGCTGGCCCCCGGCGGCGGGGTCGCCGAGGACCGGCCGGAGAACGCGTTCATCGACGCCGACGCCGAGGAGGCCGCCCGCCGCCTCGCCGCGATCCTCACCGAGGAGGACGCCGGCCTGCTGACCACCTACGATCCCGCCGGGGGCTACGGCCACCCCGACCACGTCCAGGTGCACCGGGTCGGCGGCCGGGCGGCCGAGATCGCGGGCACCCCGATCGTGCTGGAGGCCACGGTCAACCGCGACCCGCTGCTCAGGGGACTCCGGCTGATCCGCAGGTTCTATCCCCAGCTGGACGTCCGCGCCTTCGAGCGGGCCTACTCCCCCGGTGAGGAGATCACCCACCGGGTGAACGTACGGCGCTTCGCCCGGCGGAAACGGGCGAGCATGGCCGCGCACGCCTCCCAGGCCACCGGGGCGGACACCCGCACGCTGGGGGTGATGCTCAAGCTCCCGCAGCCGCTCTACCGTCTCGTCTTCGGTACCGAGTGGTACGTCAGGCGCGGCCTGCCGCCCGGCACCCGGCTGAGGCATCCGTTCGAAGTTCCTCCCCAAGGATGAG
The DNA here is from genome assembly GCF_053601935.1 of Streptosporangium sp. NPDC004631. Lineage (NCBI taxonomy): Bacteria > Bacillati > Actinomycetota > Actinomycetes > Streptosporangiales > Streptosporangiaceae > Streptosporangium > Streptosporangium sp. NPDC004631. Next base: position 212,139 of record NZ_JBSGCR010000002.1, on the reverse strand, counting down.
CTCCGGACCGGCACACTTGGTCTGGGGGGTTACATGAAGAACAAATGGGTCCAGATCGGACTGTCGATCGCGTCGCTGGCGCTGGCCGCCACGCTCGTGCGGTTCCTGCCGCAGATCGTGGAGGCACTGACCGGCAAGCACGTCTCGTGGTCACAGATCGGCGCCCAGTTCGCCCGCCTGAACTGGCAGACGGTCGCGCTGATGGCCGTCGTCTGGCTGGCCAGCCTGCTCGCCTACACGTTCGTGCTGACCGCCTCACTGCCCGGTCTCACCCATCCGCAGGCTCTGACGCTGAACGCGGCGGGCAGCGCGGTGAGCAACCTGCTGCCGTTCGGCGGCGCGGCCGGGGTGGCGATGACGATCGCGATGACCAAGGGCTGGGGCTTCCAGCTCCGGGCCGTCGTGGTGTCGACGCTGGCCAGCGGCATCTGGAACACCCTGTTCCGCTTCCTGCTGCCCGCGGCCGGCATCCTGGCGCTGCTGGTCAGCGGGGAGCGGCTCAGCCCGGCCGTGGCCAAGGCCGGCTGGGTGGGCACGCTGTCCATCCTCGCCCTGGTCGCCCTGGTGACCACCGCCCTCTACTGGGACCGCGCCGCCGCCGTGCTCGGCCGCGCCCTCGACGCCGCCACGCGGCTGCTCCCCCACCGGAGCCGTCCCGGCGAGCACGCCCTCTCCGGGGCGCTGGAGAGGCTGCGCGCCGACACCTCCGAGGTGGTAAGGCATCGCTGGCCCGGTCTGACCCTGGGCATGATCTTCTTTCTCGGGCTCCAGTGGCTGATCCTGGTCTGCTGCCTGAAGGCGACCGGCGCCTACCCCGGGCTGGCGCAGTCGATCGCCGTGTTCGCCCTGTCCAGGGTGCTGACCACCGCCGTGGTGACCCCGAGCGGGACCGGGATCATGGAGGCGGGGACGGTCGGCGCGCTGGTCTTCTTCGGTGCGCCGCTCGACTCCGCGACGGCCGCTGCACTGCTTTTCGGCTTCTGGACCTACACTGTCGAAATCCCCTTCGGCGGCCTGGCGCTCGGCGCGTGGGCGCTTCTGCGCCGGCGCGACAACACCGTCCGGGCCCCCGCGAAGGAGCCGATCGGCCGCTAGATTGGGAAAGACCTTGTGCGCGATTCGAAAGCCCGCATAGCGTGGCGGCTGACATGGTGGCGTTCCGGGTTCTCGGTCCGGTCGAGGCACACTCCGGTGATGACGAGCTTGACCTGGGCGGGTTGCGGCAGCGTGCCGTCCTCGCCCGGTTGCTGGTCGCACGCGGGCAGGTCGTGCCTGTCGACTCACTCCTCTACGACCTGTGGGACGACGACGCGGCCAAGAGCGCGCAGTCCGGTCTGCAGGTCTACATCTCCCGTCTGCGCCGGGTCCTCGAACCCGGCCGCCCGCGCGGGGGCCCCAACAGGCTGCTGGTGACCGTCGCCTCCGGCTACGCGCTGCGGGTCGCCGCCGACCAGGTGGACGCGCTGCGCTTCGAGACACTGGTCCGCACGGCCGGAGAGCACCTGGAGGGCGACGACCCCGCCTCGGCGCGGGCCCGGCTGGAGAAGGCCCTCGGGCTCTGGCGCGGCACGCCGTACTCCGACTTCGCCGACCAGCCGTGGGCCGAGGCCGAGGTGAACCGGCTGACCGAGCTGCGCCTGGTGGCCCGCGAGCGGCACGCCGACAGCGGCCTGCGCCTGGGCATGCCCGCCGAGGCCGTACCGGACCTGGAGGCGCTGACCACCGAGCAGCCGCTCCGCGAGGAGGGCTGGCGGCTGCTCGCCCTCGGCCAGTACCGGTGCGGGCGGCAAGGCGAGGCGCTGGCCGCGCTGCGCCGGGCCCGCGCGATCCTCGCCGAGGAGCTGGGCATCGACCCGGGACCGGCGCTGCGCAAGCTGGAGTCGGACATCCTGGCCCAGGACCCCGGCCTGCAGCTCGCCACCCCGCCCGGCCGGCTGCGCCCCGCGATGCCCGCCGACACCTGGCCGCCCCGGCCCGCGCTGGCCCCGATGGAGCTGCCGCCGCTGGAGCCCGAGCCGTTCGTCGGCCGGGACGCCGAGCTGAGCCGGCTGGTCACCGCCGCCGCCAGGACCGGCCGCTTCACCGTCGCGGTGGTCGGCGGCGACGCGGGTGCCGGCAAGACCACGCTGGTCCGCCAGCTGACCAGGCGGCTCTCCGACGACGGCTGGGGCATCTCCTCCGGCGCCTGCCCCGACAGCAGCGCCACCCCTCCCGGCTGGGCGTGGGTGGAGATCCTGCGCACGCTGGTGAACGCCGCCGGTCCCGGCGAGTACGCCCACCTGCTGGCGCCCCTGCTGGACGACGCGGCCCCCGAGCCCGACGAGGACCAGGTCTCCGGCGGCTTCCGGCTGCACCGGGCGGTGGGCGGCTATCTCGCCGCCGTCGCCAAGGAGACGCCGATCCTGCTGACGCTGGAGGATCTGCACTGGGCCGACGACCAGACCCTCGCGCTGCTGCGCGCGCTGCCGAGCCTGCTGGCCACCAGCCGGGTGCTGCTGGTGGTGACCTGCAGGGACAGCGAGCTGAGCGACCAGCAGGCCGAGGTGCTCGCCGCGCTCGCCCGGCTGGGCCCCGTCCGGGTGGGGCTCACCGGCCTGGACCCCAAGGCGGTGGCAGAGCTGGTCCGGGCGACCTGCGTGCGCGAGGTGGACGAGGACGCGGTCAACAGCATCGCCGAGCGGACCGGCGGCAACCCCTTCTTCGTCCGCGAGACCGTGCGCCTGCTCGACGCCGAGGCGGTGAGCGACCGCGCCACGGCCGCCGAGGTGATCTCCGGGGTGCCCTCCGGGGTCCGCGACGTGCTGCGGCGGCGCATCTCCCGGCTGCCCTCGGCGGCCCAGCAGATCCTGCTTCAGGCCGCTGTGATCGGCCGTGACGTCGACGTGGACGTGCTGGTGGACGTGACGGGTGACGAGGACGCCGTGGTCGACGCGGTGGAGGCCGCGCTGCTCGCCGGGCTGGTCACCGAGCCGGGCCCCGGCATGCTCCGCTTCGACCACGACCTGGTCCGCGACACCGTCTACTCCGACGCCTCCCGGCTGCGCCGCTCCCGGCTGCACGCCTCGGTGGCCACGGTGATCGAGCACAGGACCCCCGGCGACGTGGCCGCGCTCGCCCACCACTACGACGCGGCCGGCACCACCGAGACGGCCATCAAGGCGGTGCACTACGCAGGGCTCGCCGCCGAACAGGCCGAGCGCCGCTTCGCCCACCGTGAGGCCGCCTCACTGTGGGAGAAGGCCATCGCCGCCTTCGACCGGTCCGGCATCACCCACACCCCCGACAGCACCCGCGACCGCCTGCTGCTGACCCTGAACCTCATCAAGGCGCTGGCTCTGTGCGGGGACATGGCCGCGGCCCGCAGGCGGCGGCGCGAGGCGATGGACGCGGCCCTGCCGCTGGGCAACCTGGAGCTCACCGCGCGGGTGGCGGCCTCCCTGGCCGTGCCGCACAAGGGCATGGCCCGCGACTTCACCCGCACCGCGTGGGAGATCGTCGACGTCGCCGAGCAGGCGCTGGTCGAGCTGCCCGCCGCCGAACAGTCGTTGCGGGCGAGCCTGCTGGCCACGCTCGCGCTGGAGCTGGAGGGCTCGGCCACCCCCCGGGGCGAGCAGGCGTCGCTGGAGGCCGAGGAGCTGGCCCGGCGGAGCGGCGACCCCGCGCTGCTGGCGACCGCGCTGAGCGGGCGGCTACGCCAGTCCTACGGCATCACCCCCGTCGGCGAGCGGGAGGTCATCGGCCGGGAGCTGCTGGAGGTCGGCGAGGCGACCGGCCAGGTGTCGGTCCAGGCCCTGGCGCATCTGGTGCTGATGGAGTGCGCCGCGGCCTCCGGCGCGTTCGCCGACGCCGACGCGCACGTGGCCGCCGCCGAGCGGCTCGCCAGGCGATACGGCCTGCCGGCCCCGGCCGCCGTCGGCGCCTGGTACGCCGGACAGCGCCTGATGATCGCGGGTGACTTCGCCGGCGCGGAGCGCGCCTACCGCGACGCCGCCCGGCTGACCGCCCGCGCCGGCATGCTCGAAGGCCGCCAGGACCTGCCGCTGATCACCGCGTTCTGCCTGCACCTGGTCAACGGCCGGGCCGCGGAGATGGTGGAGCCGCTGGCCGAGGCCCACCAGCGCGGGGCCAAGTGGACCCTCGACGCCTACGCGGTGGCCCTGGCCTCGGCCGGGCACACCCGTGACGCGCGGGCGGTCATCGCGGTGAAGACCCCGGTGCGCCCCGACTTCCTCTACGAGCTGGCGATGATCTGGCGGGCGCTGGCCGGCATGCTGCTGGACGACAGGGAGCGGATGATCGAGGCCTACGACACGCTGAAGCCGTTCTCCGAGCGGATCGCGGGGGCCGGTACCGGCGTGGTGGCGCTCTGGCCGGTCGCGCTGACCCTCGGTGACCTGGCGCTGCGACTCGGCTTCTCGGACGCGGTGAGACCCCACTACGAAAAAGCCCTCGCGGTGGCTCAGCGGGTCGGGGTGACCCGCTGGGTCGAGGCGGCGCAGCGCTCGCTCAGCAACTGACGAGGAACTTGGCGCTGCGCAGGGCCGGGGCACCGGAGATCGAGAGGGTGACCCGGTACCAGCCGGGGTTGCCGACCACGTGCGGCTGCCACTCGACGACCTGGCTCCTGCCGGTGAAGCCGGAGTTCCCGCTCAGGTAGGTCCGCCACGTCCGGGTGTCCCTGCTCCAGCGCTGCAGGCGCCAGTCGTAGGAGACGACCCCGTCGGGGTGCGGGTTGTCGATCACGCTCTGGACCCGGTACGGCCGGTCACACGGCTCGGGCGCGGGGAGCGGGCTGACCGTGACCGTGCCCACGGCCGGGGCCCGCGCCACGCCGCTCTCGGCGGCGCCAGCCGCGACCGTACCGGCCTCCCCGGCGTCGGCCTGGGCCGCCGTACCCCCATGCGCCGTACCGGCTTTCCCGGTGCCGGCCTGGATCGCCGTACCGGCCTCCGCCGTGCTGTCCTCCGCCGTGTCGCTGGCGACCGTGCTGATCTCCGCCGAGGCGTAGGACAGCACCACGGTCCGTTCCGGTGCGCCGGCGGCCGCCCAGGGGGTCGCGACGGTGTCCTCGGCCATGCCCGCGGTGGTACCCGCCGTCGTGCCCGTGTCCGCCGTGACGCGCGCCCGCGCTCCGGAAGAGGCCCCCTGGGACGCCTCCACCCCCACGTAGGCGCCGGTGAAGGCGAGCGTGGCCACCAGCAGTTTCACGACGCTCGCCGTTCCGCTGGCCACTATCGGCACCACGCTGCTCCGCGGACTCATGACGGGTTCCTCCCTTTCCGTTATCTACATGGGTACGGCAGAAGGGTTGATCTCTGCTTGACGTCCGGTTGCAGAGGCTCTGCCGCATTCCGCTTAGAGGGACTCCGCCGGGTATGGTCAGGTAAGCCTGTCCTAAGATCTGGTACGGTGAAGAGAGCTACCGTGGCGGTGATGTTTCACAGTGCGACTTCTTGCGGCAGGCATCCCCGATCCCACTTCGGCATCCGTTCTGGGCATGCCACTGTGGCTCTGGGTGCTTATCGGTGGCATCGGCCTGTTCGGCGCCTTCCAGTGCTACTACTGGGTCGGCCGCACGCTCGGCCCCCGTCTCTACTCCTCCCGGGTGGGCCGGAAGATCAGCCCGGAGGGCATCCGCAAGGTCGAGGCGGCCGTCGGCAGGTGGGGGGCGCTCGCCGTCTACGGCTGCTTCTGGGTGCCCGGCCTGCGCCACACGCTGCCCTGGGTGGCGGGGGTGCTGCGGGTCTCCTACCCCTGGTACACGGTGGCCAGCGCGCTGGGCTGCCTGACGTGGGTGCCGGTGACCTCCTTCGGCCTGTACTCGGTGATCTGGGGCTGGCTGAGGCTGGCCACTGAGTCGCCGCTGCTGGCGGGGGGCGCCGTCGCCGTGGCGATCACGGCGATCGCCGGTTTCGTCCGCTGGCGGCGGCACAGGTCCACACGGCACGCATCGGACGAACTCACCCCCGTCTGACCCCTCGCCCTCCGCCCGCGACCGGTGGTCCGCGGATGGCATATGTCGCCGATCTCGGCGTTACGACATGGACGTCAACATTTTCATCGCCAAAACGCCAAGATCCGCAAAATGACGGCCCCTTCTGCCAGCATGCTGCACATGCAAATCGGGGGAATCCGCCTCATCGTCTGCGCCACCCTGACCACCCTGGCCTGCGGGTTCGCCACGCCCGCACATGCTCGGCGGCCCACCGGACCCGGCCCGCGGGCCGCACACCGCGCCGCCCCGGCCGCCCCGGCGGTGGTGGCGCGGGCGGCCTACCTCTACGACGCCACCACGGGAACGATCCAGCTGAGCAAACAGGCGACCAGACGGATGCCGGTGGCCAGCCTGACCAAGGTCATGACAGCGTACGTCGTGCTCCGCGAGGCCGGGCTGAACGACATCGTCACGATCAACGCCGCCGACGTACGGCACGCGGCGACGAACGACGCGACCGGCGCCTCGCTCCGCGCCGGAGAGCGGCTGACCGTCAGGGACCTGCTCTACGGGGTGATGCTCCCCTCGGGGGCCGACGCCTCCCACGCGCTGGCCCGCGTCTACGGGCCGGGCCAGGCCAGATTCGTGGCCAAGATGAACGCCGCGGGCCGCTCGCTGGGCCTGACCGGCACCCGCTACACCAACCCCGACGGGCTGCCCAAGCCGAGCGGCGGCCACTCCACCGCCCGGGACCAGGCGAGACTGGCCGAGATCGCGCTCCGCGACCCGACGCTGCTGACCATCGCCTCCACCCGGCGCCACACCGTGCCCACCTCGAAGACGCACCGCGCCCACACCTGGACCAACACCAACAAGCTGATCGGCAAGACCCCCGGCGCGCTGGGCCTCAAGACCGGCTACACCCGGGCGGCCGGCTACTGCCTGTCGTTCGCCGCCGACCGCGACGGCCACCGGCTCATCGGCGTGATCCTCGGCGACGCCAGGTCCGACCGCCGCTTCCAGACCGCCAACCGGCTTCTCAACTGGGCGGGCGGTCAGACCTCCGGCACCCAGGACCCCGCCGACGACGTCTAACGCGTTGACGACCGAACCGGACATCCCCGCAATCGCACCCCATGTAAAGATCAACGCTGAGCCGGGGGGAGGCCGGGCCTGGGCCCGATGCGCCCCGGCCCGGCCTGGAGGGGTCAGGGCCGCCGGGCGGACGGGGGTGCGGGGGTTTCGCGCATCAGGGCGTGGCAGGCGATGGCCGCGGCGGCCACGACGTTGAGGGAGTCGACGCCCAGGTGCATGGCGGTCGGGCTCATCGGGATGCACACCGGCTCGTCGGCCTCGTGCAGCCAGCGGGAGGAGAGGCCGTCGCCCTCCGAGCCGAGCAGGAGGGCGACCCGGTCGGCCATGGCGACCCCGTCCATGGGGGTGACGGACTGGTCGGGGGTGAGGGCCAGCGTCTGGAAGCCCGCCGTACGGAGTTCCGCCAGGCCGTCGTACCAGTTGGTCATCCGGGCGTACGGGATGGCGAAGACCGCGCCCATGGAGACCTTCACCGACCTGCGGTAGAGCGGGTCGGCGCAGCGGGGCGAGAGGATCACGGCGCCGACGCCCAGGGCTGCGGCACAGCGGAAGATCGCGCCGACGTTGCCGTGGTCGACGAGGTCCTCCAGCACCAGGACGCGGTGGGGGCCTCGGCCGGCGCCCCCGGCGAGGTCTTCCGGCACGGCTCCGGAGGTAACGCCTGGAGCGGCCCCGAGGGTGGCTCCGGAGGCGGCTCCGGGAGTGGTGGCGCCGTTCAGGATCTCGGTGACGGCGGGGAGTTCCCGGCGTTCCATCGCGGCCAGGGCGCCCCGGTGCACCGGGAACCCGGCGATCGCCTCCATCGCGTCGTCGTCCACCACGTGGACCCGGTCGCCCAGCTCGTCGAGCAGGTCGGCGAGGGAGTCGGTCCAGCGGCGGGTCAGCAGCACCGAGCGCACCGGGTAGCCGGCGGCGACGGCCCGGCGGATCACCTTCTCCCCCTCGGCGATGAAGAGGCCGTGCTCGGCCTCCAGGCTCTTGCGCAGCTCGACGTCGCGCAGGCCGGTGTAGTCGGCCAGGGGGGAGTCTGAGGTGTTAGGCACCTTCGAATACTGCCATGACCCGCCTGAGCTGCCACATCACCGCGTACAGGAGCAGCAGGAGGCAGCAGCCGACCACCACCCCGGCTCCCATCCTGGTGAGGGTCTCGACCCTGCCGAAGGCCGGATAGATCCTCGGCCAGACCGCCGCGCCCATCAGGGTGGCGATGGCCGCCGCCAGGATCACGCCGCGCCGTACCGGGGCGGGGAGGATCAGCCGCTCGGGCGGGGTCACCGGTTCCATCCGGGACAGCCCGCGCCAGGCCCACCAGGCCACCACGGCCAGGCCCACCACGGTGGAGAGGTACTGCAGCACCCGGAAGGTCGGCAGCGGGCCGACGGCCGGGGCCGCCAGCCACTCCCAGCCCCAGATGTCCTGGCTGTAGACATGGGTGAAGGAGTCCCACAGCTTGTGGGTGAAGGCGCCGACGACGCCGCCCGCGATCACGGCGGGCAGCTGCCGCACGCCGTACGCCCGGGGGGCCAGTGAGGCGGCCCGGCCCACCAGTCCGGGGGGCAGCAGCGCGGTCAGCGGCTCGCGGAGCAGGCCGTGGAAGACGGTGAGCAGCACGACGACGGCGAGCGGGTCGATCGTGAGGACTCCCCGGAGGGAGTGCCAGCTCATGTAGTCCGGCAGGAAGGGCAGAAAGATCGGCAGGTCCGGCACCATCGCACCGAGGGCCAGTGCCCAGGGGTCCAGAATCCGGCGCGTCCGGGCCGACGAGATCAGCGGCAGCACGGCGGCGACATGGCTGGGCGTGAACGGCACGGATTTCCCCCAAGGACCCGAGAACAAGAACCCGAGAATCTGCTGACTCGTTTCCCGGGGAGACTACGCCGTCGCGATCTCCGTCGAGAGCTTCACACCAACACCACATGGAGTGACGTGTATGTTACGGAGGGTTGATATTTAGGTATCGGGGGGTCACCGTGACCGACCAGAGCGTGCTGGCTCGACCGGCGAACGACGAGTGGCTGTGCGACGCCCGCAGGGCCCGTGCGCTCTCCCTGGTCACGCTGGCCTGGCTGGGCGCCGAGAGCGCGCTCGGCCTCACCGCCGGGCTGGGGTCGCACTCGGTCGCGCTGATCGGCTGGGGCACCTCGGCGCTGGTGGAGGCGCTGGCGAGCCTCATCGTGGTCTGGCGGTTCACCGGGTCGCGGACCCTGTCGCGGGACGCCGAGGGGAAGGCCCGCAGGGCGGTGGCGGTCAGCTTCTGGCTCCTCGCCCCCTATCTGGTGCTCCATGTGGCCTACGACCTCCAGGCGGGGCATCGGGCCACCCCCAGCGCGTTGGGGGTGGCGGTGACGACGGTCAGCCTGGTCGGCATGCCGATCCTGGGCCTGGCCAAGCGGCGGCTGGGCGCCCGGCTGGACTCGGCGGCGACGTCGGGCGAGGGCACCCAGAACCTGCTCTGCGCGCTGCTCGCCGCGGGCGTGCTGGCCGGGATCGCCCTGAACGGCATCGGGTGGTGGTGGGCCGATCCGGCCATGGCGGTGCTGCTGGCGGCGGCGGCCGTACGGGAGGGCCGCGAAGCCTGGCACGGACACTCCTGCCACCACTGACGGGGTCTCGTACGGTGCCACCTACGACAAGAAGGGCGTTTTGCTGGGATAAGGGGCAACAGTACGGTTCTGTGAATATTGTGGAGAACCTCCCGGTAAGGTGACCCGCTAGCTCCAGGACATCGACACCGAAGAGGGCACCGTGGGCGGACGTCACCGGACGGATGAGCTCGACGACGGCTACAACTCCCACAGGGCGCCGACCCGGCGGCGCCGTGGCGGGCCCGGCCGGTTGCTGGCCCCGCTGGTGGGCTCCGTCGCCCTCGCGGTGCTGCTCGGCGTCGCCGCCTTCGCGATCGTCAGCCGGGACCGCGAATGCTCCGGGGACCGGATCGCCCTGCGCGTCACCGCCTCACCCGACATCCAGCCCGCCGTGTCCCGGATCGCGCAGGGCTTCAACAAGGCCGGTCACCGGGTCGGCGACGGGTGCGCCGTCGTCACGGTGACCAAGGGCGTCTCGGCGACGGTGGCCTCCGGGCTGGCGGGCAGCGGCGGCAAGGTCGGCGCGATGGACGCGTGGATCCCGGACTCGTCGCTCTGGGTGACCGGTCTGCGGGCGAAGAACCCGCAGGCGCCCGCCCCGGGGCCGTCGACGGCCCACTCCCCCATCGTCATGGTGGCCGCGGGCTCGGTGATCCCGAGCCTGCAGAAGAACCTGGGCGAGGCGAGCTGGGTCGGCATGATCAGTGCCGCGAACGTGGCCAACGTCGACGGGCCGGGCCGCAGGGTACGCGTGCTCGCGCTGGACCCCTCGCTCAACGCCGCCGGCCTCGGTGCGCTGCTGGCCGCCTCCGGGGTGGCCAACGCCTCGGGCATCGGCCAGGAGGAGCTGGTCGGCGCCCTCAAGGCGCTGTCCGGATCGACAGCCCGCGACCAGGACGCGCTGCTGGCCAGCCTCGGCGTCAAGGGGACCCGGGCCCCGGTCGGCATCGCCTCGGAGCAGGCCGTCTGGGCGTTCAACACCACCAGGAGGCCGGAGGTCCCGGCCGTGCCGCTCTATCCGGCCGAGGGCACGCTGAACCTCGACTACCCCCTGGTGATCACCACCAAGAACACCGCGGCCCGGGGTGCCGCCGAGGCGTTCCAGAAGGAGCTCGGCACCGAGGCGGCCAGGAAGATCCTCCGGGCGGAGGGCTTCCGCACCCCGGACGGTCAGGGCGGCACGGCGGTCGCCGGCACCGGCGGCTTCCAGGCCAAGGCCCCGAAGACGCTGGAGACGCCCGACGCCGCCACCGTGGCGCGGCTCTCCCAGTCGTGGTCGCGACTGAACCTCGGCACCAGGCTGGTCACGCTGCTGGACGTCTCGGGCACCATGGCGCTCCCGGTGCCCGGCACCGGCCTGACCAGGATGCAGGCGATCACAAAGATCGCCGTCGAGGGCATGAGGCTGTTCCCCGTCAAGAGCGAGATCGGGTTCTGGGAGTTCTCCACGCACCTCGACCGGCAGGGCCGGGACTACCGGGAGACGGTTCCGGTCGGCCCGCTGACCGAGAACCTGGACGGCGTCCTGCGCCGGGATCTGATCAACCAGAGGCTGGCCACGATCAGGGCCAAGGCGACCGGGGACACCGGGCTCAACGACACCCTCGCCGCCGCCTACCGGCAGATGACCGAGGAGTACCAGAGCGACAAGATCAACACGGTGCTGATCCTCACCGACGGCGCGGGCAACGACGACCCCGACGGCGGGATCGGCGACCTGGAGATCCTGAAAACGCTCCGGGAGAGCTACAACCCGGAGAAGCCGGTCAGCATCCTGATCATCGCCTTCGGCCCCGACGCCCCCAAGGGCAAGCGTCAGATGGACGCCCTGGCCAAGGCCACCGGCGGCGAGGCCTACATCGCCAAGGACGTCCTGGAGGTCCGCAGGTTCTTCCTGCAGGGCATGAAGCGCCGGATCTGCGCCCCCCACTGCTGACCGCCCGCGGTACGGCGGGCGTCCCGGCGATCCCGGACGGGGCGGCTCGGGGCCGGAACGGGAGGCGTGATTTGGGTCACTGTCACCGGCGTGGGCGAGCGCGGTCTCCCGCGCGTCCCCTCCGGGGCCGCCGAGGGCGGGGCCGATTCTGCGATATCGTGGGAAACCCCTGCACCACAGGCTTCCGGGGCCTCAGAGGACCCGCCTTCGACACCGGTGTCCTCCCTCTTCACAGCGGTGGACCCGGCGTCCGGGAAGGCTTGATCCTTTGGCCTCGCGCTGGATAATGCCGCTACTTCTCTTTGCGATCCGGTAAACCATGGACTGGGGCCAAACGTCGCCATTGACGTCCGTGCGGAGTGATTGATGGCATGAAAGAGCGATCGACCACCCCATTACCAAGCCGGGAGAGGCGGAGATGTCGACCAACCGCAGGGTGCTCAAGTGGGCGGTCACCCTCGCGTGCGTGACGGGGGCCGTGATCGCGCTGGCCGGGATCAACACCCCGCTACGTCTCGTGCTGACCCCCCTGTTCCTTTTGGTGGTGCCGGGGGCCGCGGTGGTAGGACTGTTGCGTGATCGTGACCCTCTTGCGGCACTATCGGTCGGGGCGGCGGCAAGTCTGGTGGTGAACGTTCTCCTTGCTGTTGCCATGCTGTCCTTTGACGCGTGGTCGCCCCGCGCAGGGGTGGCGACGATCGCGGTGCTCGGCGGCTTCATATACGTGTTACGCGTGCTGTACCGGGGGAGCGGAAGCTTGCAGACTGAACAGGGGGCCAGGTCAAGGTGAACGTTGCCGTTGTTCGCCCGGGTGACCTCGGAGAGTCCGAGATCCTCCGATGGCGGGAGTTACAGGGGGCGGACCCGTCCCTCGACAATCCCTTTCTGTCCGTGGAGTTCGCCCTGGCCATGGGCCGCCTGCGCGACTACGTCCGGGTGGCCGTGATCCAGGACGGCGGCAAGATCGTCGGATTCTTCCCCTACGAGCGCCACAGTTTCGGGATCGGCAAGCCTCTGGGGGGCTTCCTCACCACCTGTCACGGGTTGATCTCAAGCCCCGATCTGGAGATGGAGGCCCGGTCACTGCTGCGCGCCTGCAAGCTCTCGGTCTTCGACTTCGACCACCTGGTCGCCGGGCAGGCGACGTTCGCCGCCCACCAGTCGGACGTACGGCCGGCGCCGGTCATGGATCTGAGTTCCGGTTTCGACTCCTACATCGACCAGGTCCGGGCGAAATCCCCCAAGAACTACAAGACCGTCCGCTACAAGGAGCGCAAGCTCGGCCGTGAGCAGGGCGACCTCCGCTTCGAGTGGGACTCGGCCGACCCCGAGACCCTGCGCACCCTGATGAACTGGAAGTCCGACCAGTACCGGCGGACAGGCCGGGTGGACCGTTTCGCCCAGCCGTGGATCGTCCGGCTGCTCGACGAGATGCACTCGGAGCGCTCGGAGACCTTCGCCGGAGTGCTGACCATGGTCTACGCCGGGGACACGCCCGTCGCCGGCCACTTCGGCCTGCGCACGGCGCACACCCTGGTGGGCTGGTTCCCGGCCTACGACATCGAGTTCGCCCGCTACTCCCCCGGCATCATGCACCACCTCTACATGGCGGAGCACGCGGCCGGCGCGGGCCTGCGCCAGGTGGACATGGGCAAGGGTGGCCGCGAGTACAAGGGCTGGCTGAAGACCGGTGACCTGTTCGTCGCCGAGGGGCGTGTGTCGCGCCCCTCCCCGGCGGCCGCCGTCCACTGGATGGGGCGCGCCCCGGTCAACAAGGCCCGCACCATCGTCACCGACCGTCCCCACCTATATCGTCTTGCCGACCGGGTGCTGAAACGTTTCGGCCGCATGCGCACCTCCGCGCAGAACCAATCAGCCACCCCCGTCGTCAAGGAACCATGGGGAGTGGGCTGAGCCGGCTCCCCCACGAAGCGCCCCCCACGAACACCCTCACACCGAACACCATTCGCCAGGACCCTCCCATGCATCCCTCAGCGCATTTGCCATTGCCGCCGATCGTTCAGGCCGCGTCTGGCTCCGGGTCCGTCCGTCCGTCGTCCATGACGACCGCTCACCCGGAAGGACAGAGTTCATGAGTCCCGACATCGTCAAGCACACCACCAAGCCCCCACTGCGGGCGATGCCACCAATAGAGCGTTTCACCCCGATCACTCCTCACGTGGCCATCTCCCCCACCGTCAGCGTCGTGGTCCCCGCCATGAACGAGGCGGAGAACCTCCCGCACGTCTTCGCCACGCTGCCGCAGTGGATCGACGAGATCGTGCTGGTCGACGGCAACTCGGTGGACGACACCATCGCCGTCGCCAAGAGGCTGCGCCCCAACGTCCGTGTGATCACCCAGACCGGCAAGGGTAAGGGCAACGCGCTGTCGGCCGGTTTCGCCGCCTGCACCGGCGACATCATCGTGATGATCGACGCCGACGGGTCCACCGACGGCCGGGAGATCATCCAGTTCGTGGGCGCGCTGGTCACCGGGGCCGACTTCGTCAAGGGGTCGCGTTACGCGACCGGCGGCGGCAGCGACGACCTGACCTTCAACCGCAAGTTCGGCAACAAGGTGCTGACCGGCCTGGTGAACCGGATCTACGGCACCAGCTACAGCGACCTCTGCTATGGCTACAACGCCTTCTGGGCGCGCCACCTGGACGCGCTCAACCTGGACTGCGACGGCTTCGAGGTGGAGACCCTGATGAACATCAGGGCCGCCAAGGCGGGGCTCAAGGTCCAGGAGGTGCCCAGCCACGAGCGCTGCCGGATTCACGGTGAGAGCAACCTGCACGCCGTCCGCGACGGCATCCGGGTGCTGAAGACCATTCTCCGGGAGTGGCGTGGCCGTCCCGCCGCCGTTGTGCCCGAGCCCGCCGCCGCCGCCCCCGCGGCGGACCAGGGCGCCGCATAGCCATGAGGACCAGTGTCGTCATCTGTGTCTACACCGAGGAACGCTGGGAGGACATCCGGGAGGCCGTCGAGTCCGTCGAGAGCCAGCGGCGCAGGCCGGACGAGATCATCCTGGTGGTCGACTACAACGCGGACCTGCACCTGAGGCTCAAGCAGGAGTATCCCGGCGTGACCGTGGTGGAGAACACGCAGGAGAAGGGGCTGTCCGGTGGCAAGAACACCGGCGCGGCGACCGCCTCCGGCGACATTGTGGCGTATTTGGACGACGACGCGGTAGCGGAACCCGGCTGGCTGGAAGCGCTGGAAGAGGGCTTCGAGGACCCGGCCGTCGTGGGGGTGGGCGGCCTGACCAGGCCGCTCTGGGCGACGGGACGCCGTCCCGGCTGGTTTCCCCGCGAGTTCGACTGGACCGTGGGCTGCAGTTACCGGGGCATGCCCACCCGGCGGGCGCCGATCCGCAACGTCATGGGGGGCAACGCGGCCTTCCGCAGGGAGGCCGTACTCGGGGTCGGCGGGTTCCACACCGGCATCGGGCGCAGCGTGCAGGGGCGCAGGCCCCGGCCGCTGGGCTGTGAGGAGACCGAGTTCTGCATCCGGCTCTCCCAGCGGACCCCCGGCGCGGTGATGCTGTTCGAGCCGGACGCGGTGATCGGCCACAAGGTGTCGGCCGTACGTTCCAGGTTCGCCTACTTCCGGTCCCGGTGTTACGCCGAAGGCCTGTCCAAGGCGCTCGTCACCCGGAGCGTGGGCGCCGGGGACGGGCTGGCCAGCGAGCGGGCGCACGCGTTGAAGGCCCTGCCGCTGGGCGCGTTGCGCGGCGCCGGGGAGGCGCTCCGCGGTGACCTGTCCGGTTTCGGCAGGGCGGGCGCGATCGTGATCGGACTCGCCTGGACCACCTGGGGTTACATCGTCGGTTCCCTCCGGTTGAAGGTGTCGAAGTCATGATCCGCGTGCCGATTCTGATGTACCACTCGATCTCCGATCGGCCCAACGCGGAGACCAGGCCGCTGGCCGTGCGGCCCTCGGCCTTCGCCGAGCAGCTCTCCTACCTGAAGGAGAACGGTTTCACCCCGCTGACCGTGGCCGACCTGGTCGCCTCGCTGCACAGGAACAACGGGCGCTCCATTCCCGAGCGGCCGGTCGTGGTGACCTTCGACGACGGTTACGCCGACTTCCACAGCGAGGCGCTGCCCGTGCTGGAGCGCCACGACTTTCCCGCGACGGTCTTCCTGACCAGCGGCTGGGTCAGTGACGCGGGCAAGGACGCGGCGGGCCGGCCGCTCGACGTGATGCTGTCCTGGAGCCAGGCCCGCGAGGCCGCCTCCTGCGGCGTCGAGATCGGCGGTCACAGCCACAGCCACCCCCAGCTGGACCAGTTGCCGGACGACCGGCTCCGTCAGGAGCTGCGGCGCAACAAGGCCCTGCTGGAGGACAAGATCGGCGCTCTGGTCTCCACCATGGCCTATCCGTACGGCTACTCCAGCGTGCGGGTCCGGCGGGAGGTCCGGCGGGCCGGTTACTGGGCCGCCTGCGCGGTGAACAACGCCATCGCCGCCGACCGGCACGACGTGCTCGCGCTGCCGCGCCTGACCGTCACCGACGGCACCTCGATGAAGATGTTCGGCCGGGCGGTCGAGGGCAGTCAGGTTCCACTGATCTACATGAAGGAGCGTGTGCTGACGAAGGGCTACGCCGTCGTCAGGCGCACCCGATACGGCCTGCGCCGGGTACGTGGTCTCGCGTAGGGAGCGCGTCTTCGGGCGTGGGGGGAGGTAGGGCATGAGCGCGACGGTGGGCGAGCGGCCTGCGGGACGGCTCGCCGGGTTGCGGCGGCGGTTGCTGCGTGATCTCCGCAATCCGCTGTTCCGCAACGGCTACGCGCTCATGGCCAACACCGCCATCACCGCCGTCCTCGGCATGGGGTACTGGTGGCTGGCGGCCCAGCTCTACGAGCCGGCCGACTTCGGCAGGGGCCAGGCCGTGATCACCGCCATGCGGCTGTTCGCCTCGCTGACCGCCCTGGGGTTCGTCGGGGCGCTGGCCAGGTTCATCCCGGTGGCCGGGCGCCGTACCCCCGAGCTCATCGTCCGGGCGTATGTGATCGCCGGGGCCACCGGCATGACGGCCGCGCTCGGGTTCCTGATCACGCTGCCGTGGTGGGGGCCGACCTACGCCACGCTGGGCGGTCTCGGCCCCGGGCTGTTCTTCCTGGTGGCGGTGCTGGTCTGGTCGGTGTTCACCCTGCAGGACGTGACGCTGGCCGGGCTCCGCAAGGCGACCTGGGTGCCGGTGAACAGCCTCGGCTACGGCCTGGTCAAGATGGCGATGCTGGTGGGGCTGGCGTTCGCGCTGCCCCGCGACGGCATCTTCGTCTCCTGGATCATCCCCGCCGCGATGGCGCTGATCCCGATCAACATCTTCATCTTCCGGAAGGTCGTCCCCCGGCACGTCAGGCAGACCGAGAGCACCGCCAGGCCGCTCGCGCTCCGCGAGGTCGGCCGGTTCCTGTCGGGCGACTACCCCGGCACGCTGTCGATCCTGGCGAGCGTCTACCTGATCCCGGTCCTGATCGCCGCCCGGGTGGACGAGGTCACCTTCGGCTACTTCTCCATGGCGCACACGCTGGGCTCGCTGATCGAGCTGCTGGCGATGAACATGGCCACCTCGCTCACCGTGGAGGGGGCCTTCGAGCGGCACCGGCTGGCGTCGAACTCGCGCAGGGCGCTCCGGCGGGCCTTCATGATCATTGTTCCCGTGGTGGCGGTGACGGTTCTCGTGGCCCCTCTGATCCTGCGCGTCTTCGGTGCCGGCTTCGCGGACCGGGGCACGCTGCTGCTCCAGCTGATGGCGGTGGCGGTCCTCCCCCGGGTGCTGATCGAGATCTATCTGAGCGGGCTGCGCGCCCTGGGGCAGGCCCGCAGGCTGGCGGCCGTACAGGTGTGCCTGGCGGTTCTGGTGCTCACCGGCACCCTGCTGCTGTTCCCCCGCGCCGGGGTGAACGCGGTGGGGTACGCGCTGCTGCTGAGCGAGACTCTGATCGCCCTGACGATCTTCCCCGGTCTACGCAAAATACTCAAACATGGCGAAACTGCCCAGGTGACCGTCACACCCGGGTCCGCGTAGCCCCCATGATGTTAGACGTGAGGCAACGGGCAGGTAATGACGTGACAACGGAGGCGGCGGGGGCCGCCGAGGACGGGGAGACCGGCTCCACCCACCCCTCGCCCTCGGAGGACCCCACGGAGGCGCACGCCGGACCGGGACCGGAGAAGCGGCCTCCGGGCACGCCCTCCGAGACCTCCGGCGACGACGATCCGGCGGCCACCGCCGTCTTCCGGATCCCCGTCCGCGAGGTCGCCGGGGAGCCGGAGGACGGCGTCCCCAAGGCGGACGGCCCGGAGACGGGCACACCCCCGGTCCCGTCGTCCGCCGGGGCCTCCGGCGCGGACGCCCTCCCCGTGGAGGACGCGGACGCCCCCGAGGCGGACGACACCTCGATTCTGAACTTCTCGATCGTCGACACCTCGGTCATCGACGTCTCCGAGATCACGGCCCCGGAGCGCGAGAGCGGCGAGCCCGGCGGCGACGACGGAGCCGACAGCACGGTGAACCTGCGCCTTCCCCCGGCCCCCCCGATTCCGGTCCCGCCGACCCCGGCCCCGCCCACTCCGGTCCCGCCGGCCCCGGCGCCCCGGGCACGGGGTCTCTCCGCCGACGCCACCAGCCGCACCACCGCCGGTCCGCCGCCGGCCACCCCCGCGGCCGTCCACGCCCCCGGGGCCGCGACGCCCGAGGACAGGCCCTCGTGGGCCGAGAGGCTGACGCGGACGGCCGGCACCTGGCTGCCGCCGTTGCTCACCGTCGAGGGCCTGGTCATGTACGTCCTGGCCCTGCGCGTGGCGCCGGGACCGCTGCGGGGCGTCGACCTGACCCACGTCGACGGCCTGGGGCTGATCTCGGCGCTGCCCAGCACCGCGTTCATCGCGATCCTGCTGATGATCACTGCCTTCTTCGTCACGATCGCGCAGAACACCGACCGCAAGTTCCTGCTGCTCTTCCAGATCGCGGCGATCACCTTCGCCCTGCACGGGGCCGCCGCCCTGATCGAGGACACCCCCCGCTTCCACACGGCCTACGTGCACGCGGGCTTCGTGGAGTTCATCAACCGCACCGGGACCTCCTCCCCCGTCCTCGACGCCCGCTTCGCCTGGCCGGGGTTCTTCGCGCTGCTCGCGTTCGTCACCAAGGCCGCCGGGGTCACCGACCTGACGACGATCATGCGGTGGACGCCGCTGCTCTCCAACCTGCTCTACCTGCTGCCGTTCGTGCTGATCCTGCGCCAGGTGGTGGCCACCACCCGCGCCCGCTGGTTCGCGGCGCTGCTGTTCGTCATCGTCCAGTGGATCGGCCAGGACTACCTCTCATCCCAGGGCTTCACCTACGCCATCTACCTGGCCTTCGTGGCGATCGTGCTGCGCTGGTTCGGCAAGGTGGAGCCCCGCGAGAAGCCGATGCCCGCCAAGGGCCGGATCCGGCGGCTGCTGGCCAGGCTGGACGGGCTGACACCCGGCGAGCTCGCCCACTCCACCGGCGTGTACGACCGGTCGATCATGCTCATCGTGCTGATCGGCCTGTTCGGGACCGCCACCGCCTCGCACCAGATCACGCCGTTCATGATGCTCGGCGTGCTGACCGGCCTGATCCTGCTGCGGCGCTCCTCGCTCAGCGGGGCCCTGCCGTTCTTCCTGGGCCTGATGGTGCTCGCCTGGATCAGCTACCAGACGGTCACCTTCTGGAGCGGGCACATCGACCAGCTCTTCGGCGGTCTGGGCCGGATCCTGGAGAACCTCCAGCGCAACACCGGCGACCGGATCGAGGGCAGCGACCCCCGGCACGCGTTCGTGCTGATGGCCCGGCTCGGCATCTGCGCCCTCATCCTGCTGCTGGCCGCCACCGGGCTGCTACGCCGCCTGCGCCGCGGGGTCGGCGACCGGGCCGCCCTGCTCCTGCTCTGCATCCCGGTGCTCGCCCTGGGCCTGCAGAGCTACGGCGGCGAGATCGGCCTGCGGATCTACCTGTTCGCGCTGCCCGGCGCGTGCATCCTGGCCGCCTACGCCTTCTTCCCGAACCTGCCCGCCGGTACGGCGGAGGCCCCCGAGGAGACGGTGCCGATCCGCAGGCGCAACATCCGGTTCAACCCGGAGCTGACCCGCCGGCTCTCCCTGCTGCTGGCCGCCGGGTGCGCGCTGGTGCTGTCGATGTCCTTCCTGGTCGCCCGCTACGGCAACGAGCAGTTCGAGCGGGTCTCCAAGGACGAGGTGCGGGCGATGCACTACGTCTACAAGCACGACGAGCCCAGCGGCCGGGTGCTGTACCTGGTCCCGATGATCGGCCCCGAGGTCACGCCCACCATCCCCTGGGGGGAGCGGGACTTCGACAAGATCTCCTACCAGCAGGTGCTGGTGGACAAGAATCCGGCGCAGCTCTCCTCGGTGATCGACAAGTTCCGTGTCCTGCCGCCCAACACCTATCTCGTCGCCAGCCGGGGGCAGGCGGCCTACCTTCAGCTCAACCACGGCTTCCCCGACGACTGGGCGAGCCGGTTCCGTGCCGCCCTGGACGCGTCACCGGAGTTGAAGCGGGTCTTCAACAGCACGGACGCCGCCGTCTACACGCTGAAGTCCTATCCGAAGGACGCCGAGATCCCGCAGCCGCAGCCCCTGACGGGTTTCGGCGACCGGGGATCACCGCTGACCCCGATCGGCCTGGGCGCCCTGGGCGTCACCTGGGTCGCCCTGTTCGCCTATGAGATGTACCGGCTGCGCGGTCTCGACCGCACCGCCAGGACGAGGCGGCGCATCCTGTTCGTCGCGGTTCCGGCGTTCGCGCTGGCCGTGGCGGTCGTGATCGAGCGGTTCATCGTCATCGGCTTCAACCAGCTCCAATAGGAACGCGGTCTCCCCGGGGAGTGCCTTTCCCCCGGCATAATGATCACTATTTGCCGGGGGGCGTGCGATACAGCACGGTATGTCGAGGGACGGTTGGATGGTCAACGGGGAACACCGCGGTCCGCTGGGGACCACCACACCCCCAACCGGTACGGCCCGGCGGATCGCCGCCGTCGACGCGCTGCGCGGGTTCGCGCTGTTCGGCATCGTGGTGGTCAACATCGCCTACCTGGCCTCGGGATACCGGATGGCGGGGCTGGCCGAGCCCGCCTTCTCCGCACCGCTGGACTGGGAGGTGCGCTGGATTGTCACCGTGTTCTTCGAGAACAAGTTCTACCTGCTCTTCTCCTTTCTCTTCGGCTACAGCTTCACCCTTCAGCTCGACTCCGCGGCGAACTCGGGGGCGGCCTTCGTGCCCCGGTTCCTGCGCCGCCTGACCGGGCTGCTGCTGCTCGGCCTGGCCCACGCGGTGCTGCTGTTCCCCGGGGACATCCTGGCCACCTACGCGGTGGTGGGACTGGTCCTGCTGACCGTGCGGGGGATCAGGCCGCGGACCGCGGTGATCACCGCGGTGGCGCTGACCGTAACGCTCGCGGTGGGGTTCGGGCTGCTGGCCGTACTGGCCCTGAACGGCACCGACGCCTCCGGGACGGTGGCCGGGGGCGCGGCCGAGGCGGCGAGGTCAGACGCGGCCCTGCACGGCTCGGTCAGCATGATCATTTCTGAGCACCTGCACAAGCTCGGCAAGATCGTCGTGCTGCGGGTCTTCTTCCAGGGACCCGCGGTGCTGGCCGCATGCCTGATCGGGCTGGCCGTCGGCAAGAAGCGGATGCTCACCGACCTGTCCGGGCGGACCGCGGAGCTACGCGGGATCCAGTGGGCGGGGTTCCCCGTCGGGATCGTCGGGGCGATGGTCCACGCGCACTCGACCTGGTCGGGCTGCGGAAGCGCCTACCACATGTTCGGCCAGGCGGTGGACCTGCTCACCGCGCCGCTGCTGGCCGCGGCCTACGCGGCCACCCTGCTGCGGCTGCTCCCCTCGGCGCCGCGGCTGACCGCCGTCCTCGTGCCGCCCGGCCGGATGGCGCTGACCAACTATCTGGGCCAGTCGCTGATCTGCTCGCTGATCTTCACCGGCTACGGGCTGGGGCTGGTGGACCAGCTCAGCCCGCTCACCGTGGTGTCGATCGCCGTCGCCATCTTCGCGATCCAGGTCGGCTACAGCCGGCTGTGGCTGCGCCGTCACCGCTACGGGCCGGTCGAGTGGTGCCTGCGCTGGTTCACCAACTGGCGCAGGCCCTCTCGCGGCCGGTCCGGCTAGGCCCGGTTCCGCTCGCTCCATCTGACCTCGTACGGATTGAGGGTGAAGCTCTTGCCGTCCACCGTCGCGGTGACGGCGGCGTTGGAGGTGTTCACCATCACGAGCTGACGCTGCTGGGCCAGCACCCGCACCTTGGGGTCGCTGGAGGTGACCGTCACCAGCGGGGTGCCGGCGGGGAACCACTTGGTGAAGCCGCTCAGGATGCCCGCCATCGGCAGCTCGTCGCCCCGTCCGGGGCGCCAGAGGCAGCCCGCGCAGCTCTGGCCGGCCTTGCGCTGGGGGTTCCAGTAGAGGGCGGTGGTGGCGCCCCCTGTGGCGAACTCCATCATGGCCACCGTCTGCACGGCGGTGCGGCGCTCCTCGGTCCAGTCGGTGCTCTCCGGCGCGACGTACCACTCGGCCCACCAGACCGGCAGGTTGCCGCTCTTCTCCCTGAGCCAGGTGGTGACCGCGCTGAACTTGCCCAGCGCGGTGAACTCGTCGGGGAAGAGCCCTGCGTCCTTGGTCATCGAGGCGCCGTCCACCACGATGAAGTCGGCGCCCTTCTTGTGGTCGATCCAGTACTCGACGGCGTCCAGGTCACGCTGGTCGACGACACCCCAGGCCCCCTGCAGCTCCGATCCGCCGCCGCTGCGGTTGCTCCCGATCGGGATGTAGGGGCCGCCGACCTTGATGTCCTTGTTCACCGCCTTCAGCGCGGTGTAGACCTTGTTGTAGAGCTCGGTGTACGCCTCGGCGTCCCAGCGGTTGGTCCCCGGGTTCCAGAAACCCTTGAACTCGTTCCACACCATGTAGTGCTTGACGGTCGGATAACGCCTGGCCACGGTCGCGGCCAGCTTGGCGAAGTCGTCGAACCTCTCCCGTTTGGGGGCGGTCTCCAGGGCCCCCCAGTCGGTGCGCCCCTCGGTGCCGCCCTTCATCCAGTCGGGCGCGCAGCAGAGCGTGACGACCGGGATCGCCTGGGAGTCCGCCATGAACCGGATCCGGCGGTCGAGGTTGCGGAAGTCGTGCCTGCCGGGGACAGGCTCCGGGTTGTCCGCGCCCCAGCCCATGATGTGCTGGTTCTGCACCAGGGGAACCCTGCTGAGGACGTGCGAGGCGGCGTCGCCCGCCCCGGCGGGCTCGGCGTCGCCGCTGAACTCGGTGTGGGTGACGCCCCAGCGCGGCCACTCCTTGCCTGCCGGGGGCTCCTGCAGGACGGGCGCCGGCTGCTCGGGGGGGATCCGCAGAGCCTCCCCCCGAGGCTTGTCGGGTTTGGTGGCCATGACGACGATCACCACGAGAAGCACGAGCGCGACGCATCCCGCCCCCAGTGCGACCGGCCAGCTCGGGCGCCGTCTCTGGTGCCGTCCGTTAGTCGGTATCACCCTCGCCTCAATCCTCGCCTCTGGTCCAATGAGAGCGTTCCACAGCGACGACGGACGTGACCGCGATCCGGCGCGGTTCACAGACAAGCGTTATCAGCTGCGTCATCACATTAGTCAAGGTGACTTGCAGAACACTTGAGACTTCTATCGTAGACGCCGGTCCGGCGGGTAACCCATGAGGATCGTCCACGGTCTCCTCCCGGTCCGGCTGCTCAGCCCTCCAGCACCCGGTGGGCCCGGTCGACGAGCGTGGGGACGGCCGCGCCGATCTGCTCGAAACCCTCCCCCACAGTCTTACCCTGTCTGAACCTGGCGTGGATTCCCTCCACGATCACCGCGAGCTTGTAGTTGCCGAACGCCAGGTAGAAGTCCAGGTCGGAGAGGTCCGCGCCGGAGAGTGCGGCGTAGTGGGCGGCGAACTCCCGGGCGGTGAGGAAGCCGGGGGCGACGGTCACGCCGGTGGCCACCGGGATGGACGCGCGTTCCTCGTCGCCGGGGTCCTGCCAGTAGGTCAGGGTCAGGCCGAGGTCGGCCAGCGGGTCTCCGAGGGTGGACATCTCCCAGTCGACGACGGCGAGGATCTCGGGGTCGGGCGCGAGCCGTACCAGGGTGTTGTCCAGCCGGTAGTCGCCGTGGACCAGCGCCGAGGCCGAGCGGGCGGGCAGGCGGGCGCGCAGCCGGGCCACCAGGCGGTCGTAGCCGGGCAGGTCACGGGTCCGTGACCGCTCCCACTGCCGGTCCCAGCGTTCCAGCTGACGGGCCATGTATCCCTCCGGGCGGCCGAAGTCGGCCAGCCCCACCCGCCGGGGGTCGACCGCGTGGACGGCGGCGAGCACCTCGGCCAGCCTCTCCGACAGCCGCCGGCCCCGCTCGGGGGCGAGCCCGGCGACCTCGGCCCCGCTCCGTACGGCCAGGCCGTCCACATGCTCCATCAGGTAGAACGGCGCCCCGATCACGTCCTCGTCGCCGCAGAAGGCGACCGCCCGGGGCACCGGGACCGGGGTCGGGGCGAGGGCGGAGACGACCCGCCACTCGCGTCTCATGTCGTGGGCGGTGGGGAGCACGTGCCCCAGCGGGGGTCGGCGCAGCACCAGGCGGCGTCCCCCGGTCTCGACGAGGTAGGTGAGGTTGGACCTGCCCCCGGAGATCAGGGAAATCCCGGTGGGCTCCCCGGCATCGGGGACGTTGGCCGCCATCCACCCGGTCAGCCGGGTACGGTCGATGCCAGGGGTGCTCATGGCCACCCATTAGAACGCCACCCGGGTGAGAACACCACCCGGGTCGGGGAAACCGGCCCACGCCGGGGGCCCAAGATGAGAGGCCGAAACGTTGTGCCTCAGAAGAGCCAGTGGTACGTCCAATCCTTTACCGTTACATTACGCGCCAACCTGCATACTTGGGCCTCACACGTCCTGCACGTATCCATGCTGGAAGGCGTCGGGGAAACCGCACACCCCAGTGGGAGCTCATGCGCGTCTCTATCGTTCACCCTCGTGATCTCGGGGCGCCCGACATCAGCCGATGGCGGGCCTTACAGGAGGCCGATCCGGCTTTCGACAACCCGTTCCTGTCGCCTGAATTCACGGTCGCCGTCGGCGAGTTGCAGGATCGAGTCCGGGTGGCGGTGTTGCACGACGGCGCGGACACCGTGGGGTTCTTCCCGTTCGAACGGCACCCGATGGGCATCGGCAGGCCGGTGGCCGCCGGGCTCACCGACGCGCAGGGCCTCGTCCACGCCAAGAACATCGAACTCGACCCCCAGCGGCTGATCAAGTCCTGTGGTCTGGGGGTGTTCGAGTTCGACCACCTGGTGGCCGGGCAGCCGCTGCTGTCGGAACGGCACACCAGGCATCCGTCACCGATCATCGATCTGCGGGACGGCTACGACTCCTACATCGAGACGATCAAACTGAGCTCGGGCAAGACCTATCGCTCCACGGCCTACAAGACCCGCAAGCTTCAGCGGGACGCGGGGCCGCTCCGCCACGACTACGCCACCGTCGAGCCGGCGGCGCTGCAGACGCTGCTCGGCTGGAAGACCGACCAGTACCGCCGGACCGGCCGCGCCGACCGGTTCTCCCGGCCGTGGATCGTGGAGCTGGTCGAACGGCTGCTCTCCACCGACACCGAGCACTTCGGCGGGGTGCTGGACATGCTCTACGTGGACGGGCGGCCGGTGGCCGGTCACTTCGGCGTGCGCACCGCCACCACCCTCGCCGGCTGGTTCCCCGCCTACGACGTCTCCTTCGCCAAGTACTCCCCGGGTCTGATCCACCACCTGGCCATGGCCGAGAAGGCGGCCCAGGCGGGGATCGAGGTCATCGACATGGGCCGGGGCGAGAAGGAGTACAAGGAGAAGCTCAAGAACGGTGAGTACCAGGTGGCCGAGGGCCGGATCGCCCGGCCGAGCACCGGCGCCGGACTGCACTGGGTGGTGCGGGTGCCGGTCCGCAAGGCCCGGGGCACGGTTCTCGCCAACCCGGCGTTGCGCAGCACCGCCGACCGGTTGCTGAAGACCTTCGGGCGCCTGCGCACCTCCATCCAGTCGCCGTGAGCGCCCGGTGAGCCCCGAGGACCTGGTGGCCGCCCGGACCGGACGTCACTGCCTGGCCCTGCCCTCCAACCGGCTCGGCCTGTATCTCGCGCTGCGGCACTGGTGCGCCCCCGGCCAGCGGCTGCTCATGTCGCCGATCTCCGCCGACGAGATCCTGTTCCTGGTGCTGGCCGCCGGGCTGCGGCCGGTCATCGCGCCGCTCTCCCCCGACGACGGCAACATCGACGTCGACGCCGTCGATCTCGACCTGGTGGACGCCGTGCTGACCACCAACCTGTACGGCCTGCCGGACCGGGTGACCGCGTTCGCCGGCAAGACCGTGATCGAGGACGTCGCGCACGCCATGGAGAGCACGGTCGAGGACAGGCCGCTCGGCACGTTCGGGGTGGCCGGGGTGTTCAGCCTGTCCAAGCACGCCGGGGCCGGGTCGGGCGGGGTGCTCGCGGTCGAGCACCGGGCCGATCTGCGCGCGCTGGAGGCCGAGCGGGACCGCCTGCTCCAGCCTCGGGTGCTCGCGGCCGAGATCCGCACGGTGCTGGCCTCCGTGGTCAAGCACACGGCGGTCCGGCTCAACCTGGTCAGACCCGCGCTGCGGGTGATGCGCGCGCTGGGCATGGAGGAGCGGCGCGAGGGCCACCGGATCGCGCCGCGCCCCGAGAACCTGGTCACGGCGCTGAGGCAGGTGCCGGAACTGCCGCCCTTCGACACGTGGGTCCAGGCGGACCTGCACGACTACCGGGCCAGGCGGGGCCGGATCTCCCGCTGGTACCAGTCCAGGCGGCTGCGGACGCTGCCGGGGCAGCGGGCCCGGCGGATCGCCGGGGTGGCCGCGCTCGCCGAGCTGCCCACGGCGGCCGGGGCGGTACGGAGACGGCTGGACCAGCCGCTGTTCCGGGTGCCGCTGCTGGTCGCCGACCGGGAGGCGGCGATCGTGGAGCTGGAGCGGCACGGGGTGGCCACCGGCTATCTCTACGACCCGCCCTACGACGACTATCTGCCGGGCTTCACCGATCCCTCGCCGGAGCCCGAGGTGGCGCGGTGGTGGGGACGGCACGTGCTGCCCGTCGACCCGCTCTACGCCCACCGCGCCCTGCCGGTGGTCGGAGATCTTCCCCCGGCCCCTCCGCCGCCCGTACCCCGAACCGTTCGACCAGCTCGGCGACGACGGACACCCCCCGTCTGACCTCGGCCAGCGAGGCCGAGCCGTAGCCGATCACGAGACCGTGCCTGGCGGGGACGCCGTGGTGGTGGCGGTCGGCCGTTTCGAGCAGCACGCCGCGCGCGGCCGCGGCCTCCACCAGGGGGCCGACCGTGTGCCGGGGCAGCTCGACCATGACGTGCAGCCCGGCGGTGTCGCCGGTGACCCGGGAGCCGAGGAGGTCCACCACCACGGCCCGGCGGCGCGCGTACTCCAGGCGCATCCGGCGCAGGTGCCGGTCCAGATCGCCCCGCTCCAGGAGCACGGCCACCGCCTGCTGCACCGGGCCGCCGGTACGGTCGGCCAGGTCGTCGCGGGTTCCGGCGACGGCGGCGAGGAGGTGGGGCGAGGCGACCAGCCAGCCGACCCCGACGTCGGGGGCCAGCGACTTGGACAGCGTGCCGAGCAGGATCACCCGGCCGGGGTCCAGGCCGTGCAGGGCGGGCAGCGGGGCGACGTCGTAGCGGAACTCGGCGTCGTAGTCGTCCTCCACGACGAGCGCCCCGGTACGGCGGGCCCAGGCGATCAGGCGCTCCCTGCGCGGCACCGGCAGGCGCCCGCCGAGAGGGTACTGGTGTGCCGGGGTGGTGTAGAGGACGCGCAGGTCGTCGGGGAGCCCGTGCACCACGACGCCGTCGGTGTCGACGGGGCACGGCACGACCTCGGCGCCCCGCGCGGCGAAGACGTTCCTGGCGACCCGGTAGCCGGGTTCCTCCACGCCCGCCCGGTCGCCGGGCCGCAGGAACGTGGCGGCGACCAGGTCGAGGCCGTTGCCGGTGCCCCGGGTGACCATGACGTGCTCCGGCCCGACCGCGACCGCCCGGACCCTGCGGAGATGCCCGGCCAGGGCCTCGCGGAGCCTGGGCAGGCCGTAGGGGTCGGGGTCGTCTCCCGGGGGCAGGTCGGCCGCGGCGCGCCACGCCCTGCGCCAGGCCGCCTTGTCGTAGTCGCGGACCCACGGCCTGCCGGGGCGCAGGTCGACCTGCGCCCCTGCGGCGGAGGCGCCGGGGACGGGGAGCGCGGAGGCGCCGGGGAGGGCGGGGAGGACCGAGCCGCTGGGAAGGGCGGGGCCGGCCAGGTCGGCCACGTAGGTGCCGGAGCCGTGGCGGCCGTCGAGCCAGCCCTCGGCGTAGAGCTGCCCGTACGCCTCGGTCACCACGGTGCGGCTGACCGCGAGCCGGCGGGCGAGGGCACGGGTGGAGGGCAGCCGCTCGCCGGAGGCGAGGGTGCCGTCGCGCATGGCCGCGCGCAGCCGGTCGCCGAGCTGGACGCTCAGGGGCGTGGCGGCCTCGCGGTCCACCGAGAGGGGCAGGTCGACGGGGGTACGCGGCAAAGTGGTCTCCCAAAAGCAACAGGAAGTGGACATGTTTTCCATATCCACTTCTCTCTAGATTAGAACCATGCTCTCCACGACTCCCCGTACCGCTCTCGCCCGCTCCAAGGAGCGGGGCCGTACCGATCGCGCGGACCTGTACGCGGTGCTGGACGCCGGGCTGGTCTGTCATCTGGGCGTGGTGGTCGACGGGTCCCCGATGGTCGTGCCCACCGGCTACGGCCGGATCGGCGACACCCTCTACCTCCACGGTTCGACCGGCTCCCTCTCCCTGCGGGGTACCGGCGAGGTCTGTGTCACGGTGACCCACCTGGACGGCGTCGTGCTGGCCAGGTCGGTCTTCCACCACTCGATGAACTACCGCTCCGCCATGATCTACGGCCGCCCCCGGCCGGTGCGTGACGAGGAGGAGCGGCTGGCGGCCCTGCGGGCGATCACCGAGCAGCTCGCCCCGGGACAGTGGGACGCCGCGCGCCCGCCGAACCGGAAGGAGCTCGCGGCGACCGCCGTACTCGCCCTCTCCCTGGCCGAGGCGTCGGTGAAGGTACGGCAGGGACCGCCGAGCGACGAGGAGGAGGACTACGCGCTGCCGATCTGGGCCGGGGTGCTGCCGCTTCACCAGTCGTGGGGCGCCCCCGAGCCCGACCCCGCCATGACCGCGGACCTGGACGTCCCCGAGCACATCGCGTCCCGATCGGCACCGGCTCTCCCCGCGTCCCGAGACTGATTTGTGATTTGTGCGCGGAATTTTGCGATCTATGACTAAGCTACGGTCCGTCTGTTATGGGTGGGGGCCCAGGCAACTGAGGAGACCGCTATGTACGGCACGCCATCAGGCTGGCGCGTCCCCGGATACACCGAGTTACGCGAGCTGGGGACGGGTGCGGCCGGACGCGTGGTGATGGCGCGGCACGACGCCGACGACGTCCTGGTAGCGATCAAGTATCTCTCCGACGAGCTCAGGGGCGACGTCGGTTTCGTGGCCCGCTTCCGGCACGAGGCGCGGGTGCTCAACACCCTGGACAGCCCGCACGTCGTGCGGCTCTACGACTACATCGAGACCGGCGAGGGCGCGGCCATCGTCATGGAGCTGGTCGACGGCGTCGCGCTCCGCGCGATCCTCCGTTCGGAGGGGCCGACCGGCCCCGAGGCGGCGCTGGTCGTGCTCAAGGGCGCCCTGATGGGACTGTCCACAGCCCACGTGGCCGGTGTCGTGCATCGCGACTTCAAGCCGGAGAACGTGATGGTCGAGGCCGACGGCACGAGCAAGCTCGTGGACTTCGGCATCGCGATCCGCTCGGGGGACGGGGACACCCCGGCGGGCACGCCGCCCTACATGGCCCCCGAGCAGTGGACCGGCGCCCCGGCCGGGCCGTCCACCGACGTCTACTCCGCCACCGCGGTGTTCTTCGAGTGCCTGACCGGCACCCGGCCCTTTCGCGCGACGAACATCGCCGCCCTGGCCAGGCAGCACCAGATCCTGCCACCGCCCGTGGAGGAGGTGCCCCCCGCCCTGCAGGGCCTGGTCGAGCGGGGGCTCGCCAAACATCCGGCCGACCGTCCGCCGACCGCCGCCGCCTTCCTCGCCGAGCTGGAGGCCGTGGCCGCCGACGCCTACGGGGCGGACTGGCACGAGCGCGGCCGTCGCCGCCTGGCCGGGCTCGCCGCGCTCCTGCCCGCGCTGCTCCCGCTGGACACCGGCAAGCCCGGGGCCGACACCTCGCTGGCCGAGACACGTCTCGGCGGGCACGGGGGCACCTCCGCGCTGAGCAGGCTGAGCGTCAAGATCCTGGTCGGCGTCGGCTGTGTCGCGGTGATCGGCGGGGTGACCGCGGTGCTGGTCGCCTCCGGAAAACCCACCGAGATCAAGGCGCAGAGCCTGATCACCTCGCCGAGCCCGGCCCCCTCCGACCCGGTGGAGTCGATCATCCCCCCGGAGACCGACGAACCCACCCTGGATCCCTCGGCGGACCCCTCGGCGGAGGAGAGCACGCCCAAGCCGGCGCCGACGGCCGCGCCGACCGCGAGCGCACCCGCCACCCTGCCGACGGTCTCGCCCACCAGGAAACCGGCCCCGACGCCCAAGCCGACGCCGACCCGCACCAGGAAACCGGCGAAGAACCCGACGAAGCCGCCCTCCCCGACGCCCACGGAGGAGGAGAGCTCCCCGCTCGGCAATCCGGATCCCCCCTCGCCGCCGACGCCCCCCACCCCCACCCCGACCAGGTCGACGACCGCCCCCGTCCCCACCCCGACGGTAAGGCCGACGCGGCCCACCCCCACCCCCTCCACCTCGCAGAGCACGTCCGGCGAACCGTCCGGGACCCCCAGCGGCGGGGGTGAGCAGCCGCCGACGCTGACCGACCCGCCCTCGCCCCCGATCGAGACGGCCCCCTCGGCACTCCTGGCCCTCGGACTGGTGACGAGCGGCGCCGTTCCGTTCACACTGGCGGTGAAACGCGGCTTAGCCGGTCGGCATCGAAGGCGGCGGTAGACGGCGGGACGGGCACAAGATCATGAATACTGACCGGGGGAACGTCGCCGGATTCCGGCTGACCGGCCGGAGCCGCTCCGACGAACTGGGCACCTGGTCGTCGGCGATGACGCCCGGCGGGCGGCCGGGCGGCGCGCTCAGGTTCGATCCGCGGTGGATCTCGGATCCGGCGGCCCGCGACCGGCTGGTCGCGGCCGTGGTCGCGGACCGTGAACTGCTCCGGGGCGGTCTGACCGGGCTGGTCCCGGTCGCCGACCTGATCGCGGCCCGGGACGAGGTCTGGCTGCTGACCTCGGAGCCGGCGAGCCCGACCGTGGCCGATCTGCTCACCGCGTCCCCGGGGTCTCCGGGCGCCCCCGGGCCCGACGCGGGCGCGGCGGCCACCGTGCTGCTGGAGACCGCGCGGACGCTGCTGGCCCTGCACGCAGCCGGTCTCTCCCACGGGGCGCTGCGCCCCGGCACCGTGGTGATCTCCGCCGACGGGTCGGCGCTGCTCGCCGCACGGGGGCTGGCCGACGCGCTGAACGGGCGCCCCTCCCCCGCCGAGCACGACGTGGCGGCCTGGGCCTCGTTGGCCCGCGAGCTGGCCGCGAGCTGGGCCGCCCCCTTCCCCCGGGGCGCCGAGGTGCTGGAGCGGGCGGCGGCGACGGCCTCCCTCCACGGGCTCGCCGCGGCCCGCGACGCCCTGCTCGCCGGACGCGACCTGCTGCCGGGGTTCCCCGCGCGAAACGGGCTGGTGGATGTGGCGCGGCACTGGCCGGGCCACGAGGCGCCCGCCCAGGCGGCGCCCCCCGCCCCGGTGGCGCCGCCGCCGGACGAGGGGGAGATCGTCACGCTGCTGCACGTCCCCAGGACCGGCGAGATCCACGCCGGGCACCCCGGAGGCGGCGCGAACACCGGGAGCCCGGGGTACACCGGAGGCGGCGCGAACGCGGGGAACACCGCGAACACCGGGACCACGGGAGAGGCCGTCGTGCGTTTCGGCCCGGGGGTGCCGACGGAGACCACCGCGGCGCAGATCTGGCGGGCCGGCCGGGACCAGCAGCAGACCGTCCCCCCGTCCGACCGGCTGCGCACCGTGGGCGCGCCCGCCAGGCGACGCCGGCGCCGTACGGCTCTCGCCTCGGTGATCCTGGCGCTGATGATCGCGGGCGCCCTGGCCGTCTGGCTGCTGCGGGGCCAGACGGCCCCGCTGGCGGTCAGCGAGGTGCGGGCGACCGCGCCGAAGAAGGCACAGGGGTGTGACACGACCGTCAGGATCATGGGCACGATCACCACCAACGGCTCGGCCGGGGAGGTCCACTACCAGTGGAGACGGAGCGACCGTAAGGCCCCGATCGAGCAGACCGACACGGTGCCCGCCGGGGAGACCTCACACGAGGTGAGCCTGGAGTGGACGGTCAAGGGTGAGGGGAGTTTCAAGGGCACGGCCACCCTGCGGCTGCTCTCTCCGCTACCGCCGGGCGGGAAACTCCAGGACAAGGCGAGTTTCACCTACAGGTGCCCGTGAGGCCCCAAGGTCCACAATGCATGGCAAACCGGTTCTTACTACTCTGACGGCCATGACCACGCAGACCCCCGCCGGCTGGTACCCCGATCCCTACGGTTCACCGCAGCTGCGGTGGTGGGACGGCAACCAGTGGACCGATGCCACGCACCCGGCCGACGCCCCCGCCGGTCCGGCCGCACCGGCCGGACCACGGGCGCCCCAGACCGGCGCCTTTCCCCAGCAGCCGGCACCGCCGTCCGCGCCGGTCGGCCCCGCCGGACCGGCCGGACCCATGAGTTCCACCGGAACCGCCGGGCCCATGGGCCCCACAGGCCCCACAGGGGCCCCTGGGGCGCCGGAGAGCGCCGGGGGGCCGACAGCCACCGGAACGTGGCCCTCGCCCGCCGGACCCCCTCAGGGGCCGATGGCGACGCGGCCGGAGCAGCCGCACTGGGCCGGCGGGGTCCCGGCCGGCGGCACGATGCGGCTGCCCGCCGGAGGGTACGGCCTCCCCGCCGGCCCACCACCGCGTAAGAGCAGCCCGTGGCCGTGGATCCTGGGGGGCGGCGGGGTGGTGATCCTGATCGTCGGGATCGTGGTCGCGGCCATGTTCCTGGTGAACCCCCGGGGCCGGGCGTCCGCCGGCGACCCCACGCCGCCCTCGGTTCCGCCGACTCAGGAGGGGGTGCCCTCCCCCCAGACGTCCGAGCCGCCGTACACGCGGGAGCCTCAGGAGACCCCCCGGCCCGAGACCACGGCCGAGCTGCCCAGGCCGCAGGACGGGCGCATCCAGGACCCCGCGACCGGCATGTCCTACCTCTTCCCCGGCAGCCCGTGGCGGGTGCCCGTCGGTACGGGCACCGACCCGATCGGGTTCGTGTGGACCAGCGGGGCCGTGGCGATGTCCCACGAGGACTACGACGGCCGGGGCAACAACTGGCTCGGCAACGTCTTCACCGGTGAGCTTCCCGACAAGTTCGGCTACGACGGGGTCCGCAGCATGCACGGGGTCGCCGCGACGCTGCTGCACGCGGTCGAACCGACCTTCTACAGTCCCGCCCACGAGCGGAAGGTCGTCAAGGACAAGGCCGTCAAGGTGAGCGGCAAGGACGCCTGGGTGTTCACGTTCGACCTCGACTTCTCCAGGGAGGCCCGGGCCAAGGGCTGGAAGTGGAAGAAGGAACGGGCCACATTCGTGATCGTGGACCGGGGAGCGGGCAGGCGCCCGGCGCTGATGTACATGTCCGTGCCCGACAACCTCGACTTCTCGGTGGCCGACCGGGTACTCGACTCGCTCAAGATCTCCTGAAGGGAGTACTACCCTGAAGGCTATGAGTGACCTGCTGGTCTGGATCGACTGTGAGATGACCGGGCTCGACCTCGGCCGAGACGCGCTGGTCGAGGTGGCCTGCGTGGTCACGGACGGCGAGCTGAACCAGCTTGACGAGGGTGTGAACGTGGTCATCAAGCCCCCGCCCGAGGCGCTGGAGCAGATGTCGGAGGTGGTCAGGGAGATGCACACCGCCTCCGGGCTGCTGGAGGTGCTTGGCGGGGGCGTCACGCTGGCCGAGGCCGAGGCCCTGGTGCTCGACTACATCAAGGGCCACATCCCGGAGCCGAAGCGGGCGCCGCTCTGCGGCAACTCGATCTCCACGGACCGGTCCTTCATCGCGCGCGACATGCCGGGCGTGGACACGTTCCTGCACTACCGGATGATCGACGTGTCCTCGGTGAAGGAGCTCGCCCGGCGGTGGTACCCACGCGTCTACTTCGCCTCACCCGAGAAGCAGGGCGGTCACCGCGCGCTGGCCGACATCGTGGAGAGCATCAGGGAGCTGCGCTACTATCGCGCGGCGGTCTTCGTGCCCCAGCCCGGCCCCGACTCCGCCACCGCCCGCGAGGTGGCCGAGAGCGTCTCCACCCGCGTCACCTGAGCCCGCGCCGCGAAAACCGGGTGCGAAACGACTCCCAAAGACCGCTACACTTTTCATGTGCCGCCGCGGCGGACATGGTGGGCGTAGCTCAGTTGGCAGAGCGCTAGGTTGTGGTCCTAGATGCCGGGGGTTCAAGTCCCCTCGCTCACCCCGGAGAGAACGGCCGGTCCCTCGGGACCGGCCGTTCCACTTTTCCTCCGATGCGGACTTGCCCACCAAAGACTGATGTCGCAGGTTATGCTCACTGCTATCGCTACGCCGTGAGACCGGGGGTTTCGGCGACCTGACCGTGTTGCCTGCCCTCGGAGGCCGGATGAGAGTCGACGACGCACCGCTCGACGCCGAACCCAGAGTGGTGACGGGCTTGAGCAGGCGCGAGGCCGAGGTCATGGAGCTGATCGCCACGGGCTGCTCCAACGGGCAGATCGCCCAGCGTCTGTTCCTCAGCGAGAAGACCGTGAAGAACCATGTGAACAGGATCTACGCCAAGCTCGGCGCGGATTCACGGCTGACCGCGATCGAGCTCTGGCTGGGACGGACCACCGGGGAGGACCCCCGGCACCTCTGAACCCCGGGCGCGCCCGCGAGCCGGAGGCCGGCGGGCGTCCCGGCCCCTGGCCCTGAGCCAGGGGCCGGGATCACCCTCTACGCCGGGAGTTCCGGGTCCGGGTCCGGG
Source organism: Streptosporangium sp. NPDC004631 (assembly GCF_053601935.1). Taxonomy (NCBI): domain Bacteria; kingdom Bacillati; phylum Actinomycetota; class Actinomycetes; order Streptosporangiales; family Streptosporangiaceae; genus Streptosporangium; species Streptosporangium sp. NPDC004631. The sequence goes on along the minus strand of NZ_JBSGCR010000002.1, from coordinate 177,355 downwards.
GAGGTCTCCAGGACCCGCTGGAGGGCCGCCACGCCCTCCCACAGTTCCTCGGCGGTGACCGACAGCGCCGGGCGGAGCCGTACCGACCGCTCTCCGCAGGGCAGCACGAGCACCCCCTCGTCCTGCCTGAGCCGGCTGACCAGCCGGTCGCGCCGGGCGGCGTCCGGCAGGTCGAAGGCGCACATGAGACCGCGTCCCCGGGCGTTGCCGACCTGCTCGGGGAAGCGGTCCTGGACCTTCAGCAGCGCGGCGAGCAGCTCGTGACCGAGCTCCCCGGCGCGCCGGATCAGATCGTCGCGTTCGACGATCTCCAGCATCCGGCGGGAACGGACCATGTCCACCAGCCCACCGCCCCAGGTGGAGTTGATCCGGCCGCTGACCTGGAACACGTTGTCCGGCACCAGGCCGACCCTGCGGCCCGCCATGATGCCGCCGACCTGGACCTTCTTGGCGAAGGCCACGATGTCGGGGCGGAGGCCGAGCTGCTGGTGGGCCCAGGGGGTGCCGGTGATCCCCGCACCGGTCTGCACCTCGTCCAGGACGAACAGCGCGTCGTGCTCGTGGCAGAGGCGCTCCATGGCCTGCAGGAACTCGGCCCGCATGTGGTTGTCACCGCCCTCGCCCTGGATCGGCTCGGCGATGAAGCAGGCGATGTCGTGCGGATGGCGTTCGAAGGCCGCCCGCGCCTGGGCCAGCGCCCGCTCCTCGGCCGCCTCGACGTCGCCGTGGTGGATCGCGGGCACCTCGATCCGGGGCCAGCCGAAGGTCGGGAAACGGTCGGTCTTGACCGGGTCGGTGTTGGTGAGCGAGAGGGTGTAGCCGCTGCGGCCGTGGAAGGCGCGGGTGAGGTGGAGCACCCTGGTCCCCAGTTCCGCGGAGCGTCCCGCCGCCTCGTTGCGGCGGCTCTTCCAGTCGAAGGCGCACTTCAGCGCGTTCTCGACGGCGAGGGCCCCGCCCTCCACGAAGAACAGGTGCGGCAACTCCGGGTCGCCGAGCACCCGGGCGAAGGTCTCGGTGAAGTCGGCGAGGTGGCCGGTGTAGAGATCGGAGTTGGCGGGTTTGTTGGCGGCGACTCTGCCGAGCAGGGCCAGAAAGTCCGGATCGTCGTCGAACGGATTCACGCCGAGCGGGGCCGACGCGAAAAAGGTGTAGAAGTCCAGATAACTCCGGCCGGTGCGGGCGTCGACGAGCCGGGATCCCCGGCTCTGTTCGAGGTCCAGAACCAATCGGTAACCGTCGACCAGCAGATGACGGGCGAGACGGCCGTGCACGTCCATGTTCCCTCCACATTGGGTCAGGAGGATGATTCTCCGATGTTGACGCATCTATATGGATACATTACGTGCACGACCAGATTTTTCTGGAGATTATCCGGCAATCACGCGACACGAGGGGTGGTTCCCGAGGCTCCGGGTCCCTGGGAGCCGAGCGCCTTGACCCGGAAGGAGAGCACCACCAGGGAGATGCCGTACAGGATGGCCATCACGCCGATGAGCCAGATCACGGCCAGCGCGCCCGCGCCGGGCCAGATGAACAACAGGACGCCGAAGATCACCGACAGCACGCCGCTGACGATGAACATCCACTCGTTCGCCACGGTCCTGCGCACCCGGATGCCCGCCACGATCTCCAGGACGCCCGTGACGACGGCCCAGGCCGCGATGAAGAAGAGCAGGACGAGCGCGGTGATCCGGGGCCAGATGAAGACCGTGACGCCGAACAGGATGCTGACGACGCCGTAGAAGATCATCCAGCCTCGGGAGCCGGAGCCGTTCCCCCGGCCCGCGCCGAACAGGGCGAACACGCCGTCCACGATGGCGTAGGCACCGAAGACGACGACCAGCGCGAGGATGGTGATGGCCGGCCAGATGAGGGCCAGCACGCCGAACAGGATCGCGCAGATCCCCCGGACCAGATACACCCACCAGCTGCGAGACAGCTCTTCCATGCGACCCCCCGGTGCGATCGACCCCGTGTGTTCCGATCATTTCCCGAAGATCTCCAATACGACACCGTGATTCCGTCAAATCGGGTCTATCGCAGATTCAGGTGAATCACCCCGGAGAGGGCTTCCGGCCGCCCGGCCCCCTCCCGGGCCCGGCCTCCGACGCGCGGAACGGACCGGCCCGCTACCCTGCGGCGTAGACCACCAGGGAGACCGCGACGTACTGGACCAGGTAGGCCGCGACGGTCAGGGCGTGAAAGACCTCGTGGAAGCCGAACCAGCGGGGTGAGGGATCGGGGCGCCGCAGGCCGTAGACCACGCCGCCCGCGGTGTAGAGCAGCCCGCCGGCCAGGACCAGCAGCACCGCGACCGCCCCGGCGCCCGCCACCAGCTGGGGCAGCACGAAGACGGCCGTCCAGCCCAGGGCGATGTAGAGCGCCGTGGAGAGCCACCGGGGGGCCGAGGTCCACAGCACCCGGAACAGCACCCCGGCGACGGCCCCCGCCCAGATCACGGCCAGGACCACCGGGCGGGCCGGGCCGTCCAGGGCGAGCAGCGCGAAGGGCGTGTAGGTGCCCGCGATGATCAGGTAGATGTTGGCGTGGTCGAGACGGTGCAGCACCTCCTCCAGGCGCGGCGAGAGCGTGCCCCGGTGGTAGGTGGCCGAGATGCCGAAGAGCAGGCCCGAGGTGACGGCGTAGACCGCGGCGGCCAGCCGCGACTGCGGGGTGGGCCCCAGGGCGACGAGGACGAAGCCGGCGACGAGCGCGACGGGCAGGGCTCCGGCGTGCAGCCAGCCACGGAGGCGGGGCTTGCCCGCCCCTGGGAGGGGGGATCCCTCGGCAGCGGTCGTGGTCATGAACCTACGGTAACGTAAGTTACGGCACCGTAGGTTGTGATCCTCCTGACAGATTCGCCCGAGCCGGCGGCCCCGCCGTCACACCGGCTAGAGCGCCCGGAGGAAGCGGGCGGCGATGGGGACGGCCGCCTGGGCGCCGGTGCCGCCGTTCTTCACGAAGACGGCGAAGGCCGTGTCGCCCCGGTAGCCGATGAACCAGGCGTGCTCCCTCCCTCCCCCCGCCTCGGCGGTCCCCGTCTTGCCCGCCGTACCGGGGGGCAGCCCCCTGGAGGAGGCGGTACCGGCCGACACGACCGCCCTCATCATCGCGCGCAGGCCGGTGACCGCCTTCGCCGGCAGCGGGACCGGTCTGCCCTGCGGGCTCCCCGGGATCACGACCGGCTGGTGCCAGGAGCCGTCCTGTACGGCGGCGGCCGCCAGGGCCATGCAGAGCGGGCTGGCCACCACGGCCCCCTGGCCGATGGCGGCGGAGGCCAGCTGGTCGGCGCCCTCCGGGTGCCGGATCCTGCCGCAGACCCCCGGCCCCTCGATGTCCCTGTTGAAGCCGAACAGCCTGGCGGCCCGCACCAGGCCGCCGCCGTCCGGCAGCAGCCTGGCCGACTGCTCGATGAAGGCCGTGTTGCAGGAGATCGCGAAGGCGGTGGTCAGATTGATCGGCCCCGGGGCGCTGTGCCCCTCGGCGTTGCCGAACGGACGGCCGCCGGCGGGCGTGTAGGAGGCGGGGCAGTCCGTCGGGGAGTCCGGGGTCAGGCCGCCGACGAGCAGGGCGGTCGCGGTGATCACCTTGAACGTCGAGCCCGGCGGGTAGTAGCCGCGGAAGGCGTTCTGCCCGCCGTTCCCCCCGCCCAGCCGGTCGGCGACCGCCAGCACCTCACCGGTGTTGCTCCGCACCGCGACGATCGCGGCGGGCTGGGACACGCCGTCCAGCGCGCGGGCCGCGGCGGCCTGGACCGGCCGGGAGAGCGTGGTGGGAGTCCCCTTGACCTCCGGCGGCTGGAAGACCATCAGCTCCCGGCTCCCGCCGTCCGCCTGGACCGCCTCGATCGCGTAGCCGTTCCCGGTCGCCTGCCGGCCGTCGCCGAACAGGCCGAAGTAGCTCTCGGCGCCGCTGTCGTGCGGGATCGGGTCGCCGGAGCCGGTGACCGGCTCGGCGGCGGGGGCCTGGATCTCCTTGAACTCGATCCGCCCGCCGCCCGCGAGGGCCGGATGGATCGTCTCCGGCGCCCAGAGCACCCTCCAGCGCCCGTCCCGCAGGGTCAGCCGCAGCGTGGACTCGAACGGCCACTCGCCCCGGTTCCTGATCGTCCTGACCCCCTGGAACGGCAGCTCGGCCGTCTGCCCGTCCTGGCGCCTGAGCGTTCCGGGGGTGAGCCTCAGCGACTCGACGTCCAGGTCGCGGGCGAACGCGAGGTGCCGCTCGACGAAGTCGGCGGGCCGGTCGGCGACCAGGCCGCTCATCCCGGCGAGGTCGCTCCGCTCCCAGAGCGCCAGGTAGGCCCGGCCCGTCTCCCCGGGGTCGGCCGCCTCGGCGGCCCCCTCGGGACCGCCCGACCGCAGCAGGGCGTAGACGCTCACGCCGATGACGAGGAGCACTACGGCGATGAGCGTGAGGAGCGCTCGGCTACGCATACGGTTTCTCCCAAGGGTGTCCCCCCGGTTGTACCTCAACGGCGGTGGAAAGTAGGGCAAAAGTGATCAGGCGCCAACCTCGGGAACCGATGCCGGGCCGCTACCCGGTGAGCTTCGGCGAGGTCGACCTCCTGGGCGACCTCGACCGGCCCTCGGGGTGGGTGATCTCCAAGGACGGCGTGCCCCAGTCCTACGTGGACCTGGACGACCCCACCTACCTCGACTTCGAGTACGTGCGGCTGATGGCCGTCGTGATCGACCTGCTCGACGAGGGCCCGCTCTCCGCCGTGCACGTGGGCGGCTGCGCCTGCACGCTGCCCCGCTACGTCGCGGCGACCCGCCCGGGGTCGTGGCAGGTCGTCGCCGAGCCGGACGGCGGGCTCGTCCAGCTGGTCAGGGACCAGCTCAGGCTGAAGTCGGTGCCCCGGCTCAAGGTCAGGGTGCTCGACGGGCGTACCGCCACCGCCGCTCTCCCCGACTCCTCGGCCGACCTGTTCGTGCTGGACGCCTTCAGCGGGGCCACCATGCCGATCGACCTGGCCACCTGCGAGTACATGGGCGACGTGGCGCGCGTCCTGCGCCCGGCGGGGACCCTGCTGCTCAACGTCGCCGACGGCAAGGGCCTGGCCTTCGCCCGCCGGGTGCTCGCCACCGTCGGCGGCACCTTCCGTCACCTGGCTCTGCTGGCCGATCCCGGCGTCATGCGGGGGCGCCGCTTCGGCAACCTCATCGTCGCCGCCTCCCGCGTTGAGCTTCCCTTCGCCGATCTGACCCGCCGGGCCGCGGGCGGCCTCAACCAGGCCCGGTGCGTGTACGGCCAGGATCTGACCAGGTTCGTCGCCGGGGCGCCGCCGCTGCACGACGGCGACGCGGTCGTCATCCCCGTCCCCCCGCCGGAGGTGTTCGGCTGAGGGGTGATCCCACCCTCACGGAATAGTTGAAGAATCAACATCAGCCGTCAGGTGACTCCCCCGGCCTCTTCCAGCATGGCCTCGTAGCGCCTCTCAACCGCGGAAGGGTGTTCCGTCATCAGATAGCTACTGAGCGCGGCCAGGTTCGGATGGTCGAAAATGACGACCGGCTCGATGTCCAGCTCATACATCTCCCCTAACCGTGCGGTTAGCTGGACGAGGGAGATCGAATCGAACCCGAGTTCCATGAGATCGGCCTCGACGTCGACTTCACCCGGGCCGACCAGCAGGAATCCACAGGCGATGAGGCGCATGTCACGCTCAACCATGGCGTGATGGCCGGTGATCGGGTTGGACCGTTCTTCAGGAACGTCCTCACGCCTCCGCACCACAGGTGATGCGGTCCCTTCGAACGCCCAGTGTCGCCTGCGGTCGAACGGATAGGCCGGCAACTCGGTCCGCCCTGGAGTGCCGGCGCTCCACAACTGCCGCCACTCAATCGAAGCTCCGTCGGCCCAGAGTTGCGCCAGCTTGCCGAGCCGACGCTTTCGCAGCAAGGCTTGGACGAACTCCTGCCCCTCCTCGTCCTCAAATAGATGATGGCGCCCCGTCGCCTCACGGCCCGACCCGGCGAAGACCCCCGTCGTTTCGCCGCCCTCGGCGAAAGCCTCCAGCGAGACACGCAGCGACGCGAGATCATGGGCTATGACCGCGGCCCGCTGAGCCATCTCCTTTCGGCCGATCTGTGTGCTGTACGCCAGCCGTTCGAGTTCACCTGGTTCGTCTCGTCTCCGCGGCAGAGAGCCCGCCAGGGCGACGGCCAGAGCGCGGAGCTGCGCCGGAGAGCGCGCCGAAAGAAGAATCAGCTGTTCCACAGGCCGCGGAGCGACGCCGTCGCCAGACGCTCTCGGGGAACGGAATTCCTCGACGATCACATGCGCGTTGGCTCCACCGGCCCCGAACGAACTAACACCTGCTCGGAGCGGCGCCTCTCGCCCATCCTCCACAGCCGCCACCCACGGGGTAAGAACACGCGGGAACCAGAGCGTCCCCGTGGAGATCTTGGGATTGAGCTCATTCAGGTTGACGCAGGGTGCGATCTCGCGGTGCCTGAGCTGGAGCAGCACCTTTGTCAGTCCCGCGACGCCGGCGGCTCCCTCAAGGTGTCCGATGTTCGCCTTGATCGAGCCGATCGCGCACGCCTCGGCCTCCGATCGGTCCACGGTGAGGGCCCGGGACAGTCCCGCTATTTCGATCGGGTCACCGAGCTCCGTACCGGTGCCGTGTGCCTCCACGTACGTGATCGTGCGCGGGTCCACCCCCGCCTGAGCGATGGCCGCCGCCACCAGGTCCGACTGAACGACGGGGTTCGGCACCGTGAAGCCGGAGGTACGTCCGGCCGTGTTGACGGCGCTGCCCTTGATGACTCCCCAGATCTCGTCGCCGTCGGCAAGCGCGTCGGACAGGGTCTTCAGCAGGACGGCCCCGACTCCCTCACCTGGCACAAAGCCATCGGCTGCGGCATCGAAGACCTTGCAGGCCCCGTCGGACGACAACATGCCAGCCATGGACAGCCCGACCAGATGTGACGGGTGCAGGAGGAGGTTCGCTCCGCCGGCAATGGCCGCTCGGCATTCGCCGCGCCGCAGGCTCTCACAGGCGAGGTGAACAGCCGTGAGTGACGACGAGCACGCCGAGTCGACCGCGAAGCTCGGACCGTGGAAGTCGAAAAAGTAGGACACACGATTGGCGATCGACCATGGGGCGGAGCTCGCTCCGTCCAGCCTGCCCATGGGCCAGTCGGCTGCACCGATCTTCCCGTACGTGGAGTTCATCGTGCCGAAGAACACGCCTGTTCTCGACTCATGGGTGGTGATGCCAAGCTGTCCCGCCTGCTCCAGTAGATGCCAGCATGTCTCCAGGAACAAGCGTTCCTGAGGGTCCATGTTGACCGCGTCTCGCGGAAGAATTCCGAAGAAGTCGGCATCAAAGTCGGCTACGCCGTCGATGAAGCCACCCCAGCGGCCGTACGATTTCTGATCCCGCCCTCGCCGCTCGTCGAAGTGTGGTCGCCAGTCCCACCGGTCTTCCGGAACCTCCCTTATGCTGGAGACCCCTTCCCGCAGATTGCCCCACAGGGTTTCGATGTCCGGGGCTCCGGGATAGCGCCCCGTGACCGCGATAACCGCGATCTCGTCCGAGGGGCGCGAATCCGGGTTCTTCACCCGCTGCCGATTCGGTACAGGTGCGGCCTCGACGGAGATCGGCGAGTCGTCGCCGACAACGTTCCTCAATCGATGCTCATAGTCCCTTCTCAGAAATTCGGCCAGGCTTTCCACTGACATGTACTCGAACATCAGTGTTGGAGGAACATCGCCGAGGTCAGCTGCGAACCGCAGAGTGATGTTCATGCGTGTCAGGGAGTCCATGTTCAACTCACGCAACGCATCCGGCCCGTCCAGCTCCTGCGCTTCCCGCTCGACGACTTGCGCGATTGTCCTGCGCACGTATGCCCGCACGGCCGCTAGAGCAATTATGTTGACCTTTTCTTCCTTCGATGCTTCAAACGATTCTGATGACATTGCCTTCTCTTGGAAATGAGCCCGATCCAGGACCGGGGGAGGATGGTGAGGCACTGTTGACGCCGCTCAGCGGGCTCCCTGCTCCGGCTGGACTCGCAGCTTCGCCCGTATTTCCATCAACCGGCCGACCGTCTCGACAACGACAGCCTCCGAGACGCCGAAGTCGACGAGGCAGGCCACCTCGTCGACACCGGTCGCATATATTTCCCGCATGCCTTTCTCAGCCTGATCCTGCTCTCCGACCAGCGATCGCCCTCTGAGGTATCGCCACACGGCCACACGCGTCATCTGATCCAATGCCGCCTTGCTCGCCGAATAGGCGGCCTGTGCGGGATGGGCCGGCGTCGTGGCGGTCGACGATATGTTCACAATACGACCGCCTTCACACATCCGAAGAGCGGCTTGCTGAATGGCAAAAAACGGCGCTTTCACATTGCCGGTCATGATCGCGCCAAAGTCCTCTTCCGTGGTGTCGGCGAACTTTGAGCGAATCATCACCGCCGCGTTGTTGACGAGAATGTCGATCCGTCCCGCCAGCTCATCGGCTTCGTCAAAGAAGTGCCTGACCTCCGCGGTTGACGTCAAATCCGCCCTGACGGCGTAAGCGGAACCACCGGCTACTTTCGCGCGAGTGACCACCTCCTCGGCGGCGGAAGCGCTCTCCCGGAAGCCGACCACCACGGTCGCGCCGTCCCGTACCAATCGCTCGACGACGCCCCGGCCGACACCAGGCGACCCACCGGTCACCACCGCGACCTTGCCGGCGAGCACTTCTCGCATCGGCCCACCTTCCTCGGCTCCGCCTGGTCGGTCTCCCGGCGGACGGCGCCGCCCCGAGGGGGACGCCTGTGGCATCGTCCGGCAATTCCTCGCACGGCGCCCGGATCTGCTCGACGGCCATGTGTCGCGGAACATGATGGACATATCACACCTGCGGCGTTCGCTTACATCGAACAATCCAAGTCCACTCTTGCCCCACGACGATTTGCCGCACCCGGAGCCTTTATATGCGACAAGCAATTTCCAAACCGCGTGTCCAGCGCAAGAAATATCAGCCCGGCGACTTGATCACCTGCACCTTAAGACACAGTAATTACGAAACGCGTTTAGTGCAAGAGGCGCAATACCTCTGATCCGCCGCAAAGCCGACCCACAACACCGCCCTGGACCATATGCATTCACACCCAACGTATTTCGGTGTTTCAGGATCGCGGGATGTGATGGTTCCAGGGCAGCACCGAGGCGGCGGCTCGCCCCATGGGCCGAAGCGGTCTCCCAGAGAGATCGTGCGGACCGCGCTGTTCCCGGCGAGTCCTCCCTCGAACTTCGTCACCGGCGCGTCGCTCGTGGTCGACGGCGGCGGGCCGGCATGGAATCGCCAACGCGAGCAGGCACGAAACCCGGTGCCGATGCCGGGCGACCGAGACCGACGAGGAAACGGTTGATCTGAGTCGTCGTCATCTCCGCAGGAGACACCCCCCGCTCCACGCCCCGGTGCCACTCAACAACCTCAAGGACCGTCCTGGACAGGTCGAACCGGTGCTCCCAGCCCAGCTCCTCGGCGGCTTTCCGGCCATCCAGGCGCAGGGTGCGTTCTTCGTGGAACGGCCCCGGCTGATCCTCCCCGCTGATCGTCACCCCGCCCCAGGCTCGGGCCAACTCCTCGGTCAGCTCGCGGACGCTGGCGCCTTCGTACGGCGGAGCGAAGTTGTACGCCTCGCCGGCCGGAACGCGCCCGCCCAGCATCGCCACAGCCAGGAGCAAGATCCCGTGAGCGACGTCAAGGACATGCTGCCACGGCCGCACCGCCGTACTGTCGCGCAAACGCACGGGCAGCCCCGCGGCGAAACTGCGCAGGCAGTTGGGCACCAGGCGGTCGGCGAAATCGCCACCGCCCACCAGGTTTCCGAGGCGCACGGAGGCAGCCCCGAGGTCGTCCGGGCCCGCGCGATAGAGCCCCGCGTACGCTTCCAGGACGAGCTCCGCCGCGGCCTTCGAGGCGCTGTACGGGCAACCCCCGCCAAGTTCGTCCACCTCCCGGTACGGCCAGCGCCAGGACTGGTTGCGGTAGCACTTGTCCGAGCTGAGGACGATCACCCCGCGGGGCCGTGCGATCCTGGCCGCCTCAAGCACGTTGATGGTCCCGTTGATGTTCACTTCGAGAGTGCCGCGCGGGTCCTCGTAGCCAGCCAGCACGATCGGCTGGGCCGCGAGATGAATGATCAGGTCGCAGCCGTCGCGACCGGCCGCACCGAGTAACGCCCGGTAGTCACGCACGTCGCCGTCGATGTTGCCCACACCGATGAGTGCCAACCACGCCGCGCGCTCCGCCTCCACGGTACGCGCGCTCAGCGAGTAGCCGGTGACCGATGCGCCAAGGCCCACGGCCATACCAGCAAGCCAGGAACCGAGAAAACCGGAGTGTCCTGTGATCAAGATGCGCTTGCCGGCCAGCATGTCCAGTCGATAGTCCGCCATTGCGGCCTTCCCGTCAGAATGATGGATCGAAATCGCTCCTGGTCTCGCGGATTCGGCTCTCTCAGACCAGGCCTCTGTGATAAGCGGCTGCCTGAATGTTGTAGAGCTCCGCGTAGTGCCCGTCCTTCGCCATCAGCTCCTCATGGGAGCCCTGCTCCACGAGACGCGATCCGTCGAGCACGATGATCAGATCCGCCATCCGCACCGTTGAGAACCGGTGTGAGACCAGCAGCGTGACCCCGCCGGTGCCGGCCTCCGCGCCTGACCGCGCAAGGGCGGCGTACCGCTCGAAAAGGGCGTGTTCCGTCTCCACGTCCACCGCGGATGTCGGCTCGTCGAGCACCGTCAGCAACGGGTCCTCGCGCATGAAGCCACGGGCGAGGGCCACGCGCTGCCACTGTCCGTGCGAAAGGTCGACCCCGCCCGGCCAACTCGCCCCCAGCTGCGTCCGCACGCCTGAGGGCAACGATGCCACCAGGTCCGCGGCGCCCGCCTTCTCCAAGGACGCCACAACGGCTTTCTCATCGCCCTCACGCCTCAGGTCCCCAAGCCCTACCGAGCATTGCAACCGGTACTCGAACGCGAAGAAGTCCTGGAAGGCGCCGGTCAGCCGACGGCGCCACGCGGCGGGGGCGACACGCGCGAGGTCGACACCGTCAGCGGTGAGCCGGCCTGAGGTCGGCGTGTAGAGACCACACAGCAACTTCACCAGAGTCGACTTTCCCGCTCCGTTCTCCCCGACGAGAGCGACAACGGACCCCGCGGGAAGCTCCACGCTGATGTCGTCCAGAACGACGCGCTGAGTACCCGGATATCTGAAGCTCACCCCTTCCAGGCGAATCCCCCGCCGCAGGTGTAACGGCGCACGCAGGTCCGCTGCCCCCTCGCGACTTTTCGCGTAGTCCTCAAGCCACGCCAGCTTGCGCGAACAGTCCAGCCAGATCGTGCGGAAGAAGTGCATTTGGCCGATCGTCTGCCCGATGTACCCGGAGAGCCGGCTGCCTGCGGAAAGCACCAGCAGGACCGCTCCGGCCCTGCCCGAGCCATGCGTCGCCACGTACGCCACCGCGGTCATGAACGCCGCACCGAAGAGTGCCAGCGCCCCGGACTGCCAGAGCGCGCTCACCCATCGCGTTCGAGCCAGCGGATGGTAACCCCGTTCCCAGGCCGCGTGCCTCCGGTCGAGCACCAGACCGCCGGTTCCGGCGACACGCAGTTCCTTTCCCCCGGAGGCTGAGGTGGCCAGCAGGAACAGGTGGCGGGCGAGTCGGCTGTGGCTCGCACTAGCCTCCTCCACGCGTTTCTCGGCCGCCGCGCGGCGGCCCGACACCAAGACCGTGGGCATGGCGAACACGGCCATCAGGACCAGGAACGGGTGCACGGACCACAGCAGGACGAGCGTGATCAACAGCCTCAGCGCAGCGCCGAAAAGATCGAACAGCTGCTGGTAGAGATCACTGAGCGCCGGTGCGTGATCACGAAGCACGGAGATGCGATCGAGCTGATCGGGGCGCTCGTGGTGCTCAAGGGTGGCCACACCCGCCTGCAGGCTCGCGATGTGCGACTCCACGTGGACAGACGCGCGATCGGCGAAACGCCGGTTCGCCCGGTCGCCGACCAGGCCCAGCAGCCAGTTGGAGGCTGCCATGAGCGCCAGCAGGCCCGCGCTCGCGAAGATCTCGCCGTGGCTGCCTCCGGCCATCGCGTTCGCCAGCGCGGCCAGGCCAAGGGCGAACAGCGCGTCAGGCGCGGCGCCGGCCAATGTGGTGACCAAGGCGATCAGGATCAGGCCGGGACTGGAACGGTACCCCATGCGCAGCGAGCGGCCCAGCGAGATGAGTGAGGAGGGCAGTGGGTCGGACGTCTCCTCGGCGGCCCGTGCTCCGCCCGCTCTGCGGATCATGCCCCAGCCTCTTCCGTCTCCATGGTGTCCCCGTTGACCACGGTGAACCGGGATGCCTGCAGCGTGTAGAGCGAGTGGTAGCGCCCTCCCGCGGCCATAAGCTCCGCGTGCGTGCCGAGCTCCGCCACCCGGCCCTCCTCCAGCACGCAGATCCGGTCGGCGTGCCGGACGGTGGAGAAGCGGTGCGAGATCAGGATCGTCGTCATCCCGCGGGTCGCCGCGAGGATACGCTCGAAGATCTCCGCCTCACCACGGATGTCGAGCTGGGCCGTGGGCTCGTCGAGAATCACCACACCCGCGCCCAGGCGCACCGCGGCCAGAGCCCGGGCCAGCGCGACCCGCTGCCACTGGCCGCCGGACAGGTCCGTACCGCCCTCGTACCCTCGGGCGAGGACCGTGTCGAGATCCACCATGTCCAGCGCGCCGGCCTCGGCGAGCGCTGCCACGATCACCTCCTCCGGGGCCCCCAGAGGCGCCACGTTGTCACGGAGCGGCATGTGATAGCGCAGGAAGTCCTGAAAGACCGCGGCGACCCGACCGCGCCAGGACTCAAGGTCGAACTCCCGGATGTCGACTCCGTCCACTTCGACCGCTCCGCCTGTGGGGTCGTAGAGCCGGCACAGGAGTTTGACCAGGGTGGTCTTTCCGGCTCCGTTGACTCCGACGACGGCGAGAGATCTGCCGGCTTCGATCGTCAGGTCCAGTCCGTTGAACACGGGACGCGCATCGTTGGGATAGTGGAAGGAGAGGTCGCGCAGGTGGATGCCGGCCGACGGCAGCCCCTCGGCGCTGCGACCCCCCGAAGGCAGTTCTCCGGCTTCCCTCATCACCTCGCGCAGGCTGAGCGCGGTGGCAACGGACTCGGCTGTGGGGGGCAGTGCCCAGTTGATCCCGCCGAAGGCCAGAGCCGCCGTGCCGAGTGTGGCCTGAGCGAACATCACCGCCTGGCCGGTGGACACGGCACCCGAGGACGCCTCCGCGGCCAGCGACCAGAACATGAGCCCGTTCGCGACGACGAGGACGACGATGCCCCACCGAATCGGACGCCGCCGCAGTCGAGTGGCCTGTCGGCGCAGGTCGATCAGCTTCCTGCGCTCGGCGGTGAACCTCGCCACGGTCCATTCGCTCAGGCCGAAGATCCGCAGCTCCTTCGCCGCGGGCGCGTCCACCGCCAGCCGGTAGGTGTACTCGGCGGTGCGCTGTGCGGCGAGCACGTCGTCGGTGTCACGGTCCCAGGAACTGCTCTCCCGCAGAAGCCAGTGAGTCGAGAGCCAGGCTCCCGCCACCAGGAGCGCCGCCCACCAGTGATAGGTGAAGAGAACCGCCGTCTGGGCGAGCCCGGCGACGAACTCCACCAGTCCGCCGGTGATCAGGCCGATGGAGATCGACATGGGCGGACCCGAGATGCCGAGGTTGAAGTCCTGGGCAACGGCCAGCCGCTCGGCCAGCCTGCGTGATTCCAGATGCGCCAGTCCTGAGGGAAGCGACGTGGCCCGCCCCAGCAGGGTATGCAACCGGTCAGCCAGCCGGTCACCGAGATTGCCGCACATTTGAGCGTGCACGGGCGCGAGTAGCTGGATCAGCACGAACACCGTCCCGGTCGCGGCCAGCGGCTCCGCGAGTGGAAGGCCCTGTTCCACGGCTCCGACCAGCTCTCCTATCAGGATGGTCAATACAGCCGGCAGCACACCACGAACGACGATCAGCAGCCACCAGGCGCCGGCGAGCCCGACGTGCACCCGCGAGAGGAAGGCGAAGAACACGATCTCGTCGCGTTCGCGGAGCCGGGCGATCACCAAGCGTCCCTGCTGAGGTGTGTTCTCGTCATGTCAAGTCTTTCCTTTGGCGGAGCCGTGAGGCGCCGGTGATCTGAACGTGGGGCTGACGCGGGCGGTCAACGGGCTCCGACGGGTGGGTCGCAGTCGCACACGAAGCAGACCGCTGCGAAAACCTCCCCGATAAGCGCCGCCGGCCTGCCGCCGATGAACACCCGGTAGGTCCGGCAGGCCCCGGCGACCGGCTCGGGCTCCGGCCCGTCGACCGCCCTGTCCGCAACCGCCGCGATGTCATCGTCCAACGGGTCTGGGTTCTCGCCCTTCCTTAGCAGCCGACCGCCAAGCGGTTCACGGAAGGTCTCAACCCTGTGGTACCGGAGAAGCCTGCCGATAGTCTCCCGCGTCCCCATCAGGTCCCGGTACACCTCGCGCGGCAGCGCGTCGGGCACCAGCACCGTACGGGCCCGTACATAGGTCAAACCCGACGCGGCGCCGACGAGGTTGGTGGAGCGCACCAGAAGGGCCCCCTGGCCAGGCGCGTGTCCGAGGATCGCGGCCGCGCGACCGGGCGCCCGTCCGCCACGCGCCAGGTCCGCGGTGACGATACGATCACCGGTGATCTCCTCCAGCATCGCGGTGATTGTCCCGTCGGAGGTCATCAGGAGTCTGCCGACGACGCCGAGGCGGTCCAAGGCCTGGATGGAGGAAGACCAGATGCCGGCGGCCGCGCTCATGGCTCCTCGGTCACGGTCGACCAGGCTAAGGGCTTCCCGCTGGCGGAGTGTTGGATACCGGCGACCACCTCGAAGCGGCGCGGTACCTGGTGAGGCGCCATCCGCTCGCGACACCAGCCGGCGAGCTCATCCGTGCCCACTCCGGGCCGCAGCACCACCCGTGCCACGGGGACCTGGCCCCGCGTCGCGTCAGGTTCGGCCCGCACCTGCACCTCGACGACCCCCGCGTGGCCCGCGATGAGCTGCTCGACCTGCGCGGGGGTAACCTTTTCCCCAGCGACGTTGATCACGGATCCGGTTCGGCCGCACAGCCGCAGGCCCGTGTCCGCCACGTCACCAGGCATGCCGCACGGCTCCGCGAGATCGCCTGTGTGATACCAGCCCTCGGCATCGGTCAGAGGTGTCAGGCTCCCGCTCCCGTAGGGTCCCGTCCTCCCCAGAGCCAGAGACGAAGTGCGCAGAAGCAACTCGCCGTCGTCGACACGCGCATCGACTCCAGGCAGCGGAGCGCCGATGAATCCGGAACTCTCCCTGACGGTGACCGGAGTCAGCGTGACGGCCCCGGCCTCCGAGGAGCCGTAACAGTTGTACAGCGGGAAGGGCAGGACCTCGCTGACGCGGGCGAGGGTTGCCGGGGTCAGAGGCGCCCCCGCCGACACGCCCGCACGCAGTCCCGCCAAGCCAGGCGCCGACTCCCCGGCCATCGGATCCGTGGTCAGAAGCCCGTAGTGGACGGGCAGGCCGATGAGTATCACAGCACCGGCCGTGTGAACGGCGGCCGCCCAACGTGAGGGCAGCGAGCGGCTCGGCAGGACACGCACGGGCGCGCCGGACAGCAGCGGGGCGATCAGGCCGTAGTTGAACCCGTAGGCATGGAAGAGCGGCGCGGTGCACACCACCGGCGCACCGGGCCCGTAGCCCAGGAAGTCCGCGACGCGCCGCGCGTCCTCCAGTACGGCCCGAGCACTCCGCACGACTCCGGTGGGTTCGCCCGTCGAGCCAGAGGTCAGGAATATCTGGGCACCGGCTGGTATGTCTTCCGTGATCGGCTGCCGGTCCCCACAGCCCGGCCGGAACCAGAGCGCAGGCAGGCCGCAGACGTCGGGCAACTGTGTCTCGACCGGTGCCGGCAGGCTTCTGGTTCCGTCGTGCACGAGCGGACCCGACGCGTCCGTCGTGATGGCGGGCGCGCCTGGATCGCGATGGACGAGGCGGACACCGGCGAGGTCGGTGGCGAGCGTCACCAGCGCGGCGGCCACGGGATGGGTGAGTTCGGCGGCCAGCGTGACCCCAAGGGTGAGGCGGCCGAGTCGCGCGGCGAGGACCTCCGCGCCACCGAGCAACTCGGCCGTGCTCCACGTGCGGTCGCCGGCTGACAACGCGGGCGTTCCACCACGGCCTGCGGACTCGGCGACGGCGGCGAAGATGCTCGGCTCGATCATGTGAGGCTCCCAATCCAGAGGTGACGAAGGGCGATCAAGGACAAGCGGCGGCCCCGGGAGAGGAGCCGCCGCGCGCCACGGCCTCAGCCTTGCGCCGCCAGAACGTAGTCAGCGATCTTCGCCGGGCTGGAGAACCGATCCACGACCAGTTCCTCGTCGGGGATGACCAGTGAGAACTCCGACTCAAGCCACACGAGCATCTCCAGGACGCCGAGGGAGTCGAACTCGGGGTACTCGCGCAGATCCTTCTCGGAGTCCGGCGGAGTGTCCCGCATCGAGGGGATGACCTCACGCAGGCGCTGAAAGACGGTGTCCAAAATGAGCTGGCGGTTGGCCATGAGAACTTCCTTGGGTAGATGACGGTAGGCGGAGCGGTCACGACCGTGGCTGCCGAGGGCTCTGACGAAGGGCCCGGCCCCAGGGTCAGGCAAGGTTCGCAGCGGCTTCCCTGTCGTAGTCCTGCACGGTGCGCAGGAAGTTCTGGTAGAGCGAGGCGGACGGCCCCTCGGGCAACAGGCCCCTCCAGGGTTTGGCCGGGCTCGCGTAGTGCAGGATCGCCGGCTCAGCCTCCATGGCAGCCAGTTCGTCGAACGGAACAATGTCCTCGGTGGTGTAGCGGACCCAGGGCGTGCGCACGAGCGCCGATATCGGGAAGACATTCCAGCGCGGGTCGAGTCGGTGCCATCGGTCCTCGGCGGCCCAGTTCAGGGCATCCTGATCCCACAGCCGGATGTGCTCGGGGCGAGTGGCGATGAAGTCGACCGCGCGGCGGAAGAGCTCCTGCTGCCGGCAGACCGCCGGATCGATCAGCATGACCCCGGAGTTGAAGTATTCACGAGAGGCGGGGATGCCGAGCTTCGACCATCCGGGCAGGGCTCTGCCTCGCCCGACGAGCGGGTTGAGCGGGTCGCGGACAGCGCCTATCGGCGCCCCGGCGAGGTCCGTGTCGAGAAGACCGCGGAGGTCGCCCCGGATAAGCAGGTCGGAGTCGAGGTACAGCAACCGATCGCAGTCCTCGTACAGCTCGGGAATGATGAGGCGGAGATAGTTCGCGTGAGCTCCACCAAACGCGGTGGGGTAGTGGATCGGCTTCAGATTCACCTGGCGTAGCACGACACGCAGTCCCAACCTGTCCGCGTGCTGCCGCAAACGCCCGGTCGAGGTCTCCGCGAGCTCCTCGTACAGCACATCGACCTGCAGCGTGTCGCACAGCTCAGGGCTCGCGACGCGCAGGGACTGCCACGTGACGGTAAGCGGAAGGCAGAACGCTTCGTCGACAGCGAAGACGATACGCGGCCTGCCGGAGGCAGGCCGAAGACCACTGTGGGGATCCACTCGTTTTCTCCTGCTAGACGATGAGCCGAGAAGGCCGGTGCGCGGCGCCATTAGGCGGGGGTGATGGCCGTGGACGCGCTGAGCACGGTCACCACGGCGACGATAACCCGCTCAAGAGGGCAGAGCGTCAAACAACTCCCGTGGTCCCGCACCGAAATCAACCGGGTAGGCAGTGGCGGGACAGGCGAACGGCCGACGGTCGGCCGGAAGCCTTTCTATTCTAAAAGAAGTCGGTGCGGTGTGTCGCGGACATTGTTCACGATGCACTGTCCACGGACGCCCCGCTTGATGGACCACCGGTTATTCAGGGGTGTCATTGCCTCTTCACTCTGAGTATGTCGCAGGATGGCGCTGGAGAGCGGTATGCCCGCCCCGCCGTCCGAACCGGCGGGTTGACGCAACCCAATCACGACATTTACGGTCCGACAAGAGATCTTCTTACGTTCCAGTTTCCCGAAATCCCATTTTCGTTGGAAGGAATCGCCATGCGGATCGCCGTCGCCGATGTCCACCCGGCCGACCCTGCGGACATCGGCCTGCTGTTGAACAGGCGTGCCGGCCTGTCCTGTCCGGAGCACGTCAACACCGGATTCGGTCGCCTGGCAAATGCCGCCTGATGGCCGGCGCGGCCCCGCCTGCCGTCGAAGAACCCACCGAGGCTGCTCTCTCCGTTGTCGTCGACCGCGTCCGGCGCGTCCCCGACCGCTACCGCGAGTTCGTCCAGGACGAGCGCCGTGCCGCCTGGGAGCACCAGATCTCCCGCCCCCTGCTTGGTCGTCTCACCGATCTCGGACTGCCCTGCGCGAAAACCCGGGGAGGGTGGCTCTACGACCGCCTCGACCTCACCAATACAGCTCTTAATCTGCGCTTACCCACCGCCCGCGCCATGGCGATGCGTGGCTGGGCCAACAGCCTCGTCGCCGCCGCGCGAGCCGCGTCCACCGTCTTCGAGATTCACGTCGAGGCCCGCTGCCCATCACCGGGACACTCAGGTGAATGCGCGTATGAGCTCAGCGACACCCTGCGCACCCTGCCTGGCTTCACCCCGGATTCCGAGGGACACCGGTGCGGGCTGCGCCGCCGTATCGAACGCCCCGAACCCAGCCACCAGGAGGGACTGCGGGAACTGGCCGCTCTCGCGAGACCTCTGCGATATCACCTGCTGCCCGAGGACCTCCGCGCCGACCTCGGCTTTCTGGCCGAGACCGGACTCGCGGACTGCGGCCTTGCCGCGCTCTTCCTCACTCACGAAGCGCGGAACATGGGTCTGGCCTCCCGCTGCGCCTTCGGATTCTTCATCGCCGTGCCGTACTCGATGGAGCACTCCTGGACAGAGGTCCGGGACGGCGGCACATGGACGGCGATCGACCCGCACCTCGTCAACCTGCTGACCGACTGGTCGTTCCTGAGCC
Organism: Streptosporangium sp. NPDC004631; assembly: GCF_053601935.1. Taxonomy (NCBI): domain Bacteria; kingdom Bacillati; phylum Actinomycetota; class Actinomycetes; order Streptosporangiales; family Streptosporangiaceae; genus Streptosporangium; species Streptosporangium sp. NPDC004631. Next base: position 158,350 of record NZ_JBSGCR010000002.1, on the reverse strand, counting down.
CATCCCTCTGGCCGCCGCACCGTTCGATCGGCGCCTGTACCTGGCGAATCGCCGACGAGGACCCGAACCTGATCACCCACCACGGGGCGCCGACTTTTCTGTCCCTGGCCACCAACCGCGCGCAGGAGGACCCGTACCCGTGACAACTCCAGTGACCCCCAGCCAGCGGGTCCACCGTCGCCCCATCCGCGTAGTACTCGCCGGCGCGGGCGCGATGGGTCTGGCCTGGGCACGCGCCGTCCACCGGCATGAGTGCTTCGAACTGGCCGGGATCGTCGATGCCGACCCACGCCAGGCCAAGGGCGCTGCCCTGCGGCTGCGCTTACCGGGCCTCCCCGTGGCTGACAGTCTGTGGGCGCTGCCGAATCTCGCGGCAGACGCATGTGTCAATGCCACACCTCCCGACCAGCACGTGCCGATGATCACTCAGGCGCTGGAGGCAGGTCTCTCGGTACTGACGGAGAAGCCCTTCGCCACAAAACTCGATCAAGCGGTGGCGCTGACCCGGGAAGCCCACGCCCGCGGCAGGATCCTGATGGTCAGCCAGTCACGCAGCCACCAGCCGGGGATCGCGGCGTTCAAGCGGGCGATAGCGGAGCTCGGCGGCCTGTATACGCTTCACGCGCGTTTCAGCCGCAGTTACCCGGGCGCCGGTTTCCGCGCGGACCTCGACCAGCCTCTGCTCACCGACATGGCGGTGCACGCCTTCGACGCGGCGCGCCTGCTCACCGGCAGTTCCGCGATATCGGTGTACTGTGACGCGGTCGAGCGCGCAGGCAGCGGCTATCGCGGTGCAGCCGAGGCCGCTGCCCTCTTCGAGATGACCGACGGCTCACGGTTTCACTACACGGGCACCTGGTGCGCGCCGGCTCTGCCCACCCCTTGGGGCGGAACGTGGCGAGCGGCCGGCCCAGGCGGCACGGCGGAATGGGACGGCGCAGGAGTCGTCCGCAGAGAGCTCACCCAGGACAAATCCGCCGAAGATTTCGCCAGGACCGCGGACGCGGCCTTCGACCATGATCCGGTGCTTCAGATCTCACGCCCGCTCGACGACTTCGCCGACGCGCTGATCACCGGAAGGCGACATTGGGGCGAAGCCACGAACAACCTCGGAACCATGGCCATGCTTGAGGCGGCCGTCGTCTCCGCCCGCCTGCGAGGCCCCGTTCCCGTACGGTCCATGAACTTCCCTGCCGCCGACGTCGGCTCCTTCGCCGAGGAGGGCTGATGCACCTCGCCCTGATCCAGTGCCGCGCGATGCCCGGTGATCCGGACGAGAACCTGCGGCGCGGGCTCGCGGCCTGTACTGAGGCGGCACGTCTCGGCGCCGACCTGGTGGTGTTCCCCGAACTCTGGCAAACCGGCTACGCGCCATGCTCTTCCGATGAGTCCGAAGCCCGGCGATGGCGAGCTCTCGCCACGGACGCGTCCGGACCGTGGGTCGGCGCCTTCCGGGAGATCGCCGTTCGAGAGCGTCTCGCCATGGTGATCACCTATCTGGACTCGCGTGCCGGTCGGATAGCTGACGCGGCCGCCGTCATCGACAGCGGAGGTCGCCTCGCGCACGTCTATCGCAAGGTCCACACCTGCGACTTCACCTGGGAGCGGGTCTTCGATCCAGGCGACGGCTTCCACGTGACGGATGTGGAAACGGCCGCCGGGCCAGTCCGGCTCGGCGTGATGGTCTGCTTCGACCGGGAGCAGCCTGAGTCCTGTCGCGTCCTGGCCCTCGAAGGCGCCGAACTTGTGGTCTGCCCCAATGCCTCGCTGCTGTGCGACGACCGGATCGGCCAGGTCAGGGCACGGGCCTTCGAGAACTCGGTGGCCGTCGCCATCGCCAACTACCCCCTCCCGCGGATGAACGGGCGCTCATGCGTCTTTGACGGCCGCGCGGTGGAGAGGGGCCGTCCGCGCGACCACACCCTTGCGCTGGCCGACGGCCAGGAGCGGATAGTGACCGTCGACCTCGACCTGGCCGCGCTGCGCGCCTACCGCGCCACTTCGATCTGGGGCGCCCCCCACCGCCGCCCGCATGCCTACGCACGCCTCACGGAGATGACCGCCATGCCGCAGACTCCGGCACCGTACGGCGCGTGCGGGAGTGATCCGCGATGAGTGGCACGCGCCCCTTCCGGTTCGGCGTGCTCGCCGGCGGCGCCCAGACCGTCACCGACTGGGAAACCCTCTGTTCACGCTGCGAGGAGATCGGCTACTCGCTGCTCGTACCCGACCACATGAACCGCGAATGGGGCCCACTGGTCGCCCTCGCCCTCGCCGCCGGCTTCACCAGGACGGTCCGCCTCGGGCCTCTGATGCTGGGCGCCCAGCTCCGTCAGCCATCCGTCCTCTACAAGGAACTCGCCACGCTCGACCTCGCCGCCCCCGGACGACTTGAGATCGGGGTGGGCGCGGGCTGGCTCGCCTCGGATGCGGCTCGCGCGGGCGTCCGCGCCGAATCCGCCGGTGACAGGATCGAGCGCACGCAGGAGGCCGTCTCGATCCTTCGCCGTCTGTGGGACGAGGGCACCGTGACCTTCGACGGGCGCTTCCACCGTGTGGACGGCGCGGTCGGTGAGCCCCGTCCGAGCCCCGCGCTCTGGACGATGGGTGGCGGCGGCCCCCGAATGCTACGCGCGGCCGCCCGCCAAGCCGACATCGTCTCGCTCTCCGCCCAGCTTTCCTCCGGTACGAAGGACAGCACCTTCGGCCTCTCGGCTCGCGCGGAGCGGTTCGACGAACGCGTGCGGTGGGTGCGCGAGGCGGCCAGCGAGCGTACCTCTGAGCCGGAGCTCCAGTGTCTGCTGTTTGCCGCCGCCATCGTGCCGGACAGCGCCCGCTACGCCGACCGGGTCCTCGCACGGATGTTCGGGCTGCCACCCGCCGAAGCGCTGGACTCCCCCCTGGCCCTCGTCGGAACCGTCGATGAGGTCTGCGAGCGGCTGAAGCGGCGCCGGGAACGCTTCGGTATCAGCTATTGGGTGCTGCCCTCTTCGCAGGCCCAGGCTTTCGCGCCAGTCGTGGCGCGTCTGGCCGGCAAGTGACCACGTCGAAGTCTAGGAGGGGGAGAGCGTTGCGCGTACTGGGACTCGGAGGGTCGCACCACGACTTTTGCGCCGCGCTGGTGCAGGACGGAGTGGTCATATCAGCCGTGGAGGAGGAACGGCTGACCCGGAAGAAGATCGCCTTCGGCCTCGGCCCGCGCCTGCAGCGCTGCCTCGCGGCGAACTACGTTCTCGCCGAGGCGGGAATCGACGTGGACGGCGTCGACCTCGTGGTGGCCAACGACTTCGTCAATCCCGTCTACACGTTGCGCCTACGCGACCGAGTGCGATGGATGGGCCACCACTTGGCGCACGCCGCGAGCACGTTCTACACCTCTCCCTTCGAGCGGGCCGCGGTCCTCGTCATGGACGGTCGGGGGTCGACGGTCGTCGAGGAGGGCCGGATCTTCGGCGAGACCGTCACCTTCTACGAGGCGTCCCCTGAAGGACCGAAGGTCCTGCGCGCCCAGCACGGCCGCGTCACCCTGACCGACCGCCGCTCCGAGGACCCCTACGAGGACTCTGTCGGCTGGATGTACGAGGCGGTCTCCAAGGCCATCGGGCTGTTCACGTCGGGAGGCATGGGCGCCCCCGGCAAGACAATGGGCCTGGCCCCGTACGGCTCCCCGCGCTACACGGAGCGGCTCGGCGGCTTCTACCGCCTTACCGACGGCGAATTCCGCCAGTCCACTGCCCAGCAGATCGGCCTGCGAACCTTCATCGAAACAGAACTCGCCGCGGCGGCGAACCCGGCAGAGCTCGACGAGGTCCGCGCGGACTTCGCCTACGCCGTCCAACAGCACACCGAGAAGATCGTCATCACCCTGGCGCGCTGGCTCCACGAGCGCACCGGCCTCAAGGAATTGAGCCTGGCGGGCGGTGTCGCCCTCAACAGCGTGGCGAACTTCAAGCTCCTTGAGCACACCGGCTTCGAACGCGTTCACATCGTGCCCGCCGCGGGCGACAGCGGCACCGCCCTTGGTTCGGCCCTCTACGGCTACCACGTCATCGGCGGGCACATGTGGGAACCGGCTGCCGAGCCGTTCTCCCCCTACCTCGGGCGCGACTACGGTCGCGCGCAGATCGAGGCCGCGCTCGCCGGCGAGGCCGGTCGGCTGCGTGTGGAGCGGCCACGGGACCTGTCCGCGCATGTGGCACGAGAACTGGCCTCCGGCGCGATCGTGGGCTGGTTTCAGGGACGTTCGGAGATCGGCCCGAGGGCGTTGGGCAACCGCAGTATTCTCGCCGACCCTCGCGACCCGGGCATGAAGGACAGAATCAACGCCAAGGTCAAGCACCGCGAACGCTTCCGGCCCTTCGCGCCGATCGTGCTCAGCGCGCGGCAGGAGGAGTACTTCACCACGGCCGTCCCAGCGCCGTACATGCTCATGGTGCCGGAGGTGCGGCCCGAGAAGCGCTCGGTGATCCCCGCCGTCACACATGTCGACGGCTCCGCGCGCCTGCAGACCGTACAGGGCACCCTCAATCCTCGGCTTGAGGCGTTGCTGGAAGCCTTCGGCACGCTCACCGGCGTCCCGGTGCTGTTGAACACCTCCTTCAACGACAACGAGGAGCCCATGGTCGAGACTCCCGGCGACGCGGTGCGCTGCTTCCTCAAGACCGAGATGGACGTGCTCGTCCTCGGTGACCTGGTGGCCTACAAGGAGTCAGGTGTATGATAACGGGCCGAAGGATCACGATCTTCTCTCGCGAATACCCGCCGGTCATCGTCGGTGGCACCAGTCTGGTCACCCGAAACCTCGCTGTCGGTCTCGCGCGGCACGGCTGGCAGGTCGCAGTCGTCACCGCCGATCCAACCGCGGGCATCGAGCGGAGCGAGGATGGGGACGGCGTCACCGTCCTACGCGTGGGCACCGGTTCCGTTTACAACGCGAACTCGGGCCTCAGCGATGACAGTTTGCGCACCCATAGGCAGTTGTACGACGCCGCCAGGCGCCTGACCGACGGCGTCGGGCCGCCGGACATCGTCGCCCTGCCCGACTTGTTCTGCTACCCGGAGGCGAGCCTGTTCGCCCGTGCTCACGGCGTCCCGCTCATCAATATCCTGCTGCAGGACTTTCGTGCGATCACCCCGTACGATCCCGGCGCGCACCAGGTGACCAGTGGGGTCTCCTCCGACCACGCGCATCTGATGGACATCGAGCGCAAGGCACTGCTCGGCAGCGATCTCACGGTCTTCATCAGCGAGGCGCTTCGCGACTCGATCACCCGGCAGTACGGAACGGATGCCTTCCGGCACAAGGTCGTACATCTCGGCGTCGACCTGGAGGAGATGGCCTCGACAGAGCGCGACGACACCCGGCTGGAGCGGCGGGACGCACTGCTCGCCGCGACACCCGCCGGTCCGCGTACCCCTCTTGTCGTAGCCTGCGGACGGCTCGTCCCGGTCAAGGGCTTCACCCAGTTGATCACCGCGCTGGCGGGTCTCGGCCCGGTGGAACGACCGGCCAGCGGATCCACGGCACTCCCCCACCTCGTACTTCTTGGCTCCGGCCCTCAGGAACAGCCGCTACTGCGGCTCGCCGAGGAACGCGGGGTGGCCGATCGCGTGACCCTGCTCGGCGGCCTGCCGCGCACCACGGTACTGGGGTGGATGTCCGTGGCCGACGTCGCCGTGGTGCCGAGCGTCTGGGAGTCCTTCTGTTACGTCTGCGCGGAGATGCTGGCCCTTGGCCGGCCAGTGGTCGCCAGCGCCGTCGACTCCCTCAGAGAACTGATCCCGGACGGCAGGTACGGCTACCCCGTGCCGGTCGGGGGCCCGCTCGGACACCGCACGCTCGATCCGGGAGCCCTCGCGCACGCTCTGCGCAGCGCCCTGACCGATCCGGAGCAGGCCGCCGCGCGGGGAGGGGCAGGCCGCCGCCGGATCGCGAAGCACTTCACCAATGAGCGTTTCGTCATTCACATGTCCGCATTGGCCGCGGGCCTGGTCCAAGAACGGGGCCTCTCTCGATGACCGATATGTCCCCTCTCGGTGGCGAGACCGTCGCGGCGCTGTGCGGCCGGGTCACCCCGCTCGCCCCGGGGATGGGCCGGCTGGCCGCCCTGCGCCTGCGCACCCTCGCGCGGCCTCCCGGCGCCCTCGGCCGGCTTGACGACCTTGTTGGCCGAATCGCCATGATCCGCGGCGAAGCCGACCCCGGCCTGCTGCCCTCCGTGGTCAGTGTCATCGCCGCCGACCACGGCCTGGCGCGGCACGGCACGTCGGCCTTTCCTCGGGAGGTCGGCGGCCACGTCCTGGAGCTCATCCGATCGGGGCGTGCCCCGATCAACATCATCGCCGAGAGCGTCTCCGCCCGCGTCGCCTGGGCGGACTTCGGGTTGGTCGACCCGGTAGGGGATCAGGAGTACAAGGTGGCACCGGGTACTCGCGACATCCGGACCCACGATGCGATGACACTCGACCAGGCCGAACGGGCGATACTCCGCGGCGCTCGCTATGCGCGGGAACGCCTTGGCACGGAGCCCATGATCGCGGTCGGCGAGATCGGCATCGGCAACACCACGGCCGCCGCCGCCCTGACCGCCCGCATGCTGGACGCGTCGCCGGGGCTGGTCGTCGGTCCCGGCTCCGGAATCGACCACCTCGGCGTGCAGCGTAAACGCGAACTGGTCGAACGGGCCCTGGAGCGCGTACGCGGACTGCCCGACGACCCTCTCGCGCTCCTTGCCGCGCTTGGCGGCTTTGAGATAGCCGGCAACGTCGGGGTGATCCTCGCCGCCGCCGCCGAGCGCAAAGTGATCGTTCTTGACGGGTTCATCACCGGTGTCGCCGCGCTGCTCGCCGTCCGTCTGCGCCCTGAGACGGCGGGTTATCTCGTCGCCGGGCACCGTTCGGCCGAACCCGGACATCCACCGCTGCTTGGGGCGCTGGGCCTGGAGCCGTTACTGGACCTTGGCCTGCGTCTCGGTATGGGCAGCGGTGCGGCGCTTGCCCTCGGCCTGATCAACACCACGCTCACGCTCGCACAACGCACCCCACGGGCCCGAGATGTCGGACTGGCTATGCACGCGAAAGAGGCACGGTGACGCACCCTGACGAGGATTCGCCAGATGGGCAACTGCGTGGAGTGGTGTTCGACTTGGACGGCACCCTGCTCAACACCTGGGAAATCCATGCGAGCTGCCTGCGTCGGGCCGTAAAGGCCCTTGGCGCCGAACGGGTCAGTGCGGTCCGGCTCTTTCACGCCCAACGGCCGACCGACCTCGCCACCCTCGGCGAGCTCGTCGGCCCCCACCAGGCGAACGCCGCACTCCTCGCGTATCGCAGTGCGCTAAGAGAAGTCTTGAGGACCGTGCGCCCGCGGCCGGTCGCGCACGCCGTCAAAGTGGTGGACGGCCTCAGGCACAGGGGCGTCGCAGTGGGCGTATGCACAGGTCGCTCCCGCGAGGACGCGCAGGCGTTGCTCGAAGCGGGCGGTCTCGATGTCCCGCTGACTGTCGCCCGCCAGGACGCGCTGGCGAAACCGGCGCCGGACGCCCTCGTGCTCGCGCTGTCCCGTCTCGGCCTACGCCCGCACGAGACCCTCTTCGTCGGCGACAGCGAATGGGATCGCGGGCAGGGCCGGGCGGCAGGTGTACGGACTTTGATCATCGGGCGGGCCGGCCTGCCCGCGGAGCTCGGCGCCGCTGTGTGGCCGACCGCCTCCGGCGATCGCGCGCAACCGTCAGACCACTGATCTCCGGCCCGGACCAACGACGATGAGATGAGGTGCAGTGTATGCACGCGAGGCGGTATCCAGATACGAAGTCCGCGCGGCCGACGCGGCCGCGCCGTGGACGGCCCGCATGGAACTGACACCCGCCAGCCATACGACCCCGCTCCCGGCCGAAGCCACCGATTGGCTCCCGGTCATCGATGTCACAGGGGTTGACACCGCGCACCCCCAGACCTGCGCGCACACGGCCGCGGCGATCCGCGCGGCCTGCGAAGGCAACGGCTTCTTCATCGTCATCGGCCACGGCATCCCGCCATATCTGGTCAATGATCTGCGAACCATGACGCGGAAACTGTTCTGCGGCCCTGACGAGGCGAGATCGGGCCTCACGGCCGACCCTGCCGACCCGCTTCTGCGCGGCTTGATGTCCCGCGGCATCGAACCCGTCGAGGCCTACACCATCAACGCCCTCGGTGAACCGGGCGCGCGGGCCGCCTTGGGCGAGGACGTCGACCCGGCCCTCTGCCTGCCGAACAAATGCCCGCCCATCCCCGGCTTCGTTCAGGCGTACCGCGCCTACATGTCCGCCGCCGGCGATCTGGCGGCGCGGATCATGCGGCTGTTCGCGATCTCACTCGGCGTCGCCGAGGACTGGTTCGCCCCCTGCTTCGAGCCGAACATGTCGAGTCTGACCACGAACCACTATCCGGCGTTGGACCAGGACCAGGACCAGGCTCTTGGCCTGGCCAATGGCCTACGTAAGATCGCCCACCGCGACTGGGGTTCGCTCACGATCCTGCACCGCGACGAAGGGGCCGGCGGCCTGGAGGTATTCTGCCGCGACCGGATCTGGCGGGAGGTGCCGGACGTCCCGGAGTCCTTCGTGGTGAACGTCGGCGACCTGATGGCCGTGTGGACGGAGGAGCGCTTCCGGAGTGCCGTGCACCGCGTCGTCGCGCCTCCCCCGGAGCTCGCCGGCCACGACCGCCTCTCCATTGCCTACTTCTGCCAGCCGGGTCCGACGGCGCTGATCTCGGCCATCCCCGGCGGCCGAGATCCGTCAGCCGGTCTCCGGCACCGCCCGCAACGTGCGGACGCATACTTCGCGGGGAAGAGCCGTCAGGCCTTCATCACCGAGCAACTGATGAACCGTGCCACCAGGGACCGCGCCGACCACACCGGACGGCGGCTGTGAGTGACGAGTTGATCCTGGTCACCGGCGGGGCGGGCTTCATCGGCAGTCATCTGATCCCCGGGCTGCTGCGTACGTACCCCGAGTCGTCGATCGTGTCTGTCGACTCCTACTTCACCGGCAGTAAGGAGAACCACGCGGATGACCCCAGGGTCCAGTATGTCGAGGGAGAGACTGCTGAGATCTCCCGGCTCTGGGCCGACCGTTCCCTCCCGTCGCCGAGCTCCGTCTATCACCTCGGCGAGTACTCGCGTGTCCTGCGCTCCTTCAGCGAGCTGGACCAGGTCTGGAGGTCCAACCTCCTCGGTACGAAGGCGGTGGTGGACCTGTGCCTCGCGCACCGGGCGCGTCTGGTGTACGCGGGGTCGAGCTCGAAGTTCGGAGATCAGGGCGTCGAAGAGCATCTGAGCCCTTACGCCTGGATGAAGGCGAAGAATGTCGAGTACATCCGCAACGTCGGCGCCTGGTATGGACTGAAATACGTCATCACTTACTTCCACAATGTCTACGGCCCGCGCCAGATCTCCGTCGGCCCCTACGCCACGTTGATCGGCATATTTGAAGAGCAGATGCGCGCGGGCCGACCCTTGACGGTCGCGGAGCCGGGCACCCAGACCCGCGACTTCACCCATGTCGACGACATCGTCTCGGGGGTGCTGGTCTGTGCCGCGCACGGCGACGGCGACGGCTACCTGCTCGGCAGTGGACAGGAATATCGAATCATCGACGTCGCACAGATGTTTCGCGGCGCGGTCCAGATGGTGCCGGCCAGGCGAGGAGACCGCGCCCGAGGGCTGGCTGACATCTCCAAGGCCGAGGCTCTGGGGTGGCGCCCCGAAGTATGTCTCGCGGACTACATCACTGCGCTCGCCGGCATGCGCGAAGCGCGGAGTCACCTGATTCGGAATGATGAAAGAGGAGTGCGATGAGCGGTACCGGAACGACCGACCGGGCCCGGGGGACGTGCCCTGTGAGGTTCCCCGCTCCCCGGGACGATCCGTTCGCCCCGCTCGGCGCTTATCGCCCGGAGGGCCATGACGGCGCGCCGATCGAGGTCGAGCTCGCATACGGAGGCAAGGCCTGGCTGGTCACCAGACACGCAGACATCCGCGCCCTGCTCGGCGACAGCCGCATGAGCTCGGACGCGACGACCGAAGGCTACCCGCTGGTGCCACTGTCATACCGGGAACAACGTCCCGGCGTGTTCCTCTCCATGGATCCGCCGGACCACGAGCGATTCCGTGGCCTGCTCACCCGCGAATTCAGCGCCTCCGCCGTAGCCGCCCGCCGTCCTGCGATCGAACAACTGGCGAATCGGCTCGTGGACCAGTTGACCGCGGGGAACAAGCGCACAGCGGACCTGGTCAAGTACTTCGCCGACCTGCTGCCCTGCCATGTCTCGGGCAGCCTCTTCGGCATGGGCGGCGACGACGCGGAGCAGACCGGCATCAGCCAGGAAGAGGCCGTGGGCGTCGCGACGCTCCTGCTGGCAGCGAGTCTGGACGCGACCTCGGCGGTCACCAGCCTGACAGTGCTGGTGGTCCTGCGAGATGAGCAGCTCACGGCACGACTCCTAAGCGGCCCGAGCCGCTGGGCGCGGCCTGCAATGGAGGAGTCGCTGCGGTACTGGAGCGTGATCCAGCATGGCCCGGTGCGTGTGGCGAAGGAGGACCTCGAGATCGCGGGCCGCACCATCCCGGCCGGCGACCATGTCATCCTCCATCTGCACTCGGCGAACTGGGACCCGAAGGTCTTCCCGTGCCCGGAGGACTTCGACCCGCGGCGCGACGGCCGTGCGCACCTCGGCTTCGGGCACGGGATTCACCGCTGCCTGGGGGGCGGCCTGGGCCAGATGGAGGCAACGATAGCCGTGGAGACCCTCTTCACCCGCCTGCCGGGCCTGCGCCTGGACATCGCCGAGAAGGACATCGACTACCGAGCGAAGGACCTCGTCTACGGCGTATGCCACCTGCCCGTCGCCTGGTGAAGAACCACGCGCCGAGAGCGGCCGGCTCTTCGCGGACCGGCCGCTCTCGGCAGCCTGACTGGCCAGTACGGCGGAGGCTGAGCGGCGGGCCGCGGCTGAGGCGATCTTGCCGGATTTCGCGGATTCGTAGTGGCCGGCAGGAATTGTTGAGCCGATCCTTCCACCGCGTCCGCCTGCCCGGCCAACCCGGCGGAATCACATGACGTAACGGGGCCTTGACTGTTTACGCTCCGGGCGAATTCTTCCGGAGTTACGCCGCTCTCGCGGCCCCAGAAGGCCGGCCGAGGTGAACAGGCCGACATGCGTCAAGGTCACAAAAGCTCTTGCGCGGGAGCGTTGTGACGTGATGTGATATATCAAATTGCCAATCTGATTGACTGGACATTCTTCGGCTCTGAAGTTATCGAGGAAGCTGATTCGACAGCTGTTCTTAGCTGGAAGGGCATTTATGATAACGTCCGACGACCTTCGTGTCTATGTTGTCAATCTTCGCCGCCGGGCCGATCGGCGCCATCAAATGCAAGAACTTCTTCCTGAAGATTTCAAAGCCAACTACACGTCAGACTGGAATGGCCCGTTCGACGGCGCTCACCTTGATCGGGCTGAGCTTACCCGACATGGGTACGAGCTGTTCCCGTGGGAGATGGAGTCCGACCACCGCTGGTGGGGACGGCCACTGCGGTTTGGTGAGATCGGCTGCACGATAAGCCATCTCCATTGCTGGCGTGACGCCCTGGGGACGACCGCTTCACTCTTCCTCGTTCTCGAAGACGATGTGAGCCTGTCCGACGACTTCCAGACCAGGCTGCTCCGGGGGCTCAACAGCCTTGACGACCTGGAAGAACCGATGCTTATTTACCTCGGGCGCGATCCGCAGGAGCCGGATGCGCCGCGGGAGAACGGGTTTCTGGCACCCGGTTTCAGCTATGGATCCTACGGATACCTTGTCAATCGCACGGCCGTGCAGGCCTTCCTGGCCTCTGATCTGCACCGCGGCATCATTCCCATGGATGAGTTTCTCCCCGCCATGTATCTTGATCATCCGAGAACTGATGTGCGCAGGCGCTATTCAAAGCGGATCCGTGCGCTCGCCTTCGAGCCCCCCTTGGTGACTCAACTGCCCAAACGGGAGGCGGGCAGTGACACCGAGTTGTCGGCTTTTGTTTCGGATGTTTGACCGGGAGGAACCGTGTCAACGTCAGGTAATCCCATGAGAATAGCGATTGTCTCCCCCGTCTGGCTTCCGACGCCACCACCCATGTATGGGGCTATCGAGCAGATAGCGAGCATCCTGGCCGAGGGGCTGGTAAAGCGAGGCCACCACGTGACCGTATATGCCTCCGGGGACTCGACGACCACGGCTGAAGTACGAAGTTACTATTCCAGGGCGCCGGGCTGGGGAAAGTCGTTCGAATCGCCGTTCTTCGAGCTGAACCATGTTCTGGCAGCCTATCTCGATGCTGATCAATACGACGTTATTCATGATCACACGGATCCGATCGGTCCCGCCTTCGGAGCGATAGCGTCAAGGGTCAGGCCTGTCGTTCATACAATCCACACGACTCCGGGCGAGAGCCAGATACGCCGGCTCTACGAGCAGATCCATGACCGGGTTCATCTTGTCGCCGTCAGTGCGGCTCAACGCGCGATGATTCCGGATCTGCGCGTGAGTGATGTTATTCATCACGGCCTGCCCTTGGAGAGATTCGACTACTCCGCATCCAAGGGTGACTACGTGTTCTTCATCGGCCGAATGAAGTACGGCAAGGGACTGCACCTGGCCATCACCGCGGCGAAAGAAGCCGGGCTACGGTTGCTCGTCGCGACAAAACCCGTCGAGTTTCCCAAGGAGGAGGAGTACTTCCGCACCCAGATCCAGCCGCTGCTCGGCGGCCAGGTGGAACTACTGGGCGAGGTCGGCTTCGCCGAGAAGGTGGAGCTCTACCGAGAAGCACGGTGCACCGTCGTCCCGACGCTCTGGGAGGAGCCGTTCGGACTCACCGCCGCCGAGTCACTGGCATGTGGGACCCCCGTGGTCGCCCTGCGTATGGGGGCGACTCCGGAGCTCATCGAGCATGGGGTGACCGGGTTCGTCGCGGACCGTCCGCAGGACCTGGCCGGGTATATATCCCGAACGGGGGAGATCAGTCCGAGGGACTGCCGGTCGGCTGCGGAGAGGAGCTTCTCCGCCCCGCAGATGGTCAGCGGCTACGAACGACTCTATCGCCGACTCGTAAGACCTGAAGAGACGTCATTGGAGGACGTTGATGATCGACCCCCTGGACAACAGAGCCAATGAAAATCTGCTTTCCAACGGCTACTCATCCGTATCACTCCCTGCGGGGGCGAGCATGGTTCTGCAAAGTGCCCTCGCCCGAAGCCGGGAGTTCTTCGGCCTCCCGATGGAGGCCAAGAGAAGACATTCCAGCCATGACCTCAACTTTGGTTACAGGCCCATAGGCATCGAGTATTCGATCTCGCCCGACCGTCCCGACCTCAATGAATGCTTCACCCTGTGGAACGATCGAGTGGACCTGGTCCCCGGAGCCGAGAGTCTGACCGCGCTCATGGACTCTCTGCTGGCCTGGCGCGGCCTGCTCGTTCCCTTCGTGACGGACGTCATAACCCACCTTGCCGGCACCTTCGGCGATATGGAGCCGTCCACCTTCGCCGCGGCCTCCTACCTGCAGGTGAACTTCTACCCCGAATCGTCGTCGGCACGCGATCTCCTCCAGGATCGCCACGAGGACGGCCACCTGTTGACGGTCATCCACACGACCGCCCCCGGGTTGGAGATCTGGCTGGACCAGGACGAACCGCTACCCGTTTCAACAGGCGAGAACGAAGTGCTCATCATGGCGGGCTCAGTTCTTACGGCCCTGTCGGGAGGGAAGGTCGCGCCCCTCGACCACCAGGTGCGCAACCACAGGCTGGCCAATCGCATCGCCATCATGTATTTCGTCAATCCGGACCTCGCCGCGCCGCTCAGGCCCTGGACAGGTGAACAGGACATCGATCTTCGTGATCTGGTCCGGAACAATCCATCAGTGTTTGGACTGCCCAATGTCCCGCTCCTCTGAAAAGTCCATTCTTGTCATCAACTCCGGTGACGGCACGGGTCTGAACTTCACCCGGTCTCTCGAATCGGCCGGTGGCTATCGGGTTGTGGGACTGGACACCTCGGTAGAAGACTTTCACACGAGCGAGGCCAGCCGGAAACATCTCATTTCCTGGCAAGATCCGTCCGGCCTTGTCGACACGATCAACGAGATCGCCGAAGCCGAGGACGTCGACCTGATCTACGCCGCGGACACCGGCCCGCAGCTCCTCGCCATCAGCGAGTCCCGCGAAGACCTCGTCCGCCCCACGCTTCTTCCCGATAAACCCGACCACCGCCGGATGGAGGACAAATGGGAAACCTGGCTGGCGTTGAAGGGCGCCGGTGTCCCGGTTCCGGATACCGTCCTTGTCACTGATGGCGCAGCCATCGACGATGTCATGCGGAGACATCCCGAAGTCTGGCTTCGACGTCGGTGGGGAAGCGGCGGCTCGGGCTCCCTGTCGACCAGCTCGCCGGCGCTTGCTCACGCGTGGTTGGACGAACACGAGGGCTGGTGTGACTTCACGGCGGCAGAGAAGCTGACCACGCGGACCGCCACCTTCAGCGGACTCTGGTATGACGGGAGCCTTGTCTGCTCGCAACTGCGTGAGAGGCTCTCCTGGAAATATCCCTCGGCCACCGCCTCCGGGGTAACCGGTGTCACCGGCGCGCAGCGGACCGTATGGGACGAGAGGCTGCACGAGCTGGCGATTCGATGTGTCCATACGACCAGTGCTCGACCACATGGCGTAATCGGCGTCGACTTCACCTATGATCGCCGGGGGAACCCCCTCCCCACGGAGGTCCAGCCCGCGCGCTTCTACTCGTCGATTTTCTTTCTCGCGCAGCTCGGCGTGAACTTTCCCGATCTGTACTGTCGGCTCGCGCTGGATCACGAGGACCGGCCAGCGAAGCCGATCATCAATCCCGTGCGTGAGCACCACTACTGGTTGAAGTCGGTGGACAGGCTTCCACAACTGCTGTCGGCAGAGGAATTCCTCTATGGTGTCGGCACCGGCCGCGATCTCCAGAAGAGCACCCGTGTAAAGGGAAAAGCAAATGCATGACGGCCCGGAATTCGAGCTCTCCGAGGTCTGCGACCAGATCGCTGACATAGGGTATGCGGTCCTCACCCGGGCACTGAGTCCCGAGCTTCTCCAGCAGGTTCGCGTTGAGTATTCGAAGCTCTACGATGAGCTGCGGCGAGTGGACGAGGCCCAGCCCCTGGAGTCCAGCCACAGCGGGAAGAACCACTATCAGATACAACCTCCCATACGCGGAGTATTCTCCAATCCAGATGTGTTTGCGAGCCGCATCGTCCTCGATTGTGTGCGGTCGATGCTGGGGAGCGACGCCCGACTGGCCTACTACAATTCCAACATCTGTGAGCCGGGCTCCGATTTCCAGGAGATCCACCGCGATGTGCGGCTGTTGTTCGGTTCGGAAATCTCACTGCCGACACCCCCGTTCATGCTCGCGGTGAACATCCTGCTGTGTGATTTCACCGTCGAGAACGGAAGCACCGAGATCTGGCCGGGAAGTCATCTTCTTCCGGACCGGGAGGGCGGAGGCCACGCGGCCGACCTCGAAGCTCGGTCAATGAGGATGACATCATGCCGTCTCAACGCCCCTGCGGGATCCATTATCATCCGTGACGCACGCCTCTGGCATCGGGGAACGCCCAACAAGACGCAAGAGCACAGGGCGATGCTCTCTCTTGTGTACAAACGCAAATGGTTTGGATATCGCCACGACAGGTCACTCGAAGTTTCGGATGAAACTTATCATGGCTGGCCCGGAGAGATTCGGTCTCTGTTTCTCAGATAGGAACTCCCATCCACCGAAGGGCTGGAGGAGCGTTTGCACGTTTCATTCATCTGTACTGGGAACATCTGCAGATCCCCCATGGCCGCGATCGTCGCAAAACAGTATCTCCACAAGGCTGGACTAAGCGATAGAGTGACTGTCAGCAGTGCGGGCATAGAAGATTGGAATGCGGGCAACCCTGCGGATGAGCGATCAATCACGGTATTGGCGCGGAACGGTTATCCAACCGAACATTCGGCCTCACATGTCAATGACATTCATCTCACCGCAGATCTTTTGGTGCCGATGGACGAAGGCCACAAGTCCACTCTCCTCGGCCTCGCGGACCCGTTACGGGTTCGCCTGCTACGTGAATTTGATCCAGCCAGTAGCCAGGATTTGAATATTCCAGACCCGTATTTCGGGGATCTGGAAGGCTTCGACGAAGCCCTTCGAATGATCGAAACGGCCATGCCCGGACTGATCGCCTGGATCCAGTTGGAGCTGGAGCCTTAGCTGCCGATCTCCGAGAGGATCGAATATGCTGACTGTTGAGTTTTCCGGGCTTACCGACGGCCTCGGCCCGTTTACGTGGGCACAAACCTATATGTGGAACATGATCCACAGAGCCGAGGCGGGAACACGCAGTCAATTCAACATCGGCGCGTTCATCACGATTCCCGAAGACGTGTCATTTGAGCGTGTTTCCGAGGTGTTTCTTGCCCTGATCGAGCGGCACGAAAACCTTCGCACCGTGTACGAAATTGACGCGGACGGCGGTCTCAGGCAGCGCGTCATGGGGAGCGGAAAGGTGGAAATTGATGTCATTCACCGGCCGGACTCATTTTCCGCCGAATCCGAAGAGTGCCGGTCTCTGTTCGTACAGCTATACGGGGAAGAGTTCGACCTGGGATCGACGTGGCCCTACCGCGCAAGCCTCGTCTGCAGGGCGGGAGCCCCTGCGTTTCTTATGGTTATTTTCTCCCACCTGACAACGGATGGGTTCGGAAGCTTCCTCTTTGAGCGGGAGTTCAGGACCCTGCTGTCGCCGGGAAAAGCACCAAAGAATAACAGTGTCGCATTCCGGCAGTTGGAGATAGCCGCCTATCAGCAGTCCCCGGACGGCCAGGCTCGCAATACTCGCACAATCAAATACTGGGAAGAAGTGTTACGTCGATACTACGGCTCCGAGCAGTCTCGTCGGCGCCATGGCGACTCGATCGACGGAACCCGTACCATCTCCATGGTGTCGCCCCGGCTCGCGTCGTCGGCGTCAGTCGCGGCGCGCCGATACACCACCACGCCTTCTACGCTGCTTCTAGCAGCAGCGACATTCGCATACGCAACCGTTGCCGAACAGTCCGGCATGATCATAGAGATAGCATGCGCAAATCGCTCTGGGGCCTGGGCGAAATCTTGCGGAAACCTGTTTCAATTTGGAGTCGCAGAATTCACGCTCGACGGGGCGGATTTCACGTCGACCGTCAGGAATGCCGAAAGGTCAGCGCGGGCCGCGTATGCCAACAGCCAATACAACCCGCTTGACTCAGAGCAACTTAAACGTTCCGTCTCCGGCGATCTGGACCCCTATTTTGATCTCCCCTCAATTCCCTTCGTGGTGAATGACATAGTTGGATGGTGCCTGCCCGTAGCTGGATCCGGCCTTCCCCTGGACAGGCTCGACCACATGTCGCCGACCTTCGGAGAATTCGGGGATATCGAACCTGGAGCGACAGGGTACGCATTCTACCTGGGTTATCATCCCGCTCCCACCGGCGTGCGCTTGGGGCTGGAATTCGACACCGCCATGTTGACGCGCCGAGAGGCCGTGAACTGCCTGCTGGCCATTGATCATCTGATCTTGGGGGCCAGTCGCTCTGATCTTTCGTTTCGCGAGGCGCAGGACATCGTCCGGCGGTCGGTTCCTCATGATCGGCCCTGAAGGGCCGCCGGCGGCGGGGTGGTCGGCCGCCGCCGGTCATCCATTCAGGTCAAACCGCGTGTTCACACTCCCCGAGGACGCCGTCGTGGCCGGGGGTCGCCGCCGCACGACGGCGACCCGGTCGTCGACTTCGTCCCGCCGGAGGTGTCCGGCTGAGGGGTGGCGGCACCCCCGCGGAATAGTTGAAGAATCAACTGAGTTGATACCGGCGAGCCCCGCAGAAAGGAGCCCCACATGCCCGCCGTGACCGTAGAGAACCCGCTGACCCTGCCCCGCATCCCGCAGGACCTGGGAATCGGCCGGAAGGTGCTCGCCGTCGAAACCGCGCCGAGCGGCTTCGAGGGAGAGGGCTTCCCCGTCCGCAAGGCACTGGCGACGATCAAGCCCGAGTACCTCGACCCGTTCATCATGATGGACCAGATGGGCGAGGTGGACTACGCCCCCGGAGAGCCCAAGGGCACCCCCTGGCACCCGCACCGGGGCTTCGAGACCGTCACCTACATCATCGACGGCACGTTCGTCCACCAGGACTCCCACGGCGGTGGCGGTGTCATCGCGGACGGGGACACCCAGTGGATGACCGCCGGATCCGGGCTGCTGCACATCGAGGCCCCGCCGGAGTGGCTCGTCCAGCAGGGCGGGCTCTTCCACGGCATCCAGCTCTGGGTGAACCTGCCGTCCAAGGACAAGATGCTCACCCCGAAATATCAGGACATCGGACGTGCCAAGGTCGTCCTGCTCAGCAGCCACGACGGAGGCGCCCTGGTCCGCCTGATCGCCGGTGACGTGGCCGGGCACACCGGTCCCGGCTCGACCCACACCCCGATCACCCTGCTCCACGCCAGCGTCAGCCCCGGCGCACAACTCACGATGCCCTGGCGCAAGGACTTCAACGCCCTGGCGTACGTGCTGTCCGGCAAGGGCGGCGCCGGCGCGGAGAAGGCGCCCATCGGCGCTGGACAGCTCGCCGTCTTCGAGGGCTTCGGCAACCGGCCGGGCCTCGCCACCGACGCCGAGACCATCACGATCACCGCCTCGCCCACCTCGGGGCTGGAGGTCGTCATGCTTGGCGGAGAGCCGATCGGCGAGCCGGTCGCGCACTACGGGCCGTTCGTGATGAACACGCAGGAGGAGCTGGTCAAGGCGTTCGAGGACTACCAGGCGGGGCGTCTCGGCACCATCCCCGCCGGTCACGCCTGACGCGCGGCCAGATCCACGAAGAGCGCCGACGACCACCCCACCCCAGAAGACCCCGCAAGAGGGGTGGGAAACCCGCGCCGGTCGCCCCCGGTGTCCTCGCCAGCCTCCCCGGCGAGGACACCCCGGGGACATGTGAACCACCATGCCCGTCTCAGCCTCTCCTTCAGCGTAGGAAGCCCGCCAACGCCTCGCCCGCCAACTGCGCTCAAGACCGCTTGACGCGAGTCGGAACGGCATGCACCCTCGGGGAGGCGATTCGCGACCTCGGAGGTGCAATCTCATGCAACACCCCAGCAACGGCGATGACGTACGGCTTACCTTCTACTGCAAAAGCCCCACCTCCAAGACGAAGGACGACTGCCCCGCTTTCTACCGGACGGACCGCCAGAGCTGGGTAGTACAGGGCATTCGCCGAGAAGACGGCATCGGAGCTCAGTTGCGCGCCCTCGGAGATGACGAGACGTTTCTGGAGATCCCGGAGGCGCTGGCCGAGCGGTTCGTTCAGATGTATGTCGAGGAGCGGTATGGAATTGATCTCGGCCAAGCAGCGGTCGGAGCTGCTCAAGGACGTGCGCGAGACCCTCAAACTTGAACAGCGCGACTTCTACGCGGTAGACGCCGAGGACCTGGAACTGTTCCTGGCGGGCGATCTCGACGCCGTGGCGGCCTCCTATCAGGTCTGGGCGGACAGCGTCGCGGAGATGGAGCAGGCCGGGGAGCGTCTACGGCGCGTCCGCGTAATCTCTGAACCCCTGTCGGATTATCAGCGGATGGCCGTCCAATACAGCGGTCCGGCCGTAGACGCGGGCGAGGATCTGCGATGGCTCCCCCGGCGGCTGACCTCCACGCTGCCCCTGCCTGGCAATGACTTCTTCGTGCTGGACGGTCACACCGCCGTGTTCAACGTCCTTGACGGCAACGGGGACCGCGCCGGAATCCAGCTCTACACCGAGCCTGAGGTGGTCAAGCTGTGCCTGGACGCCTTCAAGGCGGCCTGGGCTCTGGCCATCCCTCATCACGAGTACAAGCCCGCTTAAGACACCCCAGCCGTGCAAGACCAGTCGGCCGAAGCCAAGAAGGCATTCGGGATCAGGCTGCGGGATCTCCGCCGCGACGCCGGGCTGAACGGCAGGCAACTGGCCGTTCTCACCGGCCTGCACCCCACCAAGATCTCGCGCATCGAGCACGCCCGGCAGAATCCGTCCGAAGACGACATCCGCGCCTGGCCCATTGCCTGCGGCGCGGACCGGCTCATCCCCGAACTGATCGCCGTCTACCGCGACGTACGGCGCATGTGGGAGGAGTATCGGGAGGATTTCCGTAAGAAGAGCCAGAAGGCCATCCAGGCGGCCGGTACCCCCCTCTATGAGCAGACCAGGCTCCTGCGCGCCTATGAGGCCATCGTAGTGCCCGGCATCCTCCAAACGCCCGGCTACCTGCGAGGCGTCCTCACTGCCAACGCCACCCTTCACGGACTACCGCTCGACGGGGTGGAGGAGGCGGTCCAAGCGCGGCTGGAGCGCCAGCACCTGGTGACCGGCGGCACCGCCCACATGTATGGCTTCGTCATGGAGGCCGCCGTCCTTACCTACGCCTTCGGCGACCTGGCCACCATGAACGAGCAATTCGACTTCCTCTCGCGTGTCACCCGTCTGCCCAATGTGGCCTTGGGGATCATTCCGCCGGGCTTCCGCAAGCTCTGGGGCGGCGAGTGCTTCTACATGTTCGACGCCTCCCTCGTGCGCAGCGAATTGTGGACAGGGCGCTTCCAGACAACGCGGGCCGAGGACCTCGCGTTCTTCCTCAAGGCGTTCACAGCCCTTCAGGAGCAGGCCGTCTACGGGGCCGCAGCCCGCGAGTTGATCGAGGGGGCACGAGAGTTCCTGCAATCTCGTGAAACCTTGTAGACGCCCAGGTGAACGCGCCTCAACGCTCGAACTATGACCGCCATGGCCGCCGGGTTCAGCGAAGGACAGGTCGCCGAGCCGACCATCCCCGCCGCCCCAGCGGCCTCCTCCACAAGGTCAGCCACCCCCACCGGAAAGGAGAACCCGTGTCCGCAACCCTCACCAGGCTGGACCTGGAACTGACCGGCAAGTGTCCCCTCGAATGCCCCTTCCACTGCTACGCCGCCTCCGGCCCGAACGGCGGCCACGGCACCATGGCCCTGTCCGACTGGACGGAACTGCTGGAGGAAGGCGCCGGCCTCGGCGTGACCCGCGTCCAGCTCATCGGTGGTGAGCCGACCACCCACCCGGATTTCGAGCGGATCCTGCTGGTCGCCTTGGGCTATGGTCCGACTGTGGAGGTCTTCTCCAACTTGGTGGCTATCCGCGACTCCTGGTGGAGGCTGTTCTGCTTGCCGGGTGTCTCTCTGGCGACCAGCTACTACTCCGCTCAGGCCGATAAACACGACCGCATCACCGGCAGGGTCGGCAGCCATACTCGCACCAGGGCCAACATCGTCAAGGCGCTGGAGCTGGGGATCAAAATCAGGGCCGCTATCGTCGGCGTCCACGACGACCAAGATGTGCAGGGGGCCATCGCAGACCTCAAGAGCATGGGCGTCGTGACCATCGGGACGGACTGGGTTCGCCCCTACGGCCGGGGCGTCGGCGATCGGCCCGTCAACGACGTATCCAAGCTCTGTGGGCGGTGCGGCGACGGCAAGGCGGCCGTGAACCCCGATGGGGACGTCTGGCCCTGCGTCATGTCCCGGTGGATGACGGCGGGCAACGTCCGTGAGACGCCGCTCGGCGACATCATCGGTGGCCCGCGCTGGTGCGAGCTGGTCGCCACCGTGCCCGCGCCGCGCCACAACCGGACCTGCAACCCGGACTGCAAGCCGAGTTCCGGTGACGGGAGCGACTGCGCGCCCGCCGAAACCGAGTACGAGCCCTGCGACCCCGACTAATGCGAAGAGAGGCCACGCCCATGGACTGGGAGGCATTCGCCGCCCGATTGGCCGAATCGGTGACGGGGCGGGACTCGTCGTGGCGAGAACCCGTCGCGTCGGTGCCGCGCCACCGGTTCGTCCCGTCCTGGTGGGATACCCCGGATGGGGTGCCCTTCGGGCAGTGGATGTCCTGGGCTGGTCCGCGCGATGAGGAGGCGTGGCTGGCCGCGACCTACGCCGACCAGACCTTGGTCACGCAGGTCGACGGCCACCATGCCGACCACACCGAGCCGGGAGCGACCTGCGAGGGGCTGCCAACCAGCTCATCAACCCTGCCCAGCCTGGTGGTCCGCATACTGGGGTACGGCGACGTCTACCCGGGCGCCGACGTGCTGGACGTCGCTACGGGCTCGGGGTACTCGGCCGCGCTGCTCTGCCACCGGCTCGGCGACCACCACGTCAGCAGCCTGGACGTAGACCCCTACCTGGTGGATGCCGCAGCCGAGCGACTGGCCGCGATCGGGTACCGCCCGACGATGCTGCCCCTGGACGCCCGCAAGGAGCTTCCCGGCTCCTTCGACCGCATCGTTTCCATGGTCGGGATCCGGCCCGTTCCCCCGAGTTGGCTGGAGGCGTTGCGGCCGGGCGGACGGCTGGTCACGGTGATCGCCGGAACCTCCTTGATCTTGACGGCGACCAAGAACGAGCGCGGCGTTGCGGTGGGGCGCATCGAGTGGGAGCGCGCGATGTTCATGCCCACCCGGGCGGGCGCCGGGAGGTATCCACCACGTCCTGATCGGCCGCCCCAAGCCGACGGGGAGGGAGAGACTGTGGCGCTGAGCCCGTATCCGGTCGTCTTCCCTTCAGAGTCGTGGGACCTGGCAGCCATGCTGGAGATCACCGAGCCTGGCATCCAGCACGACTTCACCGAGGGTGACAGCGGCGAGCGCGCGGCCTACCTCTGGCACCAGGACGGCTCCTGGGCGCGGGCGACCTCCCTTCCCGAGGGAGGATCGGCCATCCATCAAGGAGGGAAGCGGCGGCTATGGGACCTCGTCGATGACATCCGTCGGCACTGGCTGGAGCACGGCGAGCTGCCCGTGCGTGGAGCCAGGGCGGTGGTCCGGCCGGACGGCCGCGTCACCCTGACACGGGGCGGGTGGAAGGCCGTCATCCAATAGCCCCACGTAACCCACCATCGGTCGGACCATCCCCGCGTTCGCGGGGCCGATCTTGTTCACCTGGGCTTTCGTACGGCGGGGAACGCGATTTCCTTCAGTTGCTCAACCAGCGATCATCACACCGCCTGGTTGCGTCACCAATATTAGGCGTGCTCTTGTTTAGAGAGGTCCCCTGGAGCACGATGAGCCCTTACTCAGGATGACCTTAGGTTAGCGGTTAAAAAGCGAAGTTTGCGGGCAGCGGGAAGGGCGCGGGTTTCCTGAGGTAGGGCCTCGACAATCTGACCGGTAATCCGCCGGCGCGCTGCGGTAACGGGGATGTTCTGGCCGGTCGAGACAGCGTAGTCGAGAGCACCTGAGACGTCGTCCCGGTGTCGGACGGCGTTCATGATCTCGATGAGCCTCAGGTTGGCGATGCCGTAAACGCGCTCATGTGGATAAAGGGCGAGCGCATGATCCACTGCCCGTTGCGATTCTCGCCTGTCTCCGATGAGAGACGAAACGTATGCTGTACCAAACACAAGGTCGGTTTCCGGAAAGCCCCACATGAGGTGAGGGTCGTTGGTGACGTTGGTCGACAGTCGCTCGAAAACGTCGCCGACGCGCCGCAGCGCGCCTCGGGCACCGTCCGCGTCGCCTTGTGCCGCCAGAGCGAACGCCTGCGCCTTGTAGGCCGCAGCAGTTCCCGAGCTGGGGATGTCTCCGGCCAGCCGTACGGCGTCGTCAGCCAGTCGAAGGACAACTTCTTCGGGCCGCCCCTGCCAGAACCCCCGCTGCGCTTCCTTTGCACGCATCCATACGCGCAGATCACGATCGCCAGAGGCGTCAGCGGACCGATGAGCGGCACGGTAACACCGGCGAGCCGCGCTCCTCGCCCCGACATTCGCGAGATCCTCGGCGAGCAGGAAGGAAAGCTGGGCGCTGATGCGGAACAATCCAACACGTACGAACTCAGATGGACCCGCGTCGAGAAGGCGGCCGATGTCAACCAAGTCTGCCGACACGTCGCGGATCAATGATCCGAATGGGCCGGTGTTGAGCTGGTAGGAATATTCCCAGACAACCTCCTCCCAGTCGTCGAGACAAAAATCGTCTCCCTCACCGGCCGCGCGATTCACGCCGGAAAGGATCGTGTCAACGACGTTGACGGGCACGATCGTCCCGGCGCCAAGGGCGGCGAGGAACTGCAACGCGACACGGCGTTCCATCTCATCATCCTCGTCTTGGCGTGAGGTTTTGCCATCGACCGTACCTCTTCGTGTCCGGTCGGTGTCGGCCATTGAGGCACGAAGTGCGAGGGACACCAATTCACCCTCGGCGCCGAGTTTGGCGTCAAGGGCCATGACCGCCTCGAAGGATGGGCGGTTTTTGCCCTGCTCCCACTTGCCGATCACTGAGAAATGCCAGCAGACCTGCTCGGCGAGGTCACGCAGGCTCAGATCACG
Source organism: Streptosporangium sp. NPDC004631 (assembly GCF_053601935.1). Classification (NCBI taxonomy): domain Bacteria; kingdom Bacillati; phylum Actinomycetota; class Actinomycetes; order Streptosporangiales; family Streptosporangiaceae; genus Streptosporangium; species Streptosporangium sp. NPDC004631. Next base: position 133,881 of record NZ_JBSGCR010000002.1, on the reverse strand, counting down.
CTGCTCCCTTCGTGCGCGCAGAGCACGGCCGAACTCCCGCCACTCGACTGAGGCGTTCGATGTCGATTGTCCAGACACGCCTGTCCTCGCGATCCGTCGCACCCGTCGCACCGACTTCACTGCGACGTTGTGTGGCCCGTCCTGCACACTGTGTGACTCAACTATGACACCCGTCAGCCCTGTGTAAAGCGAAACCCCGCAGGCGGACAGGCCATACGGGGTTCCTCGATCGCGAAGGAGCCCGCGATCCATGAGCGACGCCAGAGCCACCGCGCCGTACGGCCCGCTCGCGGTCTGCCCTGCCCGCCGGGCGGTCACGCCTGACGGGTGGCCAGATCCACGAAGAGCGCGGCGGACCAGCCGAAGCCGGCGACGGCCTGGCTCGCGCGGGCGCCGGTGAGCGGATTCCAGTACTCGTACAGGCCGCCACCGGCGTTCACCATGTCCAAGGTCCGCCCGGTCAGCTCCTCGGCCACCTCGGTGAAGCCCGAGCGGTTCAGTCCCTCGATCAGCAGATAGTTGACGTTGAGCCAGACCGGCCCGCGCCACATCGCCTCCGGATCGAAGGCCGCATCGTCGAAGGCCACCGTGGGCACCGGATGCCCGCTCCAGAAGCTCTCCGAGAGGAGGTCGGCCACCAGCCGCCAGGCGATCTCCCTGGGCAGGCGCCCGGTGAGCAGCGGCATCAGCTCCAGCGGGGTCCGGGTCGCCACCTCGGTCCCGGCCGGGGGCCGCCCGCCCTCCGCCGGGGGGAGGGATTTCGACAGGGTCACGAACCGCCGGCCGTTCCAGCGCCGGGTCACCAGCAGCGCGGTCTGCCGGGCCGCCCGCTCGCGCCAGGCCTCCGCCTCGCCGGTACGGCCCAGCGCCTCGGCGATGTCGCCGAGGCGGTCGGCCTGGAGGGCGAGGTAGGAGTTGAGATCCGGGGGCTCGGCCCTGGGGCCGTGGTCCCAGATCGGGCTGTCGTCCAGGCCGGAGGAGTAGGGGTGGAGATACTCGGCGAGCCCGTCCCCGTCGGGGTCGGAGACGGTCAGCCACCACTCCTGAGAGCGGGTGATCGGCTCGTAGACCTCGGCGAGGAAGTTCAGGTCGGGGGCGGCTTCGTGGATCTTCCAGACGGCCCAGGCGGTGAGCGGGGGCTTGGTCACCGGGACCACGCCGCCGACGGGGCCCGCGGGCTCGGCCCGCTCCTGTCCCGACTCCTGCCCCTGTTCCTGCCCGGAGCCGGCGGAGCCGGAGCCGGGGGCCGCGGCGACGGCCTGGCCGACGTGCTGGGCCAGGCGGACCTGGTCGGAGCGGGGCAGGTCGGTGGTCTCGGCGAGCACACCCAGGTCGTGGACCACGTCGGGGATGAGGCCGTCGGGGCGCTGGTGGTCCAGCAGGATGCGGATCTGGTCGCGGGCCAGTTCGGGGTCGGCGTGCCGCAGGGCGATGGCGTGGAAGTACGCGTCCCAGTTCCATACGCCGACATATCCGATTTTGGAGGGGACGACGCCCTCGCGGCCCCCCGCGAACGCGATGGGCAGCAGGTTCACGCCGAGCGTCCACCACGCCTGCTCGGCCCGCTCCCGCAGCCCCTCGGGTACGGCCGGCATCCGGCCGAACCACCCCCGCCACCGGCGTTCGGCCGCCGCCAGCAGCTCCGGGCCGTCGTACCGGCGCTCCTCCCCCACCAGCACAAACGCGCCCTCGACCTCCGCCGAGCCCCCGTCCCAGGCCGCACGCGCCCCCGAACCGGTCAGCACCAGCGTCCCGGCGTCGGCGAAGACCAGGTCCACGCCGCCCTCGAAGGAGACCCGGTCGGCGCGCGCGTGCCGTACGGGCAGCTCGGTGTCCCCGGAGAAGAGCCGGAGCCCGGTCAGCACGACGGCGTCCGACAGCCGGGTCTCGTACTCGGCGCGGGCGATCCAGAGCGAGCCGTCATCGGCGGCCATCACCAGCAGCCGGGAGCCCCGGTCGGTGAAGGGGCACGTCCGCAGGTCGCGAAGGTCGAGCATGGTCAGCGTCCTCCCAGGCCGGACATGGCCATGCTGTTGAGGATGCGCCGCTGGCCGATCAGGAAGGCGATCATCATCGGGATGACCGAGATGGCCGAGGCGGCGAGGGTCAGGCCGTAGTCGACGGCGCCGTGCTGCCCGGCGAACTGGCTGACCAGCAGCGGCACGGTCGCCAGCTCCGGCGAGTTCAGGAAGATCAGCGGGAAGAAGAAGCTGTTCCAGCTGGCCAGGAAGACGATGATGCCGAGCGCGCCCATGCCGGGCCTGATGTTGGGCAGCACGATCCGCCAGAAGATCGTCCAGCGGTTGGCGCCGTCGATGCGGGCGGCCTCCTCCAGCTCGATCGGGACCGCCCGGATGAACTGGCGCAGCAGGAAGACCGCGAAGGGGTTCACGTAGCCGGGCACGATCAGCGCCAGGTGCGAGTCGACCCAGCCCAGCTGGGCCAGCATCAGGTAGAGCGGGACGACGGTCGTCTGCACCGGCACCATCTGGGTGGCCAGGAAGAGGCCGAAGAGCAGGCCGGAGCCGCGGAAGCGGATCCTGGCGAAGGCGTAGGCGGCCATCGCCGAGGTGACCAGGGTGAGCACCACGTTGAGGACCGCGATGTAGAAGCTGTTCCAGTACGCCTGGGCGAAGGGCAGCGCGCCGAACGCGTCCGGGTAGTTCTGCGCCCGCCAGGGGTTGGGCAGCCAGTCGAGCGGCGCGTTGAGCATCTGGTGCACGCTCTTGAACGAGGTGAGCAGCATCCAGACGAACGGGAAGAGCATCGCCAGGCCGCCGGCGATGAGCGCGGCGTGCAGGCCGGCCTGTCCCAGGCGGCGGGAGACGGGGATGCCGGGGGTAGCAGCCATCGACGGTCCCCTTAGGAGTCGTAGTGCACGAAGCGCCGCTGCGCCCCGAACTGGACGAGGGTGACGAGCAGGGTCAGCGCCAGCAGGATCAGCGAGGCGGCGCTGCTCATGCCGAACTCGAAGTCCACGAAGCCCAGGTCGTAGACCTGGTAGACGATCGTGCGGGCACCGTCGTTGTGGGCCGGGTTGACCAGCACGTAGATCTGGTCGAAAGCCTGGAACGAGCTGATCACCGCGACCACGGTGGAGAAGAAGAGGGTCGGCGAGATCATCGGCAGCGTCACCGAGCGGAAGACGCGGACCGGGCCGGCGCCGTCGATGCGGGCGGCCTCCACCAGCGACGGCGGGATGGTCTGCAGCCCGGCCAGGAAGATCACGACGTTGAGGCCGAGCGAGGACCAGATGGTCACCACCGCGATGGCCACCATCACCCAGGCCGGGTCGTCGAGCCAGTCGGGCAGTGTGACGCCGAACCAGTCGCGCACGGTGGTGTTCAGGACGCCGTAGTCGCCGCTGGAGAGGATGACCTGCCACATCACGGCCACCGCGACCGAGCTGGTGATCACCGGCAGGAAGTAGACGACCCGGTAGAAGGTCTTGCCCCTGACGTGGTTCAGCGCGACCGCGACGAGCAGCGCGAGCGCCAGCCCCACGGGGACCGTCAAGAAGGCCAGCTTGACGGTGTTCCAGACCGCGATGCCGAATTCGGGGTCGGAGAACTGGGCCGCGAAGTTGTCGAAGCCGACCCAGGACTTCTCCCCCAGCCCGTCCCACTTCATGAACGCGAGCACGATCGCGAACCCGAGCGGGAAGACCAGGAACGCGAGCAGGCCGAGCACCTGCGGGGCGAGGAAGAAGGCGGCCCACCAGCCGTCCCGGTGCCGCACGCGCGCCGTCGCGCGTGCGGTCCGGGTCTTCGGGGTGGGGCGCGTCCCGGTGACTGCGCCCACGCCCCCTATCCGATCTTGCCGTCGACGAGGGACTGGAGTTCGGTCATGCCCCGCTCGAACGGGATCTTCCCGGTCCAGACCTTCAGCAGGTGGTCGTTGATCTCCTTGGTGAGGCCGGGCACGGCGACCTCGTCGGGGTAGTTGGCGAAGCCGGTGTTCCGGACGTCGAGGAACGTCTGGGCGTGCGCCGGGTAGTTGTCGTCCAGCACGACCTGCTCGGCGCCCTTGATCGAGGGGACCGCGCCGCCGCCCTTGAGCCGCAGGAGCTGGCCCTCCTTGCTGACGAACTCGGTCAGGAAGGTGAACGCCTCCTTGGCGTTCTTGGAGTCCTTGTTCAGCGCGAGGTAGGAGGCCGCGACCGCGCCGGACATCGGCTGGCCGGTCTCCGACGGGAACGGCACGATGTCGTAGTTGGCCAGGTCACCGCCCTTCCTCAGCGCGTCGATCACCCAGCGACCGCCGGCGTAGAAGCCCGCGTCGCCCTTGAGGAACCGGGTCTCGGCGCCGTTGCCCGCGGGCAGCACGTCGACGGAGAGGAAGGTCTTGTCCGCGTATCCCTTGGCCAGGGTCTCCAGGGCCTTGCGGGACTTGGGGTCGGTCGTGGCGACGAACCTGCCGCCGTCCCAGACCTTGCCGCCGAAGCCGCCGATGACGCTGTAGGTCGAGCCGTACCAGTTCCAGAAGAGGGAGCCGGCCTTGCCCGCGGCCTTGAGCTTGGCGTTCATCTCCAGATACTTGGCCATGGTCCAGGTGCCGGCCGCGTTCAGCTCGGCCGGGTCCTCGGTGATCCCGGCGTCCTTGAGCGCCTTCTTGCCGTACCAGAGCACCTCGGGGTTGGTGTCGTTGGGCACACCGTAGATCTGGCCGTCCTTCTTGGCCCCGCCGTACACGCCGTCGAAGAAGTCCTCGGGCCTGCTCTTGCTGTCGGCGCCGGAGAGCTTGTCGTTGAGCGGGGCGAGCACCCCGGCCGCGACGAACTTGCCGACGTGGTCGTCACCGACGAAGAAGACGTCGGGCGCGGTCTTGGAGGTGAGCTGGGTCAGAAGCTTGGGGTGGTAGTCCTCGTACTTGGGGACCGACTCCAGCTTCAGCACGATGTTCGGGTGGCGCTTCATGAAGTCGTCGTTGAAGCCCTTGTAGAGCTTGACGTCGTCGGCCGAGCCCCAGGTGGACCACCTGATGGTGACTTTTCCGCCCGCGGACGCGCCGCCGGTGGACGCGCCGCCGCCACTGCCGCTACAGGCGGCGGTGGTGACGGCGGCCAGGGCGAGGGCCGCCGCGGCCAGAGCTTTTTTGGAAACGGAAAAAGACACGGTGTGCCTCCTGGGGGGATTTTTATTACGGGGGTGGGTTACGCGAGTCCGCCACCGTCGACGACCAGGGCCGCTCCGGTGACGTAACTGGCGGCGTCACTGGCCAGGAAGAGAACGGCCTGGGCGATCTCGTCGGGGGTTCCGGAGCGGCCCATCGGGCGGTCGGCGGCGTCGGCGGCGAAGGCCGTCCAGTCCTCCGACAGCTGGCGGGCCTCGTCGCGGAGCATGGGGGTGTCGGTGTCGCCGGGGTTGACGGAGTTGACGCGGATTCCGGCTTTGGCGTGGTCGATGGCCAGCGCCCGGGTCATGTTGACCACGGCCGCCTTGGAGGCGCAGTAGGAGATGGCGTTGCCGCCGCCCTTGAGCCCCCAGCCGGAGCCGGTGTTCACGATCGCGCCGCCCTCGGTCATGGCGGGGATAGCGTGCTTGCACATCAGGAAGACCGAGCGGACGTTGACCGCCATGACCCGGTCCCACTCGTCGGCCGAGAGATCCAGGGCGGTGGTGCGGCGGATGATCCCGGCGTTGTTGAACAGCACGTGCAGGCCCCCGAAGGTCTCCACCGCGGTCCGTACGGCCCGTTCGCAGTCGGGCTCGGAGGCCACGTCCGTCTCGGCCGCCACCGCCCTGCCGCCCTCGGCCTCGATCTCCTTCACGACCTTGGCGGCGCCGGAGCCGTCGATGTCGGCGACCACCACGGCCGCGCCCTGGCGGGCGAAGAGCAGCGCGGTGGCCCGGCCGATGCCGGACGCGCCGCCGGTGACGATGGCGACCTTGCCGTTCAGGGCCTGAGTCAGGGTGGTCATGCCGGGCACTCCTCCATAGCGGAACGGATCCGGTACATCGCGCTCTCGCGATATCCGGTGATGACACGGACGTGGCCCTCGACGAGGGCGTCCGCCTCCGGGTCTCCGGTGTCGGCCAGCAGCGGACGCCCACCCAGATCGGCGAGCTTCTGCTGGGTGGCCAGGACGACCAGCCCTCCGGAGGTCATGATCTTTTTTAGTACGGCCGGGCTGATCTGCTGGTTGCCCCGCCCGAGCACGAACCCCTGCCCCCCGATCACCGACAGGACGGCGTAGCTCTCCCGTCCTTCGACGAGGTCCAGCAGCTCCTGCTCGGCCACGTCCGCGGCGATCAGCTCGCCGTCCTGGACCACGTCCACCCCCAGCAACGTGGTGGGCAGGCCGAGCAGCCGGCCGAGGGCCATGGTGGTGGCGCCGGGGCCGAGGATGTAGCGGGCGCCGGGCCGCATCCGGGCCACGACCTCCCAGGCGATGCCCTCGGCCGACCCGGGGGCCGCCGCCGAGGAGCCGACCTTGCGGCCCGACAGGCGCGCCTTGACCGCGGGCACCTGGAGCGTTCCGTACAGCCGGGGACTCACCCCGCCTCTCCGGTAGACCCGCTCGTCGAGGTCCACCACCTCCGCCTCGATCGTGCCACCGGCGTCCCCGGCGCCCCCGGATTGCCCGGCCTCCCGGGCGCCGGGGACGAACTCGGCGGCCATGACCCCCGCCGTGGCCGGGCTGACCGCGAAGCAACCGGAGTAGACCTTCACCCCCGCGGGGATGCCGAGCACCGGGTAGGACGGCGAGCCGTCGAGCACGTCCCTGGCCGTACCGTCCCCCCCGGCGAACAGCAGCAGGTCGACGTCCTTCATCGCCTCGACGGCCGCCGTGGTGTCCCGCGAGGACGACGGGTCGCCGGGGACGAGCCGCAGCAGCTCGGGGACGCCGCCGGCGGCCCGCACGCTGTCCTCGCCCATCGCCCCGGCGACGGTCACGATCCTGGTGCCGGGTCGCCGGGCCAGCAGGGCCCGTACGGCCTGCGCCGCGCGGTCGGCGGCCCTCCGGGAGGCCCCCCTGGCCAGTGCCTCCCGCTGGACGTCGGCGCCGTCGCTGCCCTTGAGCCCGGCCGGGCCTCCCACCCCCGCGACCGGGTTGACGATCAACCCGACCGTGAAGGTTCCGTTCCCCGGGGACGCGGGCTCGTGCGAGACGGCCCTGCGCGTGGCGGGGACCGCCGGCTGCGCGGCGGTCCGGGGCGTGGTGGAGGCCACCGGCCGGTCGGAGATCATGTCAGATGCTTCCGGGTGTAGGCACGCCAGGTGGGCGACCACTGCTTGGGGTCGTCCAGCGACGTCTGGTCGATCTTGTGGACGGTCTGGTTGTACGGGGCTCCCTTGACGAACTCGGGGTCGCGACGGGCCTCGTCGGCGACGTTGGAGAGGATCGCGGCGTACTCGTCGAGGTCCTCCTGGGAGTAGGACTCCGTCGGCTCCAGGGTGAAGGGCTCGGGGACCACGAAGGGGTGGTGGCTGGTCCAGTAGTGCACGCCGAAGTCGGCGGCGCGGACGCCGATCTCCTCCGAGTGCACGCCCGTCTCCTCGAACAGCTCCTGCCAGGAGTAGCGGACCTGTTCCACGCGGCGCCGGTCCCAGGGGGCCGAGGCGCCGGGGATCTGCAGGATCTTGTGCAACAGGTAGTTGTTGTTGAGCACCGCGATCTCGGCGACCTCGCGCAGGCCCTTGGCGCCCAGCGCCATGGCCCAGGCGTAGGCGCGGACCACGTTCGGGGTGACGCCGAGGAACGGGCGGATCTTGCCGACCGACCGCGGGTGGTCGGCGTCGAGCCGGTAGCGCTCCCCGTCGAACTCCACGGTCGGGCCCGGCAGGAACGGCACGAGCGCCTCGGAGACGCCGCACGCTCCGGCCGCCGGGCCGCCGCACGCGTGCGGGGTGGAGAAGGTCTTGTGCAGGTTGAAGTGGCACAGGTCGAACCCGGCGTCGGCGGCGCGGGTGATGCCCAGCAGCCCGTTGGCGTTGGCCTGGTCGTAGCAGGCCAGGCCGCCGGCCCGGTGGACGATGTCCACGAACTCCGCGATGCGCGGGTTGAAGATGCCCGTGTCCTCGGGGTTGGTGATCAGCAGGGCCGCGGTGCGGGGACCGACGGCGGCGCGCAGGGCCTCGATGTCCGGGTAGCCGTCCGCGTCCGGCATCAGCGTGATGATCTCGTACCCGGCGGTCTTGGCGCAGGCCGCGTTGGACGGGTGGGAGAACATGGTGGTGATGATCTGGTCGCGCTGCTCCCCCTCGCCGCGCGAGGCGTGGTAGGCGCGGATCATCGAGACGTTGGCGTAGATCGCGGCCGACCCCGAGCCGGGCTGGAGCGAGACCCGGTGCATGCCGGAGATCTCGCTGAGCATCCTCTCCAGCCGCCAGTAGATCTCCAGAACGCCCTGGACGGTGTCGTCGGGCTGGAGCGGGTGGAGCTCGGCCACCTTGGGGTCGCTGACGAAGCGGTCGTTGACCTTGGGGCTGTACTTCATGGTGCAGGTGCCCTGGCCGACCGCGATGGCCTGGTCGACGCCGAGGTTCTCCTGCGACAGCCGGACGTAGTGCCGCAGCACGTGCAGCTGCGACATCTCGGGCAGCTTCGGCGGCGTGGCGCGCCGTACCGAGTCGGGGAGCTCCACGGCCGGCACACCGGCGGCCGGTACAGCGATGCCCCGGCGCCCCGGCCGCGACTGCTCGAAGATGATCGGCTCGTCCCAGCGAGCCTGGTGGAACCGGCGCAGCCCCGGTTTGGGTGCGACCGGCAGCTCGGCGAACGGCTCTCCTGCGTGCCCACTCATGCGAGCTCCTCCTGTACGGCTGCCGCCAGCCTGTCGATGTCGTCCCTGGAGTGCCGCTCGGTCACGCAGACCAGCAGCGTGCGGTCGTCCAGCCGGACACCGCCGAAGATGCCGCGCTCACGGAGGGCGGCCAGGAGCGCGTCCGCCGAGGGCACCTCGATCGCGAACTCGCGGAAGTGGATGGCGTCGCCATGCAACACCCGGGCCCCGGCCTCCGACAGCCGGTTCATCGCGTAGCGGGTGCGGGCCAGGATCGTCTCACCGATCTCACGCATGCCCTCGGGGCCCATCAGCGCGAGGTAGACCCCCGCCGTGATGCCCCACAGGGCGGCCGCGGTCCCCACCCATTCCTTGCCCTCTTCGCGGATGGCGAAGGAGGTCCGGTCGTAGAAGACGTCGCCGAAGCCGTACTCGCCGGGGACCTTGGTGGGCGCGATGCCGAAGATCCGCGAGGGGAACTCGGCGACCAGGCGCTCCTCGTCGCGGGTGGCGATGTATCCGGCCTGGCCGCCGCCGTAGCTCTGGTGCATGCCGAGCGACTGGATGTCACCGCAGGCGATGTCGGCGCCGTAGGAGGCGGGCGGGGCGAGCACGCCCAGCGAGATCGGGTCGGTGGAGACGACCAGCAGCGCGCCGGCGGCGTGTGCCAGGTCGGCGAGCTCACGGCCCCTGGTCTCCACGACGCCGTAGACGTTCGGGGTCTCCAGGTAGATCGCTGCGAAGGTCTCGTCGATCCGCACCTCGCCGATCTCGCCCGCCGGTCCGACCGGGGCGACGACGATCTCGATGTCGGGGGTGAGGAAGTCGCGGATCTTGCTCATCTTGTCCGCGGCGACGGCGCCGCTGACGAGCACCTTGGACCTGCCGGTGTAGCGGGCGGCCATCCGCAGGGCGGTCCCCGCGGCCTGGTAGCCGTCGTAGGTGGGGACGTTGACGACGTCCAGCTCCAGGAGTTCGGCCATCATGCTGAGATACTCGAACGTCGCCTGGAAACGGCCGTGGTCCTCGTACGGCTCGCCCGCGTAGGCGGTGAGGAACTCGCTCCGGCCGTTGACCTCGTCGCAGACGGCCGGCACGTGGTGGGGGTAGCAGCCGTGGCCGAGGAAGCTGAGGGCCTCGGTCGTGTCGGTGTTGCGAGCCAGCAGCCGCCGCATGTGCGTGACCAGTTCCTGCTCCGAGGCCATCGGCTCGGGCAGGTTCAGGGGCCGGTCGAGGCGGAGGCCGGCCGGGATGTCCGCGTAGAAGTCCTCGACGCTCGCGGCGCCGATTGCGGCGAGCATCTCGGCCCTTACGCCCGGCTCGGCGTTGGGGATGTAGGGATGTGTCACCGTTCTCCTTCGGTTGACTGGACGCCGGTGCCGGTGAGGGGGCCGGCGCCAGCGTCGATGAGGGCATGGGGGACGGCGCCGGCGCCGCTCGGCCCCGCCCCGGGACCGGTGGGGCGGGGGCCGGTTCCGGTCTCGGGGTCGGGACCGAGCGGCCGGGGGGCGGCGGTGCCGGTCTGGGGGCCGGTTCCGGCCTCGGGGGCGGTGCCGGTCCGGGGGCCGGCGCCGGTCGGCCGGGGGGCGGTGCGGAGCACCACGGCGTCACGGGCCGGGATCTCGATCCGGCCGCTCAGGTCGCGTCCGGTGAGCAGGTCGACACCCGGCTCCCGGAGGTCGACCACGGCGGCGGAGGTCTGGTGGTTGAGCAGGAAGAGGTAGCCGTCCCGGCGGGTGGCCTCGACACCGTGCGGCACGTCGGCCACCGGCTCGACGCCCGCGGCGGCCAGGACCTCCGAGAGCACCGGGGTGACGTCGTCGAGCAGACAGCCGAGGTAGGTCACGTTCCCGCGCCGGGTGATCGCGGCCTGGCCGTCCAGGTCCCCGCCCTCGTAGCGGGCGAGCACCTCGGCGTCGGCGACCCTGAGCCACTCGGCCCAGGTCCGCGCCGGTACGGCCCGCGGCTCGCCCTCCGGGGTTCCGGGGGCGAGCCGTACCCGCTGGACGCGGCCGTCGGGCAGCGGCCAGAACTCGTCCACGGTCAGGCCGAGGAGGGGGCGCAGGGGGCCGGGGGCACCGCCGTCGTGGACCTGGTCGTCCGGGTCCACGACACCGCTGAACGGGCCGACGACGAGGTGCCCGCCGAAGGTTGCCAGCCACCCGGCCTGCTCCTCGGTGCACATGTAGAGGTTGGGGGCGATCACCACGCGGTAGCCGGACAGGTCCCGGCCCGGCGGGACGAGGTCCACCGCGAAGCCGCGGGCGTGCAGCGGTCCGTACCACGCCTGCAGGAGCTCCTTGAGCCTGAGCCGGTTGGAGGGCATCGACTCGGGGGCCTCCAGCCCCCACCAGCTCTCCCAGTCGAGGACCAGCGCCACCTCGGCGTCCGTCCGCGACCCGGCGATCTCGGCGAGCCGCCGGAGGTCGGCGCCGAGCCTGAGGGTGTCCCGCCAGCCGCGCGCGGCGGTTCCGCCGTGCGGCAGCAGCGCGGAGTGGAACTTCTCCGGGCCGTACCTCGCCTGCCGCCACTGGAAGAACATCGCGCCGTCCGCCCCGTGGGCGAGGGCCTGCAGGCTGTGCAGGCGCATCAGGCCCGGCGGCTTGGGCGCGTTGACCTCGCGCCAGCTCACCGCGCTCGCGGCCTGCTCCAGCAGGATCCACGGCTGCCGCTTCAGCGAGCGCATCAGGTCGTAGCTGAGCGCGACGGCCACGTGCGAGGCGGGGTCGGCGGGGTCGGGGTAGGCGTCGTCGCTGACGACGTCCTCGGCCTCGGCCCACTTCCAGTAGTCCAGGCCGTGCAGGATGCTCATGAAGTTGGTGGTCACCGGGACGTCCGGGGTGGCCTCGCGGAGCACGGCCTTCTCCAGCTCGAAGCACTCAAGCAGCGCGTCGGAGCAGAAGCGGCGCCAGTCGAGGACCTGCGCGGGGTTGACCGGACCCGGCGCCTTGCGGGGCGGGTTGACCTGGTCGAACGCGGTGTAGTGCTGCCCCCAGCAGGAGGTGCCCCAGGCGGTGTTCAGGCCGTCGATCGAGCCGTGGCGGGCCCCTAGCCAGCGGCGGAAGTGCCTGGCCGACTCCTCGCAGAAGCACTCGACCGTGTGGTCGGCGTACTCGTTGCCGATGTGCCACATGGCCAGTGCCGGGTGGTCCCGGTAGCGCTCGGCCATGACGCGCGCCAGCCGTACCGTGGCGGCGCGGAAGACCGGGGAGCTGGGGCAGTAGCTCTGCCGGGAGCCGAAGTCCAGGCGCGTCCCGGCCGCGTCCACCGGCAGCACGTCGGGGTGCTCCCGGACCAGCCAGGGCGGCGGGGTGGCGGTGGCGGTGGCCAGGTCGGCGGCGACACCGTGCTCGTGGAGGAGGTCCATGATCCGGTCCAGCCAGCCGAAGTCGTACTCCCCCGGCCGGGGTTCGAGGCGGGACCAGGAGAAGACGGCGACGGTCGCCATGTTCACCCCGGCCTCGGCCATCAGCCGGACGTCTTCGTCCCAGACATGCTCCGGCCACTGCTCGGGGTTATAGTCACCGCCGAACAGGAGACCGGGAACTCTGGTCAGACCCACCCATAACTCCGATCTACGACCTGTAATATTTTGTATGCAGAATTCATAGTACAATATTTTGCATCGCGTCAAGCGGTGCGATTTCGTACAAGATCAACACAAGGAGTGCCATGGCGATCGAGCGGCGCCCTCTCCGCGAGCAGATCCGCGAGGAGCTCATGCTCCGGCTCGACCGAGGCGACTTCGCTGCGGGGACGGACATCAACGAGGCGTCCCTGGCCGCGGAACTGGGCGTCAGCCGCACCCCCCTGCGCGAGGCCCTGATAACGCTCGCGGGCGAGGGCGTACTGGAGAGCAACCAGGGCAGGGGCTTCCGGTTCGCACCGGTGAGCCGGAAGGAGTTCCGCGAGATCTGCGCCATCGTGGCGGCGCTGGAGGCGCTGGCCCTGGAGACCTCCGACCCCGTCTACCTGGAGAAGATCGCGCCGAGACTGCTCCGGCTCGCCCAGGATTTCTCCGACAACATCGCCGAGCAGCAGGACATCGAGCGGCACGACGACGAGTGGCACGACCTGCTGGTCGGCGGCTGCCTGAACGAGCGGCTGCTCGACCTGATCACCAGCGTCAAGGCCGGGATGCGCCGCTACTCCCACCTGGTGGCCGGCGAGAGCACCCCGATGGAACGTGCCGCCGAGGAGCACTGCCGGATCGCCGAGCGCCTGCTCGCCGGGGACCAGAAGGGCGCCATAGCCGCTCTCCGCAACAACTGGGTCAACGGCATGGAGCGCATGATGTCCCGTATTCCATAAATTGGGGCCTAGTTCCAATAGATCACATGTGACATATTACTTCGCATTGAAGATCCTCCACTCCGGCGTGCCTCCACGCCCGGGCGGACCCCCGAAAGGACTTCTCCCCAGTGCGAAGAATCTCCGTGTTACTAGCGGCCGGACTGGCCGCGGCGCTGGCCGTACCCGGCCTCGCCTCCGCCGACCCGGCCGATCCACGCCCGGCGCCGGCGAACACCGCCAAACCGGCCGATCGGCACGACAACCAGCTCAGCCCGCTCCAGCAGGAGCAGCAGTCGCTGCGTAAGAAGGCCGTCGAGTCGATCACCTCCGGCGGGCAGAACCTGCGCTCCGCGGCGGGCAAGAGCGTCCGCGTCGGCCGTAAGTACGTCGAGCTGGACCAGGAACGCAAGGACCGGATCTTTGTCGTGCTCGCCGAGTTCGGCGACCAGGTCGACAACGAGACCATGATCAACGGTCAGGTCAAGTACGGCGGCACGCCCGGCCCCCGGCACAACCAGATCCCCAAGCCGGACAAGCGCAAGGACAACCACACCCTCTGGAAGCCCGACTTCAGCCGGTCCTCCTACCAGGGCATGTACTTCGACGACCGCTCCGGGGCGAACTCGCTGCGCAACTTCTACCAGGTGCAGTCCTCCGGCCGTTACGACATGGACGGCTACGTCTCCGACTGGGTGCGCGTGCCGTTCAACGAGGCCCGCTACGGCAGCGACCGGTGCACCGAGAGCGGCATCTGCCACAGCAACTGGGACCTGGTCCGCGACTCGGTGAACACCTGGTACACCGGTGAGCTGGCCCGTGGCCGCTCGGCCCAGGACGTGAAGGCGCAGCTGCAGTCCTTCGACGTCTGGGACCGCTACGACTACGACAACGACGGCGACTTCAACGAGCCCGACGGCTACCTCGACCACTACCAGGTCGTGCACGCCGGAATCGACGAGACCTGGGGCGGCGGCGCGCAGGGCGCCGACGCCGTGTGGGCGCACCGCTACTTCGCCTACTGGAACCAGCGCGGCACCGCGGGCCCCTCGGGCAACAAGCAGGGCGGCACCCAGATCGGCGACACCGGCATCTGGGTCGGCGACTACCTGACCGCGGGCGAGAACAGCGGCGTCGGCCTGACCGCCCACGAGTTCGGCCACGACCTGGGCCTGCCCGACCTGTACGCCTCGGCGGGCGACAACGCGGTCGGCTACTGGTCGCTGATGTCGTCGGGGTCCTACCTCGGCTCGAAGAACGGCCCGACCGGTGAGTACGCCGGCGACCTGGACGCCTGGAGCAAGCTCCAGCTCGGGTGGCTGAACTACGAGCGGGCGGGTGCCGCCACGGCGTCGAAGCACACCCTGGGCGTCAGCTCCTACAACACCAAGGATCCGCAGGCGGTCCTCGTCGACCTGCCCAAGCGGGTGGTCTCCACCGAGCTGGTGGACCCGGCGCAGGGCTCCTACCAGTGGTGGAGCGGCAGGGGCGACTATCTCAACGAGACGCTCACCCGGCAGATCGACCTCACCGGACTGACCACCGCCGAGCTGACCGCCAAGGTCTGGTACCAGATCGAGGACGGCTACGACTTCCTCTACCCCGAGGCCTCGATCGACGGGGGCAAGACCTGGCAGGCCGTGCCCGGCACCGTGGGCGGCACGCCGTTCACCACCGGCATCACCGGCACCAGCGGTTGGAACGATCTTGTCCTCCCCCTGACCGCCTACGCGGGCAAGAAGATCGACTTCCGGTTCCGCTACTCGACCGACACGAACACCTCGGAGAACGGCTTCCTGGTGGACGCGATCGGCGGCGTCGTCCAGGACGACGTGGAGAGCGGCGACAACGGCTGGACCGCCGTGGGCTTCAGCCGGATCGGCAAGGTCGGCGTGAAGAGCCACTCCCGCGCCTACCTGGTGGAGAACCGCCGGTACGCCGGCTACAACGCCTACCTGAAGACCGGTCCCTACAACTTCGGCTGGCGCAGCGACCCCGCCAAGACCGACCTCGTCGAGCACTACCCCTACCAGGAGGGCGTGCTGGTCTGGCTCTGGGACACCTACCGCACCGACAACACCACCAGGGACCACCCGGGTGAGGGCATGATCCTGCCCATCGACGCCCGCCCGACCCCGCTGACCTGGACCGACCTCACACTGCTCAACGGCAGGTCACAGGTGTTCGACGCCCCCTTCAGCAGGGCGGCCAGCGATCGGGTCGAGCTTCACAAGAACGGCGTGGCCAAGGTCATCCGCTCCCAGCCCGGCGTCCGCTCCTTCGACGACCACAGCGGGGTCTACTGGTCGGCCGCCAACCCCGATCTCGGGGTCAAGGTGCCCGACACCAACACCCGCATCACGGTCCTGAACGACGGCGCCCGCGCGACCGTCCAGGTCGGACCGGCCTCCTGACCCCGGGCACGGCCGGCGTGACCTGAACACGACGGCCCGCCCGACCAGGACACACGGCCCGCGTCACCTCCGGGTGGCGCGGGCCGTGCTCTTTCCGTGCTCTTCCCGGCCCTTTCCGGCGCCCGCTCTCCGGCGCGGCGGATCCGTCACGGCCCCGCTCCGCCGCGCCGGGGCCGGGGCCGGACCTCAGCCGTGCGAGGCGGCGATCTCGTCGATGCGGGCGGCGAGGGTGAAGTCCAGCTCGGTCAGGCCGCCGGCGTCGTGGGTGGACAGGGTCAGGTGCAGGGTGCGCCAGCGGATGTCGATGTCGGGGTGGTGGTTGAGCCTCTCGGCCTCGACCGCCACCTCGTCGACGATGCGGATCGCGGTGGGGAAGTCGGCGGCTCTGATGGTCCGGCGGAGCTCGTCGCCTTCGCGCCGCCATCCGGGGACGGCGGCCAGCCTCTGTTCCACCGCGGAGTCGTCAAGCAGGTCCATCGGCCCAGGAGATCACGTCCGCCGCCGGACCGCCAGGCCCGGCCGCGCCCCGGCGCGCCGCCCCCGCGGCCCCCGCCGGGGACGTCACTTGACGGCCCCCGCAGTCAGGCCCGACTGGATCTGGCGCTGGAAGACGATGTAAACGATCACGACCGGGATGATCGCCATGCTCAGCGCGGCGAACAGGCCGGGCCAGTCGGCCTCGTAGCCGGAGCTGACGGAGATGTTCGCGATCCCCTGGGTGATCAGCCACTTGTCCTCGACGTTGCCGGAGAGCAGCACCAGCGGCAGGAGATACTGGTTCCACTGGCCCAGGATGTTGAAGATCGTGACGCTGATCAGGCCGGGCCTGGCCATCGGCACCATGATCTGGAAGAACGTCCTGGTGTGCGAGCAGCCGTCCATCATCGCCGCCTCGGCCACCGAGGTGGGCAGCGTCTTGAAGAACGCCGACAGGAAGAAGACGGTGAAGGGCAGCGAGTAGGCGGTGTAGACCACGATCACACCGAGGTGGGTGTCGAGCAGGCCGAGGTTCCCGACCACGAAGAACAGCGGGACCAGGGCGAGGAAGACCGGGAAGGTCATGCCCGAGACGAACAGGTAGTAGATCACCCGGTTGCCGGGGAACGGGTGGCGTGCCAGCACGTAGGCGGCCATCGAGCCGAGCAGCATGGTCGCGGCGGTGCCGCACGCCACCACGGAGACGGTGTTCAGCAGATACCTGCCGATGTGGGCCTTCTGGAAGGCCCGGCCCCAGGCGTCCCAGGCGTAGGAGGACGGGAGCGTGACGGGGTCGCCGAAGATCTCGGTGGTGGTCTTGAAGGAGGCCAGGAACGTCCAGAGGATCGGGCCGACGATCAGGGCCGCCCAGAGCAGCAGCGCGAGGTGCGCCAGCGGGCCGAACGCGCCCAGCCGGCGCCTACGGCCGCGCCGGCGCGGCCGGGCGGGGAGGCCGGCCCCTGGGCGGCACACGGCTTCCGCGGCTTCCACGGCCATCAGAACTCGACCCTGTCGCGCCGGGTCACCCGCAGGGTGAGCGCCGCGAACGTGATGGTCATGAAGAACAGCGCCACCCCCATCGCCGACGCGTAGCCGAACCTGGAGAAGGTGAACGCCGTCCGCCAGATCTCCAGCGGGAGCACCGTCGTGGAGCTGTCGGGACCGCCCCGGTCCACCGAGAGCACCTGCACCAGGGCGAAGCCGTCGAAGGCCGCGACGCCCAGGTAGACCCAGCCGACCTGCACGGTGTCCCACAACAGCGGAAGCGTGATCCTGAAGAAGAGGGTGAACCGGCCCGCGCCGTCCAGCGCGGCGGCCTCGAACACGTCCCCGGGGAGGGAGGACATGCTCGCCGAGAACAGCACCGTGTAGAAGCCGACGGCCTGCCAGATCATCACCCCGATGATCGACCACAGCGCGAGGTCCGGGTCGACGAGCCACCCGACCGGCCCGACGCCGACCCTGCCCAGCAGGCCGTTGACGACACCGGTCCCGTCCGGGCGGTAGACCGCCTGAAAGAGCACGCCGACGACGGCCACCGCCAGGACCTGGGGCAGGAAGAAGATCACACGGTAGACCTTCGAACCCCCGAGCCCGGCCATCCGGCCGCCCCGCCGCCCACCGCCCAGGTTGAGCAGAAAGGAGAGGAACAGCGCGATCGCGATGGTGACCGGCGGCACGACAAGCAGCAGAACGCCGTGGTGCCGCACCGCCGCCCAGAAGACCTCGTCGTCCAGCAGCCGGGAGTAGTTCGCCAGGCCGACGAACCCGGGGCCGGCCGAGACGCCCTTCCAGTCGGTCAGCGAGATGGAGAGCGCCTGAACATACGGGCTGACCACGAAGACCAGGTAGAGGAGCACCGGCGCGGCGAGAAAGCCGACGACGAACCGGTGCCTGCCGTACCGCATCGGGGCCTACACCGTCCGGTTCTGCTTGGTGACGGCGGAGTCCGCCATGGTCTTGTCGGCGGCCTTCTGCATGGCGTCGCAGAACTCGTCGGCCGAGACGCGGCCGAACATCAGCGCGTTCGTCTGCCTGCGGAGCTCGGTCTCCAGTTCCCTGTACCAGTTCTCGAAACTGCTGAAGGTGACGAGGTTCTCGCCGGCGGCGTTCTGCGCGGCGCTGAGGCTGGCGTTGCCCGGTGACAGGCGCAGGCCGTCGGCGGCGCCGGTCACCACGGTGAGGCTGCCGGACTTCTCGGTGAAGCCCCGCGCGCCCTCCCTGGAGAGCATGATGCGCAGATACTCCAGGCCGCCCTCGGGGTTCTTGGCCTTGGCCGGGACGAGATACGCCTCACCGGCCACGGCCCTGATGGCCTCGAACGGCATCTGGTCCGCCGCGGTGACGCTGGGGGTGGGCGCCAGGGTGTACCTGAAGTCCTTGGGGGTCTGGCTCTTCTGCTCGTTCTCCAGCCAGGAGCCGGACGGATAGAGGGCGACCTTGCCCTGGTTCTGCTGGGTCTGCACCTCGGTGTGGCTCAGGCCCTCGAACGCCCCGTCCATGTACGTGCCGATCTCGGCCCAGGCCGCGGCGGCCTGCCTGATCGAGTCGCGCCTCCAGACTCCGTCGACGAGGTTGTCGAGGTCGATCAGGAACTGGTTGCCCTCGATCTTCGCCGCGGAGATGAGGATCATCCAGTAGGCGTAGTAGGCGGCGTTCCTGCCCGCGTAGGCGAACGGGGTGACGCCGACGGCCTCGGCCTTCTCGCAGAACGCCCTGAACTCCTCGAAGGACTCCGGCGGGCTCCAGCCGTGCTTGTCGAACAGCACGGAGTCGTACCAGAGGCCGTAGGCCGAGAAGACGTAGTTCATCAGGTACGGCCGCTGGGCGATGAGACCCGACTCGACGGTGCCCGGGGCGACCATGTCGCGCACCTTCCGCTTCGGATCGTCGATGGCGGGGGCCTCCCAGAGCTCGGTGAGGTCCAGGAGTTGCCCCTCCTGCTGCAGGGCTCCGCCGTCCATGAGGTCGGCGCCCGAGTTGGCGATCACGTCCGGCACGTCGCCGCCGGCGAAGCGCGGCTGCAGGGTCTGCGCGATCCGCTGGGTGGCGATGTGCTCGACCGTGGCCTTGGGGAACGCCTTCCTGTAGAGCGGCTCGTGGACCTCGGTGGCGTAGCCGTCGCCGAGGCCGCCCTTGAAGATGACCACTTCGAGCGGGGCCGCGGCGCCGACGCCGAACGGGTTGGCCGCGGAGACCGGGCCGCCGGGGGAGGTGGCCACCGGGGCGGACCCGGGGATGGCGCACGCGCCGAGCAGCCCGGTGGCGGGGCCCGCCGCCAGGGCGGTCAGGCCGATCCGGCGGAACAGCTGCCGCCGGGTGACGTCTCCGGGTGTACCAGCCGAGCTGGACATCGCGCCCCTTCCGAATCGGAAATCAGTAAGGAAAGTTCCTGAACTCGTGCCCGAACCCACATATCCGCGACGTCCACCGTCAAGAGATCCAAGCCGGTCTAGACCAAGCCGTGACATCTCCGCGGCACGTCCGGATCCCGAGCGCTCAAGAGCGCGCCTTCTGACGGAACAATCCTCAATGTCCAGCGATTCACCCGAAATCATTGACTCTCAAACCGTCAGACAGTAATGAATCCACGATTCCCGACGACCCATGGCCGTCAGCCGGTCTAGACCAGATAATGGTCGTTTGCCGCACATCACCGCAAGCCCCTACTTTTAGGACATGTTGCTGGCGGAGCAGCGTCGGCTGCTGTGTGAGTACGGCCGCAGGGCCGCCGAAGCCGGTCTGGTCATCGGGACGTCGGGAAATCTGAGCGTCCGGGTCGGCGAACTGGTCGCGGTAACCCCCGGCGGGATCGCCCTCGACCACCTGGAACCGGAGTCCTGCCCGGTGATCGACGTCGAGGGACACCTGGTCGACGGGGAGCTGCGACCGTCCTCCGAGACCCCCATGCACCTGGCGGTCTACGCGGCGACCGGCGCCCGCGCCGTGGTGCACACCCATTCCACCTTCGCCACGGTGGTCGCCACCACCATGACCGAGCTACCGGCGATCCACTACAACACGCTGCTGCTCGGCGGGACCGTCCGGGTCGCCGGCTACGCCACCTACGGCACCCCGGAGCTGGCCGCCAACGTCGGCGCCGCGATCCAGGACCGGCGGGCGGCGCTGCTGGCCAGCCACGGCGGGATCACCGTCGGCGACGACCTGCCCGCGGCCTTCGAGGCGACCCGGCTGCTGGAGTGGCTCTGCGAGGTCTACGTGCGGGCCAGGGCCGTCACCGAACCCCGGGTGCTCACCGCCGAAGAGCTCTCCGCGGTGGCGCTGCGGGCGCTGACCCCTCCCCGCCTCCCCCGCCGCGAAAACTGAGCCGGCCGCCTCCGTGGAGTCACCCGTGAAGCATGTCACCGCTTTTCGGCGGGACGAAAATGCATTAATCACCTAAACCTAAGAAGAGACCTCCCTCACGGGAGGGGTAATCTTCTACCCAGGCAACGGATCCTCTCCCCCTACATATCTCACTTTTGTCTAACACTCCCGGATTCAAAGTGGTATCCCTACGCTAACCGAGCGACGCTGTGAAGTCGCTGGCGAGGGAGAGCCCGTGCTCGGAATCGAAGACTGCCTGGCTGAGGTCATGGCTATCCCCGGCGCGCTGGACGTGATCCTGATCGATCAGACCAGCGGGACGGCGGTGGCGACCCGTGGCGGGAGCAGCCGCGTCGACGTGGAACGATCCGCCGCGGGGTTGAGCGAGACCCTCAGGGCGACCGTGGACGGACTCGCCTCGACCTCGTCCGGCGGGACCGTCCGGATCCGCGATGTCATCATCACCACCGACGACGGACACCATTTATTAAAACCACTCGAAACGGTATTTGACGGTCCGCTGGTGATTTACCTGCGGCTCGATTCCCAGCGCGCCAACCTGGCCCTGGCACGTCACCACCTTCAGGCCCTTTCCGGCCGACTGATAACAACGTGAAACCGTGCCGACGGTGGAGAACGTACTCAGCGGGCTCGCGGGCGATCACGTCACCGGCGCACTCCGCCTGGAGGGGGCGGGAACGTTCTATCTCACGGACGGGTGCGTGACCTACGCCGAGAGCCCGGCCGCCCCGCCGCTGGAGGACCTGCTGACCTCCTCAGGCCGGGTCTCCGTCCATGCCGTACGACAGGCCGTGCGGGCCGCCACCGACGACCGCCCCGGCGGCCTGCGGCTGATCCGCCAGGGCGTGCTCACCAGGGGCGAGCTGGAGCTGTGCGTACTGGGCGCGGTGCTCGACGCCGCGTACTTCCTGTCCGACGCCACGGCGTGCCGGTCCGCCTTCCAGCCGGGAGAGCGGCACTGGCTCGGCGCCCAGTGGCACTTCGACGTGACCGGACTGTTCCGGGAGTGCAAGCGAAGGAGAGCGCAGTTGAACCAGGTCTGGCCGTCCAGCGAGTTGGACGCGCTTCCGGTCGTTCCCGTACGACGCGTCCCGGCCCACGGGGTGGTGCTGACCTCACTGCAGTGGGAGGTGGTGGTGGGAGCCGATGCCACGGCGACCCCCGCCGACCTGGCACACAGGCTCGGCCGGCCGGCCTACTCGGTGCTGCTGGCCGTACGGCAGCTGGCCGCGGCCGGGCTGCTCCGCCTGCCCAGGGGCGAGCTCCCCGCCGCCCCCGTCATCGGGCCCGCCGCCGAACCCGGTGCCGCCCTCGCCGCGGCGGCCGGCACGGTGGCCGCCGTACCGCCCGGCGCGTCGGCGGACGGACTGCCCAGACGTACCGCCTGCACCGCCAGGAGGCGAGACGCCGTGCCGGACGGGGCGGACGAGCCGGGATGGGGGAACGGGGCCGGCTGGGGGGAGGGCTGGACCGGCGCCGCCGAGACACCCCCCTGGCTTCCCCCGGCGACGGGAGACCCCACCGACGTGAACCTGCTCGTCCGGCTCAGGAACGCATTGGAGGCACTCACGTGAGCTCGGCCCGATGCCGATAAGGCTGCGGACGCTGAGGCGGACCGGAAGGAGGATTCCCGTGGAACTACGTGATGAGGTGCGCCGGGAGATGACGCTGCTACGCGAGCGGATCCCCGACGTGGAAGGAAGCATCGCGTGCAGCGTGGACGGTCTGCCGATAGCCAGCGACGTGAACGGTGCCGCCGACCAGATCGGGGCGCTCTCCTCGGCCCTGCTGGCCCTCAGCCGCCGGATGACGGGCCTGGCCGGCAAGGGCGCCTTCGAGGAGACCCTGATCTCCGGCACCCACGGTTACACGGCCCTCTACGCGGCCGGCCCCAAGATCGTCCTTACAGTCCTCGCCCGCCCGGGAGCCAACCTCGGGCTGCTGCGACTGGAAGGCCGCAAGACGGCGGCGAACCTGGCCGCCATCACTTCCCGCACATGGACCACTCAATGACCGGAGGTAGAAATGGGCAATATGGACATCTCTCTCAAGGAGATGATGGCGATCGACGGCGCCGTCGGCGCGGTGGTCGTGGACTACAACAGCGGCATGGCCCTGGGGGCGCTCGGCGGCTCCAAGGAGCTCGACCTCCAGGTGGCGGCGGCGGGTAACACCGAGGTCGTCAGGGCGAAGATGCGCACCATGGAGTCGCTGGGCATCAAGGACGGCATCGAGGACATCCTCATCACGCTCACCAACCAGTATCACGTGATCCGCCCGGTCACCGGCCGCGGCGGCAAGGGGCTCTTCCTCTACATGGCCCTCGACCGGGTCAGGGCCAACCTGGCGCTCGCGCGGCACAGCCTGCGCGCCATCGAGGAGAAGCTGGAGATCTGACCCTCCGGTACGGCGGGCCCCGGCGATCTCGACCCCGTTCGCCGGCGGCCCACCGGGGTGAGACGACCGGTGATCCACCGGAGTGCGGCGCCTGACGGCCCACCGGGCGCGGCGTCCCATGATCTACCGGGATGTGGCGGCCCGTGATCCACCGGGGTGCGCGGTGCTCCGTGATCTACCGGCTGAGACGACCGGCGATCAGGAAGGTGGCGCCGCCCACGGCGGCCAGTCCCGCCGCGCCGGCCAGCGCGTTGGCGGAGCCGGAGGTGATGGGGGCGGTCTGTGACCCGCTCAGGTCCCGGAAGCCCTTCGGCGCGAGAGCCGCGGGGGCGACGCCGCCGTTGGGCATGAGGATCCCGGGCGCGTCGGCGAGGTCGGTCTTGTCGGCCTCCCGGTCCTTCTTCGGCTGCGCCGGGTCGGCGAGGACGACCTTCGGCGGCTCGGCCGGGTTGGAGTCCATGACCTTCCAGGCGCCGCTGGCGAACGCCACGGGGTGGTTCTTCTTGCCCACGCCGTTGCCCCACTTGGTGACGACGTAGTCGACCTTGATGTGGCCCATGCCGCCGACGCCGTCCACACCCAGCGTGCTGGGGTTGAACGTGCCGCCGGTCAGGTCGGCGAAGCTCTTGGCGTCAAGGTCGATCATGACACCGTTGTTGGAGGGAATACCGGGGCCTCGGTCGCCGACGAAGAACTTGGCCTTCTTGCCCTTGTAGACGACATAGCCCTCGGTGAACAGCGGCCAGCTCGGGCTCGCGATCATGCCCTTCTGCATGGGCTTGCCGCTCGCGGGCAGACCGGTGTCCCCGGCCCGGCCTGAGGAGTCGTCCCAGAAGTAGGAGGCCTTGGTCGAGCCCTTGAGCAGGATGGTCTCGGAGTCGGCGGACGAGGAGGAGCCGGTGTCGGCCGAGGCCGGGAGTGCCGAGACGACGCCGGCGGAGGTGAGGATGCTCGCACCCAGGATGGTGGCGGCGAACACGTGATGGCGCAGACGAGGGGAAAAACGCATAGGAAGCAGACTCTTTCGCGAGGGAACAGGACAGCCCGCACAAGAGGTCAAGGAAGACACGGGCGTATACGCGTACGCGCTCACGGAGAAGAGAAGGCGTAGCCGGAGGGGCCGGACGCTACGCGAGGCGCGATGCGAGGTGGTGCCGCGACCGGGCGCGGCGAGGAAGTCTTAGATGATCGGCACGAACACGGTAGGCGGCACCGGGACGAAGGCGATACAGCGATCCATGAAGGGGATCTCCTCTCCATCTCGTCTACCGGGTTAGCTGACGGGTTCGGGCGCTGGAGTTGCCCTACCGCCGCAGGCCTGCGGCGGATTCACCCCATGAAGTGGGTCCCCGGTTCCCGCGGCCCCCTGGGGGCCTTCGGGATTCGACGTCGGTTGGCCGCTCCTTCTCCTGAAGGGCAAGTCGCCGACCGATAACGACTAGGACACTACCTACCAGATGGGGACAAAGCAAAACAAAAGCCATGAAAACCCCAGAAGATCTACCTTCAACGGCCAAGAAAGAGCCATTGGCCAGGCCTTGACCATCCTCACTCCACGCTGTTAGGTTCGGCGAAACCATTAGGAAACCTACCTAATGATCTTATCGTCATCACCCACCTGACCTGCGGCTTCTTCCCCTTAATCCCCGAAGAAGACGGGCTTTACGAACAAGTCGCTCGATTGTCGCAGCCGCCGCCCCCAGCCGGTGCGCCGATCCTTCTCACAACGACGCCGCCCGCCCCGGCATATGCCCACGGATCCACGGAGAGCCCAATCGGCCGGGTCCGCCCTCACCCGTGCGGCCCGTCCCGCCTCCGCGACCCGGACGGTCAGTCCCACCAGAAGGACCAGGCGTTCCTCCCCCTGATCTGCTCGGCGTAGTCGATCAGCGTCCCGGCGCTGTAGATGACGCTGTCGGGACAGAACGTCCAGTGCTCGGCGGCGACGTGCAGGGCGTGCTCCGGGGTGACCGGAGGCGCGGCGACGCTCAGGTCCAGGGTGTTGAACCCCATGCCGACCAGCCGCGCCCCGAACCGGTCCTCCCAGCTGCGCACCACGGCCGCCAGCGGGACCATCCACTCGTTGTGGTTCAGCGCCCCCTGCCACCCCATGACGGCCAGCGCGTCGGCACCCCGGTCGGCCGCGACCAGCCCGAGCGGGGTCCGGCGCTCGGCGATCACCCCGGCGTACCAGTCGGCGACC
This sequence comes from Streptosporangium sp. NPDC004631, assembly GCF_053601935.1. Lineage (NCBI taxonomy): Bacteria > Bacillati > Actinomycetota > Actinomycetes > Streptosporangiales > Streptosporangiaceae > Streptosporangium > Streptosporangium sp. NPDC004631. Next base: position 109,027 of record NZ_JBSGCR010000002.1, on the reverse strand, counting down.
GCGCCGGGGTCGGCGGCGAGCTCGCCCGACGGGGCCGGTCCCGGACACCCCGGACCGAACGGGTCGAGCAGCTCCAGTTGCCCGGCATCGGCCTTCTGGACCCAGTCTGCCCAGACCTCGGCCATGAACGCGGCGGCATGGTAGTTGTCGATCTCGGCCACCGCGTCCGGGGCGATCTGTCCCGCCGACCACGGCTGAACAGAGTCCTCCAGCAGCACCGGCCAGAGGCCCGAACGCCCGTGCTCGGCCCTCAGCCCGGCCCAGAGGTCGCCGGAGACCACCGTGTCGCTCAGCCAGAACGCCGGACGGTGGTCGAGTGAGAACTGTGAGTAGCCGGGGTCGGGCCAGACCACGTCCCCCGGCGGCAACTCGATCGAGAGCACCCGCCCGTCACCGCCGCCGGTGAACAGCTGGCCCAGCACTGGGGGAAGTTGCCCACGCTCACAATCGCTCATCCCTGCCGATCCGATCCTGACCACGGATCAATTTTGACGTGTCAAGCGTCCCGAGCGACAGTTCTCCCCCACAGTGGGTAAAAACGAACGGCATGCCGGTGTCACAGACCGGACGCCTGCGGCGGCGAGGCGAGGAGACACCACCCCGCCGTACGGCCCCCTCCAGGCAGGCGCGGTCCCGACGGGCGGAACGGCTCGGCGAAGAAGCCGACCAGATCCGCCCGACGATCTCGACCTCATCCCCGGCCCGGCGTGACGCCCCGATGAGGGCGCGGGTCTCCCGCGGCACAGGCCATCCCGCTCTGACTGAACAGAGAAGAAAGCGGCCCGATCCCCTTGAGGAAGGGGCGAGACAAGTGCCGCACGGTCAGAACGGCGGCCTTTCGCGCCTCGGTCGTTTACGCCGGAGCCCCCGGAGATCCGGGGGCCTTCGGGGGCTCCGGGGGGCGTCGGCTCAGCGGGGGCCGGCCGCCTCCCACATTCGCAGGTAGGACTCGGCCCCGGCGGCCAGGTCCTGGACGATCTCGTCTCCGGCGACGATCCGCATGTCCTCGATCCAGTCGGGGACCAGGCCGTAGTGGGCGACGCCGTCGACGTTGACGTCCCAGACCCGCTCACCGGTGCGCTGGCGGTCCAGGGTCACCCCGCCGTCGAAGGACCTGAACGGGTAGGTCACCGGGTTGGCCGAGTTGTTCGGGCGCGGGGCGGGCAGCGGGCCCATGCCGTTGGCGTCGAGGCCGTAGCCGAACCCGGCGCGGTGCTCGCCGCTCCTGAGCCCCCTGGTCTTGCGCCACTCCTCGGCGAAGCGCTCGGCCGGGAACCCGTAGGTCGTGATCATGCCGCCCAGGCCGTAGATCCGGCGGTAGTAGCCCGGGTCCATCCAGCTGTGGGAGGAGATCACGCCCGGATAGCGGGCGGCCTCAAGGATGTCCAGCGTCCGGTCGGCGGCCTTCACACTCATGTGGTCGATCTCGACGAGCATCCCGCGTCTCATCATCGCGCTGAGCGTGTACTCACCGAGGCCGGTCAGGCCCTTGACGTTGCAGTGCGGGGCCGGCGGATAGACCGGCGACGAGACGCCGGGGGGCAGCCACTTCGCCAGGGGGGCGGGGATGATCCCGCCGGGTTCGATCGTGTTGTCGTGCTCCGGTCCCGTGCAGGTCCCCGCCTTCCAGAAGGTACCGGTGCTCAGCAGGTTGCCCAGGTTGACGATCGCCCCCTGCGTGCCGGAGTCGAAGCGGACCCCGCACAGGGCGTTGTCGTACTTGTGGCAGAGGAACATGCTGCGCACGCCGAGACCGTGCAGCTCGTCCAGGCCCCGGTCGATCTGCGCCCTGGTGCAGTGCGGGATGCCGAGACTCTGGCGGCAGCCGAACGGCTCGGAGGTCTCGACCCCGAGGACCACGGCGAGCTTTCCGTCCGCGATGACCTTCCTGGCCTCCGCGGGGTCGCGCACGATCCTGAACCAGCCCCGGCCGGGCCCGCCGTACTCGGCGTCGATGTGATCCTGCAGTTCGGTGGTCCGCCGGGCCTCCAGCCTGATCGTGGCCATCTCGTCGCAGGAGTTCCGCTTGAGCGGATAGATCTCGCACAGCTGCCGGTTGGCCACCAGGTCGTTGACCATGACGCGCAGGCCACCGCGCCAGGCCCGCTCGATCCAGGTGTAGTAGGCCTGCTGGTGGGTCAGCGAGTTGTAGGCGGGCCAGTCCTTGAAGGTGGGCCAGCCGACCGGGTCGTGGGTGCCGGTCGGGGAGCCGGTCCTGGTGAAGTTCTCGAACCAGGCGGCCTCACCGTGCGGGTGGTGGTCCAGGCAGTCGACCAGCGCCCTGGCGATGCCGCCGGGATCGAACGGCTTGCCGCACAGCAGCTTGCCGCCGAACCCCTCGTAGGACATGAGGTGGCTGTGGGCGTCGACGAAGCCCCGGACCGTGCCGTCGGGCGCCGTGCCCGTAAACGGTTCGCCCAGGGCGTTGACCCCGGCCCCCGGCCGGGGTGGCGAGGCGCCGGCCGTACTGCCCGCCAGGAGCACCGCACCGATCATTGACAACGCGATGACGATCACCCGGATGACGGAACGGGAACTGGCCACGGGCACCTCACACAACCGGCGGGGGGGCGGAATGCCGACAGCATCCGCCGTTGTCAGGTCTCCAGTCAAGACCTAACATGAGCCCTACTCGAAAATAGGACTCCGGGGCGGCCCCGGAGCGCCGCGGACGATGTCGGCCGTCCGCAGACCGTGATCCACAGACAGTGATCCACAGATGGTGACAAACCTCCGTGAACGCTTGCGAATGCCAGCAGATACCGGAGAATGTCTGCGGATGCCCGCAGATGCCCATGGCGGAACACGGGAGACACGGGATCACAGGAGACACGGGGCGTCCACGTCGCCTCGCCGTACGCAAGGGAGGTCGGCGGTCAGATGACGGTCCCCCGCGGCTCCGCGCCCGCCGGACAGCGGCTTCTCTGGTCCTCGGACGGCGCCTGGTCGCCCGATCGGGGCGAGCCGCGCGGCGAACCCTCGGTGGTGGACTCCTGGCTGGTGACGGATGGGAGGGTCCGGGGGCTCGATCTGCACGAGCGGCGGTTCCGGCAGTCCTGCACCGGGCTCGCGCCCACCCTTCCGCAGGAGGCCGTACGGCGCTTCCTGGCCGCGGTCCGCCGCGAACTTCCCACGGAGGGACACTGGTTCCCCCGGATCGAGGCGTATCGCGCCCCTTCGCCGCAGCTGACGCTCTGGCTGCGGCCCGCCCCGGAGAGGGGCGACACGGTCGCCCTGTGGATCCCCTCCCGGTCCGATCCGCGCACCCGGCCCGGGGTGAAGGGGCCCGACCTCGCGGCCCTGGCGGCCCTGCGGGCCGACGCGCGGGCGGCGGGCGCCGACGACGCCCTGCTGTACAGCGAGGACGGCACCGCGCTCGAAGCCGCCCACTCCGCGCTCGTGTGGTGGCGGGGTGACACGCTCTGCGTCCCCGCCGCCGGCCTGCCCGTGCTGCCCTCGGTCACCCGCGTCATGCTGGAACGACTGGCCCTGGACCGGAGGTGCCGGCTCCAGGCCGAGCACAGCACCACGGACGATCTCCAGAGGCTGGAGGTGTGGACGCTGAACGCGCTGCACGGGATCCGGCCGGTGCGCGGGTGGGTGGACTCTCAGGGCCGTGCCGTCGAGGCGCGGATGTCGGCGCGGCTGGGGTCCTGGCGGCGGGCGCTGCACGCCCGGGCGATGCCGTCCGCCCCCGGAGGCGGTCGCACCTCCGGCGCTTCCGGCGCCCCCGGTGCTCCTCGCATCTCCGGTGCTTCCGGCGTCTCCGGGCCGCCCTGACAGGCTCGGCAAGGTCTGCCCATCCCCGATATCCCCGTCAGGCCAAAGCCGGAAATATCCGGATTCTTGAGAGTTTCCAGCTCATTCACAGGTCAAAGAAAAGGCGCACCACGCCTCGGCAGCGACCAGGGGGCGCCCCTCCGGCGGACCGGCGGGGCGAGGGCGTAGGAGCCGGCCAGCCAGGCGACGAGCCGCGCGCGGTCGATCAGGATCAGATCCGTGCTCGCGGCGCACTCCCTGGCCGGGGCGGTGAAGTGCGACGTGGTGACGAGGACGCCTCGGTGGCCGGGATAGGCGTGGAGTGCGCCGAGGAGGTTGCGGATCGCGGGCGAGCCCACGGAGTTGCTCCAGCGCTTGCACTGGATGACGAAGAGGTCGCCGGTAGGGGCTGTTCCGATGACGTCGACACCGCCGTCGCCGCTGCCGCCGATCCGACGGACCTGGTGGAAACCCTCGTCCCGGAGCAGGCTCTCCACCAGGACTTCGAACTGGTCACCCGTCATACGGTCGACGCGTTCGAGGCGCGCGTTGCCCCTCAGCCACTCCCGTCTCCGGGTCTCGATCATCCGGCGGCGGAGCAGGAGCACCCCGGCCAGTCCCACGATCGACACGATCGTGACGCCGAGGACCAGCGCCCAGTTGGCGGCGACGATGTCGACGAGCCAGGCGACGGCCACCACGAGGGCGAAGGCGCCAACCGGCCACAGGAGCCCGTTCCCACTCTGCTTGCGCCGGCCCTTACGCCGACGCGGTCTCCGGCCGGCGGATGTCCGTCGTCGTGCCACCGCAAGGCCTCCAGGGGACGGGGTTCAGGGAGTCACCTTCGACTCCGGCGGAGAGGACCGACGATCCCCCGGGCGCGATATCCATGTGCGTCTCTGATGCCAAGGTCCCCAGGGGGTGGAAGGACCCGGAACCCACCCGCCCATCCGGACGCCACTACCAATACCAATACCTGAACCACCAATCGGCGGCAATCCGGGAAGCCCACTGCGCCCCGTCCAGTTGTGGACAACCCGCTCCGGCAGAGAACCTTGACGAACAAGCGAAGCCGGCGTTGGAGATCAGCGGCGCGAGCGGCACGCGTTCGCTCGTGCGGCGGCTCGGTTCGGTGTCATGCGGCGGTGTCGGTGAGCCGGTCACTGACGGGCAACCTCATGGTGTGGTCTCCGAAGTCGGCGACCAGGTCGAGGTGTCCGCCGAGCGCTTCGACGTATCGGGCGACGACTTCGATGGAGGTCACTTCACCGTGCTCGATCTGGGAGATGCGCGCGATGCTCACGCCCATGCCCACTGCGAGGTCTTTCTGGGTGAGCCCAGCGTGCTTGCGCGCCTCGGCGAGTTGGCGCCCGCGTGTCTCGGCGAGCAGCCGGCGAGCTCCGGCTACGACCTCGGCGGGGGAGACGCCGGCGTCGTACAGCTCTCGTTCCAGGATTTCCCAGTCCTGCGGAGTGTGCTTTGGCATGGTCACTCCTCCTCTTCAACGGTGTAGGCGATGTAGGGCCGTTCGGCCAGTGGGATGTTGTCGCGGTACCACCGCTCCCAGTTGCCGGCCTTGTCGCCACCGAGCAGCAGAAGCGCTGATCGGGTTGGATCGAAGGCGAAGATGATCCTGATCTCGGACCGGCCGCGTGAGCCAAGCCTGAGCTCCTTGAGACGGTGCAGGCCGCTGCCCTTGATGATCGACGAGGGGACGGCCCAAGCGGGGGGGCACAGGGGGCCGAGCCCCCTTCCGGAGGTGGGGGGCTCGGCCCTCAATGAGCACAGTCCCGAGCGGAGCGAGGGGCCACGCGTGTGGAAAGAGCGACTCCTGGAAGCGGGCGGATTCCGAGAGATGGCTGCCGGCCGGATGACCGTTTGCGCCGGACGGGCGGCGTTCGAGCGAACATGAAGCTAACGCGAGGGACGAATCCGCCCCTGAATGCCACCAGCGCGCCCACGACCGAAGCCGTGAACGCGCTGGCGGGAACCGCTGTGCGCCGCCAGGGACTCGAACCCCGGACCCGCTGATTAAGAGTCAGCTGCTCTAACCAACTGAGCTAGCGGCGCGTGAAGCCCTTGAAGAATAGCGTATTTCCGCCGGGACTTCGAAATCCAGCGGAGCCCGGGGGCCTGGCCGGACGGGACCGAGACGGCAAGGGCCGGAGACCGGAGGATCGGGGTGTGACGCCGTCCGGCGACCCGGACACGCGGGGACGCAAAGAACGTGGAGGCTCAGGGCATGCGGGGATCTCAGGGCATGCGGCGTAGGACGCGGGCGGCGGTCCTGGCGAGCAGCTCCACCTGCTGCTCGTCCAGCTCCATCCGCGACCCTGAAAGGATCCAGCGCGCCACCAGGCGCGGTTTGAGCAGGGTGAGACCCTCGGCGGTGACCGTACGCCGGAGTTCCCCGCCGTGTACGGCGAGCAGCGGCTCGATCGTCACCGGGATGCCGGCCTCCCGCGAGAGCACCGCGGCCAGCGAGTCGGAGGCGTCGACGAGCGCCTTGGCCACCGACGAGCCGTACTTCTCGCCGAGGAAGAGCCGCTCACCGTACCGGGCGATCTCGGTCTCGGGGTGCCATGCCTCGTTGTCGACCGCCCAGACGCCGCCGGGGCCGATGACCAGGTGGTCGATCGACGCCTCTCCGGGTACGGCGCGGCCGTCGAGGACGCGGTAGCCGCGCCTGCCGAGCCTGCGGCGGAGCAGCCTTCCGGTGATGGTCTCGCCCCGGCGCCTGCCCCGCCAGACCGCGGTGGCCTCGTAGGAGTACCAGGTCCAGAGCATGTCGGCGGCACCGGCCAGCACCCCGCACACGAGCCCGGCCAGCACCGGTGCCGGGATGGCGAACCGGTAGGCCAGCACGAGGCCCACGGCGACGCCGCCCGCCGCCTTGACCCAGCGCATCTTCCTGCGCTGGTCGGCCTCCTTGCGCCAGAACTGCTCGTACATGACCTGGGGCGACAATCCGTGAACCGGGTCGTCGCTCGTCACGTAGATCGATCCGCCGGGCACAGCGAACTCCCGAGAGTCGAGTGGTGGGTGGGCACGTGGATCCACAACGCTGAAGATCCTTGGTCATCCAATACCCAGCCGGGGGTCGCGGGCATCCAAAGGTGATGGAACTAACACAACCCGGATACCTGCCGGTCAGCGGAGATCATTCAGGGGGAGGCGTCCCGGCTCCGACGACGGCAGCGGATATCACCCCTTAGTGTCACTACATCCTTGTTGACGTCCTCACCCGCCTGAAGGACGGGGCGTCCACGCTGGGGGTAGTTGGTGAGGAGAAGGTCGTGGCGCGCGCAGTGGTGATCGGGGCGGGCATCGGCGGGCTGACGGCCGCCGTGGCGCTCCAGCGGCGGGGATGGGACGTGACGGTGTGCGAGCGGGCACCCTCGTTGGAGCCGGTCGGCTCGGGGCTCGCCGTCGCCGCCAACGCGCTCAAGGCCCTGGACACGATCGGCGCCGGAGACGAGATCCGCGAGCTGTCGGCGGTCCAGGGGGAGGCCGGGATTCGGCGTTCCGACGGCCGCTGGCTGATGAGGACCACCGAGGAGGCCGCCTCCGCCCGCCACGGCGACTCGGTGGTCCTGCTGCGCCGCGCCGACCTGGTCGACGCGCTCTCGGCCCGGATCGCCCCCGGCACGGTCCGGCTGAGCACCACGGTGAGCGGGGCCGACCCCGACAGCGGCCGGGTGACGACCGACGGGGGCGATCTGGAGGCCGACCTGGTGGTGGCCGCCGACGGCATCCACTCCCCCACCAGGGCCGCGCTGTTCCCCCGCCACCCCGGCCCGCGCTACGCCGGGGTCACGAGCTGGCGGGTGCTCGTCCCCGGCGGCTGCGTCCCCGGCCAGACCTGCGAGAGCTGGGGCCGGGGCGGGGTCTTCGGGATCATGCCGCTGGCCGGCGGGTCCGCCTACTGCTACGCCACCTACACGGCCGCGGCCGGCGGGGGCGGCGGGGACCAGCGAGCCGAGTTGCTCCGGCTGTTCGGCGGCTGGCACGACCCGATCCCGGCGCTGCTCGCCGCCGCCTCGCCGGAGAACGTGCTCCGCAACGACGTCCACCACCTCGCCACCCCGCTGCCTGCGATGCACCGGGGCAGGATCGCCTTGCTGGGCGACGCGGCCCACGCGATGACCCCCAACCTGGGGCAGGGCGCCTGCCAGGCGATCGAGGACGCGGTGGTGCTGGCCCACGTCGCCGACCGGGGCGCCGGGCTCGCCGGCTACACCGCGGCCCGCCTGGAGCGGACCGCGCGGATCGTGGCCAGGTCCGCGTCGATCTGCCGGGCCACCCGGCTGCGCAACCCGCAGGCCGTACGGCTGCGCGACACGGCGATGGCGCTCGCCTGGCGGCTCGCCCCGGGGCGCGTGATCGGCGCGGTGGACGACATTCTCGGATGGGCGCCCCCGGGACCTGACGCGGCTGGGCGGCCCCGGGACTGAAACGAGCCCTATGAGACGGCCGAGGCCGCCTCGCGGGCGGTGGTGTGGCCGCCGCCGTGATCGGGGGAGAGCCGCCCCAGCGTGACGGTTCCCCAGATCAGGAGCGCCGCGGCGAAGAGGGCGGGGATCACGTTCGCCACCCCGGCCGGCATCGGCTCGTCGAGGAGGAACGCTCCAGCGAGAATGGAGGTGAGGGGATCCACCACCTGGACCGCCGCGTAGGCGATGCCGAAGTATCCCACCTCGTAGGACTTCTGCAGCAGTACCACCGCGCAGACGAGCAACACCGGAATCACGACCGTGAACCAGGTCAGCAGCCTGCTCAGATCCCCGTTGAGGCCGCCCCCCACCACCCGGACGAAGGTGGACACACTCGCGGTCACCGCGCCCGCTCCGACCGAGAGCAGCAGCGCCTTGGCCGCCCCCTTCACCTTCCGGGCGAACAGGTGTGTCATCAGCACGATCAGCCCGACGCAGCCGAGGAAGCCGAGCGCCTCCCCGTCCGTCATGTGCGGCGGCACGGCGTTCGAAGGGACGAGCAGCATCAGGCCGAGGAGGCCGACGGCCACCGCGATCGACCCGATGATCTCCTCTTTCCGCGGTCGCCTGCCGTGCATCGCCGCGGCCAGCGGTACGGCGAACACCAGGGTCGCCACACTGATCGGCTGGACCACGACGAGCGGCGCGAGGCTCAGAGCGACCGCGTGCAGGGACGCCCCGGTGAAGCCGATCACCCCGCCCAGCCACCAGCGGGGCCGTCTCATCAACCTGAGCGACGCCCCCTCGGACACCGCCTCGAACTGCTGGAGAGCCGCCCCCAGGGCGTAGCCCAGCGCACCGATCAGAGCGATCGACATCCCCACCCAGGTCATCACCACCTGCCGGAAGTGATCGGGCATGGGTAAAGGAGCGATTCTTGGGTCACCTCGCAAGCTTAGAGCGCCCGGCGAGTGGGTAAGAGGCCGCCCAAGCCGGTGCGGGGGTATCCCCAAGGGCCACATCTCACTCGCGGGTCGGGCAGACGCAGAACAGGTGTCCCTCGGGGTCGGCCAGCACGGTCCAGTTCTCCCCGCCGGGCTGGAAGTCGGGCCTGGTCGCCCCGAGTGCCAGATAGTCCGCCACCGCCCTGTCCACGTCGGGGACCCGGACGTCCAGGTGGAACTGCTTGCCCGGGCCGGGCCAGGCCGCCGCCTCGCGTTCGGGGTTGCGCTGGAAGTAGATGCTCGTCGTGCCGTCGCCGATCCCGGCGTACTCGTCCTCCACGTGCTGGATCTCGTATCCGAAGACCGCCGCGTAGAACTCCGCGAGCCGCTTGGGCTCCGCGCAGTCGATGTTCACGGCGAGAAACTGTGCAGTCGTCGTCATGGCTCTCATCGTTCCGCCCATACCTGTCAGGTGACGTCAGGTTCGACGGCGGATCCGGGGGCTCGGATAACGGCTGGAGGCATCGCCGATCGTCTCGTTAGGGTTGACGTGTGCCGATAACCATCGTTTCCCCGCCGACCGCCCGCTAGCGGGCGGTCCTCTCTCCTGACAACCGGATCCGAACGGTCCGGTGGGTGGCTGCTGCCCGCATATCTGCGGCCTGACGACAACCACCTCATCTGGAGAGATCTCCATGACTCATGTCTCCGTACGGCGGGGCCTGCTGTACGTGTCCATCGCGGCGACCGCCTGGGGTACGGGCGGCGCCGCCGGGGCGCTTCTTCACCGGACGAGTGGGCTCGGCCCCATCTCGGTCTCGTTCTGGCGGTTCGCGACCGGCGCGGCGATACTGCTGCTGGCCTCCCGCCTCCTCGGGCTGGGGCGACTGCCCGGCCCAGGGCGGATCGTGACCACCGGCGTGGCGATGGCCGTCTACCAGACGGCGTACTTCGCGGCGATCGCCGAGTCAGGCCTGGCCGTGGCCACAGTGGTCACGATGGGGGCCACGGCCGTCCTGGTGGCCGCCGGCGCACACCCGCTGCTGGGAGAACGGCTTGGCCCGGCCGGGCTCGCGGCCACCGTGACCGCCCTGGCCGGCCTGGTCCTGCTGGCACTGGACAGCGGGTCGGTCACCTTCTCGGTGCCCGGTCTCGGCTGGGCCCTGCTGTCGGCGGCGGGCTGCGCGGGCGTGACCCTGCTCAACCGGGCCTCCGCCGGCGAGCCGTACGCCGTCGCCGTGGGCGGTTTCGCGGTCGGGAGCGTCTGCCTGCTGCCCCTGGCCCTGGCCCAGGGCCTGCTGCCCGAAGGCGACCTGCTCGCCTCCTCGGCGATCGTCGCCTACCTCGGCGGGGTTCCGACGGCCCTCGCCTACGGCCTCTTCTTCACCGGGCTGGGAGCGGTACGTGCCACGACGGCCACCGTGATCTCCCTGGTCGAACCGGTCGGCGCGGCGATCATCGGGGTGCTCCTTCTCGGTGAACGGCTCACTCCGCAGGCGGTCTGCGGGGCCGTCCTGCTGCTCGGCGCCGTCGGCCTGCTCACCTTCGGAGAGAGGGGGAGAATCCGGCTGCCGGGGTGAGCCGTCGCGCGGGCCGGAAACCGGCGTTCCTCGCGGCGGTCTGCGGCGCGCGGTGATCCGTCCGATCGGTACGGTGAGGCGCAAGCGGGAGTGTGAGCCCGGGAACGTGAGCCCGGAGACGGGCGTTGGAGGGAACGTGGCCTCGATAACTCAGCTCATCAGGCGGCTTCTGGAGCGTCCCGGCTCGATCGATCTGGCCCCCTTCGAGCGGACCGTGGCCGTGGCCGGAGCACAGGAGGAGCGCTTCAGGGATCTCGACGAGCTCCCCGCCCCGTCGGTGGACGACCTGGCCGAGTTCTGCGCGGTCGCGAGGGAGGCCGCGCACCGCACGCTGGGGCTCCGGCCGTACGACGTGCAACTGGTCGGCATGCTCGCGATGCTCTCCGGCAACGTCGCGGAGATGGCCACCGGCGAGGGCAAGACCCTGTCCGGGGCGATGGCCGCCGCGGGATACGCCCTGCAGGGCAAGCACGTCCACGTGATCTCGGTCAACGACTACCTGGCCAGGCGGGACGCCGAGTGGATGGGGCCGCTGTACGCGGCGCTGGGCGTCTCGGTCGGCTGGATCGGGCAGACCTCCTCGCCGGAGGAGCGCAGGACGGCCTACGCCAAGGACGTGACGTACGGCTCGGTCAGCGAGATCGGCTTCGACGTGCTCCGGGATCGGACGTGCGCCGACGCGGCCGACCTGGTCGTGCCGGCGCCGGACGTGGCGCTGGTGGACGAGGCCGACTCGGTGCTGGTGGACGAGGCCAGGGTGCCGCTGGTGCTGGCCGGGGCCGCCGATCCCGGCGACGCGGTGCCCCAGATGGCGGCGCTGGTCCGCCAGCTGGTCAGGGGTTACCACTACGAGCTCGACGACCAGGCGCGCAACGTCCATCTGACGGGCAAGGGCATCGACAGCGTGGAGCAGGCGCTGGAGGTGGACCTCTACGACAGCCCCTCCACGCTGACCGAGGTCAACCTCGCCCTGCACGCGCACGCCCTGCTGACCAAGGACGTGGACTACATCGTCCGCGACGGCAAGGTGCATCTGATCAACCCCTCCCGGGGCCGGGTGGCGCTGCTGCAGCGCTGGCCGGACGGCCTGCAGGCCGCGGTGGAGGCCAAGGAGGCGCTGCCGCCCTCGGCGACCGGCGAGATCCTCGACTCGATCACCGTCCAGGGTCTGATCACCCGTTACCCGCAGAAGTGCGGCATGACCGGTACGGCGGTCGCGGTCGGCGACCAGCTCCGCGAGTTCTACGACCTCAGGGTGGCCGTGGTCCCGCCCAACCGGCCGTGCGTGCGGACCGACGCGCCCGACCGGCTGTTCGAGTACCGGATGGACAAGGACCACGCGCTGATCGACGAGATCGTCGAGGTGCACGCAACCGGGCGGCCGATCCTGATCGGCACCCTGGACGTGGCCGAGTCGGAACGGCTGTCGCTGACCCTGAGCGGCCGGGGGCTGGAGTGCGTGGTCCTCAACGCCAAGAACGACGCCGAGGAGGCGTCGATCATCGCGCGGGCCGGGGAGCACGGCGCGATCACGGTCTCCACCCAGATGGCCGGGCGGGGCACCGACATCCGCCTCGGCGACGGCGTGGACGAGCTTGGCGGGCTGTACGTCATCGGCTCCGGCCGGCACACCAGCAGCCGCCTGGACGACCAGCTGCGCGGTCGCGCCGGCCGCCAGGGCGACCCGGGCGGCTCGGTCTTCTTCGTGAGCGGCGAGGACGATCTGATCACCCACTACGTGGCCGACGAGTACGCCAGGGGCGTCCCCGACCGCGACCTCGTGGGGCACGCCCAGCGCGTCGCCGAGGGCGTCGACATGGAGATCCACCGCAACACCTGGCGCTACACCCGGCTGCTCGAACAGCATCGGAGTCTGGTCCTCAACCTGCGTGACAAGGTCCTGCACGGGCACTCCGGCGGCAGCGCGCTCTCGGCGGCCGCCCCGGAACGGTGGTCCGAGCTGGCGGAGACCGTGGGAGAGGAGGTGCTGCACGAGGCCGCCCGGCAGATCGTGCTGTTCCACCTCGACCGTTGCTGGGCCGACCACCTCGCCGACCTCGCCGACCTCCGCGAGGGCATCCATCTGCGCGCCCTCGGCCGCCTCAGCCCGATCGACGAGTTCAACAAGGAGGCCAAGCCCGCCTACGAGCGCATGCTGGCCGAGATCGAGGCCCGCTCGATCGCCACCTTCGAGACCGCCACGATCACCCCGGACGGCCTCGACCTCGACGGCGCGGGTCTCAGACGCCCCACCGCCACCTGGACCTACCTCGTCCAGGAGAACCCCTTCGGCACCGAGTGGGAACGCATCCTCAACCGGCTGACCACCAAGGTCCGCCGCCGCTGACCGCTCGCCGGCTGAGGCGCCCGGCCGGAGCGCCCCGGAGCGGACCGTCAGACGGGGGCGAACCCTCAGACGAAGGCGGGCCGTCAGGCCGGGTAGGCGTGGGTCTCGGTGGCCTTCAACGCCGCCCAGACCCGCCTGCCCGGCCGGAGATCCAGCTCAGCGACCGCGGCGGCGGTGACGTCGGCCGCGGCCTCGATCGGGCCGGTGAGCAGCACGCGCACGCTGTCACCGTGACGCTCGACCCCGCCGACGGTCGCCTCCCAGAGGTTTCGAGGGCTGCCGTCCGGGCGGCTGCGGTAGATCGCGACGGCGGAGGGCGGGAAGGCGACGAAGACCGGGCCGGACTGGGACTCGGCCACGTTGAGGGTGATGCTCCCGAGCCACCCGGCCCCACCTGGGGAGAGATCGCCCAGACGCCCGTCCTCCTGAGAGACCGGCCGCCCGGCCCCGCCGGAGGCGACGCCGTCCAGCCGTACGACGTGCCCGTCGGCGACCCCTCGGTAGAGGTTCAGCCCGACCAGCCGGGCGACATACTCGGTGCGGGGGTGCCTGGCCACCGCCGAGGGCGGCCCCTGCTGGACCACGGCGCCGTTCTCGATCACCACCAGGCGGTCGGCCAGCACCATCGCGTCCAGCGGGTCATGCGTGACCAGGACGGCGGCGCCGTCGAAGTCTCCGAGGTGGTGGTGGAGCCGGGCCCGAATGTCCAGACGGGTGTGGGCGTCGAGGGCGGCCAGCGGCTCGTCGAGGAGCAGGAGGCGGGGCCGTACGGCGAGGGCCCTGGCCAGGGCGACCCGCTGGGCCTGTCCGCCGGAGAGCTCGCCCGGCCTGGTGGCCGCGTGTTCGCCGAGGCCCACCCGGTCCAGCCATTCCCGGGCGAGGAGCCGGCTCGCCTTCCTGGACATGCCGTGGCAGCGCGGCCCGAAGGCCACGTTCTCCAGCGCGGACAGGTGCGGGAACAGCAGGTAGTCCTGGAACACCATGCCGATCGGGCGCCGCTCGGCGGACGCGTCCTGGATCGGCTCACCGTCGAGGCGGATGTGCCCGCCGGTCAGCGGCACCAGCCCGGCGAGGGCGCGCAGCGCGGTGGTCTTGCCCGCGCCGTTGGGGCCGAGCAGCGCGACCACCTCCCCCCGCGCCACGTCCAGCTCGATGTCCAGGCGGAACCTCGGCCGCTCGACGACCAGCCTGCTCTCGATCACGACGTGCCGACCCATCGCTCCCTCAGGCTGGCCAGCACGACCACCGAGACCGCGAGCAGGACCAGGCTCAGCACGATCGCGGCCTCCGGGTCGGTCTCCAGCGCCAGGTAGACCGCGAGCGGCATGGTCTGGGTCGTGCCGGGGAAGTTTCCGGCGAAGGTGATGGTGGCCCCGAACTCGCCCAGGGCCCTCGCCCAGCAGAGTACGGCCCCCGCCGACACCCCCGGCGCGACCAGCGGGAGGGTGATCCGGCTGAACACCCGCCAGCGGGACGCGCCGAGGGTCGTCGCGGCCTCCTCGAACCGCGAGTCCGCGGCCTTCAGCGCGCCCTCCACGCTGATGACCAGGAACGGCATGGCCACGAACGCCTCGGCCACCACGACCCCGGCCGTGGTGAAGGGGAGCGAGAGCCCGAACGCCTCGTGCAGCCAGCGCCCGGCCAGGCCGTTACGGCCGAGCACCAGCAGCAGCGCCACCCCGCCGACCACCGGCGGCAGCACCAGCGGCACCGTCACCAGCGCCCGGAGAAATCGCCGGCCGGGGAGGTCTCCCCTGGCCAGCAGCCAGGCCAGGGGCACGCCGAGCACCAGGCAGATCGCGGTCGCGAGGGTGGCGGTGACCAGTGAGAGCCGGAGCGCCTCCAGCACCCTCGGATCGGCCAGCCGCTCCCCCATCGTGGACCAGGGCGCCCTGACCAGCAGGCCGGCCAGGGGCAGGACCAGGAACACCAGCCCACCGACCGCCGGGACGGTCAGCACCCACGGCATCCGCCCCGCCGTACGGTGAGCCGCTCCCATGCCGGAACCCCTCAGGGGAGCTCGAAGCCGGCGCCGGTCAGCAGTGCCCGGCCCTTCGGGGAGAGGACCAGCTCGACGAACTGCCCGGCCGGCTCTCCAGACGGGGCCTTGGACAGCTTCGCGATCGGGTAGTCGTTGACGGCCTTGTCGGACTCGGGGAAGTCGAGCCCCTGAACCTTCCCCGCGGCGGCGAGGACGTCGGTCCGGTAGACCAGGGCGGCGTCGACCTCGCCGAGCTCGACCTTGGTCAGGGTGGCCTTCACGTCCTGCTCGAAGGTGACCGGGGTGACCTTCAGGCCCGCGGCGTCCAGGGCCTTGACGGCGGCGGCGCCGCAGGGGACCTGGACGGCGCAGAGCGCGACCTTGACCTTGGGGTCGGTCAGGTCCTTCAGTCCGTCGACCCGGGCCGGGTTGCCCTTGGGAAAGGCGATCTGAAGCCGGTTGCGCGCGAACGTGACGGGGGCGTCCGCCAGGGAGGCGTCGGTGACGGTCTTCATGGTGGCGGGGCTCGCGGCGGCGAACACGTCGGCGGGTGCGCCCTGGACGATCTGCTGGGCCAGAGTGGCGCTGGAGCCGAAGTTGAACCTGACGCGCGTACCGGGGTGCGCGGCCTCGAAGTCCTTTCCGAGCTGGGTGAACACCCCGGTCAGGGAGGCGGCGGCGAACACCGTCACCGTTCCGCCCCCGGCGCCCGTCCCCGTGCCGGTGGCGGCATCCGGTTCGGCGGCCCGGGTGGTGCCGCAGGCGGTGAGCGCGAGCAGCAGGGCCACCGCGGCCGATGCCATCCGGATCGGTTTCAATGCGATCTCCAATGATCAGAGGGGTTCGGGGACCTCGACGACGACGGTGGTGGACTTCACCACCGCGACCGCGACCACGCCGGGCTCCAGGCCGAGCTCGTCGGCGGACCGGCGGCTCATCAGGGACACCACCCGGAACGGTCCAGCGGCGATCTCCACCTGGGCCATCACCGTGTCCTTGATCACTTCGGTCACGATCCCCCGGAAGCGGTTGCGGGCCGAGGACGCGCCGCAGCCCTGGTCGTCGCGGCCCGACTGGGACCGCGCGAACGCGGCCAGCTCGGCGCCGGAGATCAGGCGGTGGCCGTTGTCGTCACGCTGCGCGGGCAGCCGACCGGTGTCGACCCAGCGGCGCACGGTGTCGGCGCTGACCCCGAGCAGTGCCGCGGCCTCGCTGATCCGGAACGTCGTCACAACTCATCACCATATCCCTTGAATTTTCAAGCCTCAATCGGCGGTCGGGCTGGAAGATGCGATGCCGATCGGCTTCCACAGCTCGCACCTGCCATCGCACACCCGGTTCCGGGACACCACCCCGCCCACATACCCGGACCGAGAACCATCCGCCCTGACCGGAACCGCCCCCCTCGCGAGGGGCCGTACGCCCTCCCGGATCCCTGCCCCCCGGGGGCTGTCAGGTACTCTCCACGATTATGCGCATGGTAATGGTTTCGCAAAGTTAGACCGGTTATCTTGGGTTTTGTGACCACGACCAGCGCTTCCCGGCCAGTCGGCGAACTTCTCCGGCAATGGCGGGAGCGCCGGCGCATGAGTCAGCTGGATCTCGCCATCCAGGCCAACATCTCCGCCAGACATCTGAGCTTCGTGGAGACCGGCCGGTCCAAACCGAGCCGGGCGATGATCCTGCGCCTCGCCGAGGAGCTGGAACTGCCGCTGCGCGAACGCAACCACCTGTTGCTCTCCGGAGGGTTCGCCCCGGTCTACGCGGAGACCCCCCTCAACTCACCGCAGATGGCCTCGGTCAGGGAGGCGCTGGGCCAGGTGCTGAGCGGGCACGAGCCGTACCCCGCGGTGGTCGTGGACCAGCGCTGGAACCTGATGGACCGCAACTCCGCCACCGGCCTGCTGCTCCGCGGTGTCGCGCCTGAACTGCTCACCCCGCCGGTCAACGTGCTCCGGCTGAGCCTGCACCCCAGGGGGATGGCCCAGCGGATCATCAACCTGGGCGAGTGGCGGGCCCACCTGCTGCACCGGCTCCGCCGCCAGATCAGCCTCACCGCCGACCCCGACCTGGCCGCGCTCTGGCGCGAACTCGACGGCTACCCCTGCGACCAGCCGGAACCCGAGATAGAACGGCCCGGCCCCGGGGACATAGTGGTCCCTCTGCGCCTGCGGCGCGGCTACCGCGAACTCGCCTTCTTCAGCACGATGGCCACCTTCGGCACCCCGCTGGACATCACGATCGCGGAACTGGCCATCGAGGCCTACTTCCCGGCCAACCCCGAGACCGCCGCCTACCTGCAACACCAGCACCACCCGGACTGACCCCTCCAGCGGAAACGCTCCACCCGGGACACCGGCCCCTCACCGGACAGACCGGGAAGGGACACGCCGAGCGGGACCGAGGCGCGCCCGCCGCCGGAACCGGCCCGAGCCTCGAACCGCCGTCCGCTCGGACTTTCCCGGTGGGCACCGGCTCACTTCGCAAGTGAGAACCGTCGACCCGGCAGGGCGACAACCGAGAACTCCCTTGCCCCGATCACGTTTTGGCATCGAATAGGCGAACCGCGGGCCGTACCCACCCCGCCGCCGGCCGTTTACCGGCACGTGATCCACATTGCCCGAGCAGGCGAATACCGCTCGGATCGATCCGGGCATATTTATATTCGTAGTGAATTGACTACCCTCTGTCAAGCTTGACTCATGTCAATGTTTTCTGTTCCCTTGTGCTATCCATGGCGTCCATATTTCGATGGAGTGACATGAATCGCCTATCCCCATTAGGCCCATTTCAAAATCATGAATCCATCCCACGAGGACGGCGCCGGAAAGCCGGTGCGAAGCTACGCCGTATGGTCGGAGTGGTGGCGATAAGCGGCACACTGGCGTCGATGACGGCCGTCGCCACCACAGCATCCGCAGCACGGGCAGAGCCGGCACCAGGCGCTCCGTCATCGAAGCACACGACGGCGACGTTTCCCCGCCCCAAGGATCCGGACGCCGGCCTGCGCGCCGCCGTCGCGGAGGCACGGAAACAGAAAAGACCGGTCGAGGTGCTGAGTTCGGCGACGGAGAACAGCGAATCCTGGGCTTTCCCCGACGGTCACATCACGACCGACACGTATGCGGCCCCCGCCCGGGTGAAACCGGCAGGCGGGCCGTGGTCCTGGATCGACAATTCACTGGTCGAGCGTGATGGAGTGCTCAGGCCCAGGGTTTCCGGGGCCAAGGTGGCGGTGGAGTTGTCCGCCGGCGGGCAGGGCCGCCCCTTCGCCTCAATGCGTGTCGCAGAGAAGAGTCAGGAACTGGCGCTGATATGGCCGGAATCATTACCCAGGCCAACAATCAGCGGCAATGTCGCCACCTATAAAGACGCCGCGGCCACGCCCGGTGCGGATCTCGTGGTGACGGCGCTTACCTCCGGGTTCCGCTTCGATGTGGTGCTGCGCGAGCGTCCGAAGGCGCCATTGAAGTTCAGGCTGCCCGTGCAGGCGAAGGGCCTGAGCCTGAGCACCGGCGCGGACGGCGGTCTGACGCTGACCGACGCCGGCGGCAAGAAGGTCACCGCGGGTTCCCCGCCGATCATGTGGGACGGCGGTGCGCGCGGCGGCGAGCGGGGATCACGGCGTACCTCGGTTGACACGGCGATAGACGGCGGCGAGGGACGTCAAACGCTGGTGCTCACCCCCGACGCGCGATTTCTGGCCGATCCGGCCACCCGATTCCCCGTGACCGTGGATCCGACCATCACTCTCGGGGTGCGGGCCGACACCTGGGTCGAGAACTCCGCGGTCTACAGAGACTCCCAGTACCTCGACACCCAGTTGTGGGCGGGAGGTTACACCGACCCCTTCTCAGGCCCGTATCTCATCGACCGTTCGTTCCTCATGTTCGACACCTCCGCCGTCTCGGGCCGTGCCGTACAGAGCGCCTCCCTGGCCCTGACACAGAACTTCGCCACCGGGTGCGGCGACGGTCTCTCCGGTATCAAAGCCCAGCGGATCACAACGGCCTGGGACGAGTGGACGCTGACCTGGCATACCCAGCCGGCCACCACGACCGCGGGCGAAGGAGTGGCGAGGGACTCCGCCCGCTGCGGAACACGTCAGACGACGACCTGGCCCATGACCGGCATCGTCCAGGCGTGGGCCGACGGCGCGGCCAACCACGGCATCATGCTCAGCGGGGTGGACGAGTCGGCCTCCCGGCCGGACTACAGCCGCATCTTCGACTCCGCCGAGGCGGGCGGCCCCGGCATCCCCAAACTGACCGTCTCCTACACCCTTCCCCAGAAGTCCCCGCCGTCTCAACAGATCCGGCCACTCCAGCCATGAGACCGACGCGGTGGTGCGCAGCAGCACGGCCGCCTGACCTATCCGTCCAACAGCACCGGCGACTCCCCCATCGGCTACTCCACAAGGGGACACCGGTGTCCCACAGGAAGGATGGGGTCATCTCTCAACCGTGAGCGGCATCGGCTCAAATGGGCAGGTCTTCTATGCCCGGCACAGCGAAGACCACTCCCATAGGGCATTCGCCACAGGTTATCCAGGACGGCTCCACCGCCGGTCGAATCCTCTCGCCCGGAGGAGACCCCTCACGGACCGGGAGGGGACTCCCCGGAGAGAAAGGCGATCGGCGGCGTTGACAGGCACCCGAGGGCCGACGAACCTGGGGCGTGCGGAACCTACGCGATCCAGCGAATCCACCGGCCGGTGAGAGCGGAAAATGAGCGGACTGCGCCCTGTGCTGACGTGGGTGGGAGCCTGTGCGATCGGCGTGACCCTGGCAGGGCTGGGCGGCTGTTTCGTGGCGATAGGGCTTGACGAGGCGGACAGACTGGCGAGTGTGGTGGGCAGCCTGGTCGGCGTCGTCGGCCTCGGGCTCTCCGGCTACGGCCTTCTGCTCACCCGCCGCGCTCCCGGCGAGCCTTCCGAGGGGGCCACCTCCACACCTCGCCCGGATGACGGCGGCGTGACGAACACCATCAGCGGCGGCACCGTGCACGGCCCCGTGTTCCAAGGCCGTGACATCACCGGGTCGATAACGCTCGGCCTCTCGGCGGATCTCGGCCGGGGAGATCCCGGACAGGATCCCGGACAGCGGGCCTCCACAGATCACGAACAGCCATAGGGGCAGCCCCGAACGGGTGAGGGCACCATCCGCGACGGGACGGCGGAGGCCGCCGACGGCCGCACGGAAGGTATCGCGCGCCGCTCACCGCGCGGGCGGAGCGGAGAGCCCGTCGGCCGACGCCTTTACCGGGAATGCATTCGCATACCCCGATTCGCATACACCGAACGGAATTGTCCATTCCATAAGGGTTAATTGTCTTTTTTCGCCACAACGAATAGGAAAACAGGAAAAAATCGCGGGGGCGGCGAACCGGACTCCCGGAGACGGGGTCGCCTTCTCGCAGGCGACGGTGGAGGGCGGCGAATCGGGCGTTCCGAAGGCGGAAGATCAGGGGCGGCATGACCGCCACGCGCCCGGCCGTGCGATGCGCCCCTTGCCCGGAGAGATGAGCACCGTGGTGAACACGTGCCGTAACAATGCCCAAGTGACGCTACATATCTAAATGTTATGGAGTTTTGGACTTTGGTAAGAACTCTTCCGGATGGCACCTTTAGCTCAGCCCTGGCCGGCCACGGCTCCTTAGCCCCTTCCCCCCACGGGTCTTCGAGAGGAGCCATTCGCAGTGAGGTCCACAAAGAGGTTGGGAGGGATCGCCGTCCTGGCGGTCGCCGCCCTCGCCACATCCACGCTCGTGAATGCGACCAGCGCGAACGCGCAGAACAACGCGCTGACGGACCCGACCCCCGCGGCGAGCTCCGAGAGCGCCTTCGCGCCACCGGACGCCAAGGGCCGTGAGCGTGCGATCGCCACCGCCGACAAGGCGCTGGCGGCGGAGTCACAGTCCCTGCGCAAGTCCTCAGGAGACAGGTTCACCCGCGACAGAGTCGTCGTGGGAACGCAGGGCATCCAGTATCTGCACTACAAGCGCACCTACCAGGGCCTGCCGGTCTACGGCGGCGACGTGATCGTCGTCACCGACAGGGCGGGCGGGCGGGTGGAGGACGTCACCTCGGGCCAGCGCGTCACACTGAAGCTGGACACCAACGCCACCGTCAGCGCGGACACCGCCACGGCCACCGCCCGCGGCCAGCTCGCGACCGTCGAGACCGCCGCCCCGCCCGTACTCGTGGTGCACGCGGCCACCGACAAGCCCACGCTGGCGTGGGAGGTGGCGCTCACCGGCCGCACCGAACACGCCGAGAGCGTGCTGCACGTGTACGTCGACGCCCACACCGGCGCCGTCATCGACAAGGTGGACGAGGTCAAGGAGGGCACCGGCAACAGCTTCTACAACGGCAACCCGGTCACCATCCAGACCTCGGGCTCATACTCGATGACCGACACCACCCGGCCGGGTCTGCGCTGCGGCGGCCAGAACGGCGCCACCTACACCAAGAGCACCGACTCCTGGGGCAACGGCTCGGGGACCAGCCTGGAGACCGCCTGCGTCGACGCCCTGTACGCCGCGCAGACCGAGTGGAACATGCTGCGCGACTGGCTCGGCCGCAACGGCTTCACCGGAGCCGGCGGCGGCTTCCCCGTGCGCGTCGGCCTGGCCGACGTCAACGCCTACTGGAACGGCTCCTACACCAACTTCGGCCGCAACCAGGCCGGCAACCAGCAGGCCACCCCCATGGACGTGGTCGGCCACGAGTACGGCCACGCCATCTTCCAGTACTCCGGGGCCGGGGGTTCGGGCAGCGGCAACGAGACCGGTGGGCTGAACGAGTCGACCGGCGACATCTTCGGCGCGCTGACCGAACACTACGCCGCCAACCGGTTCGACACGCCGGACTACACGGTCGGCGAGGAGGTCGACCTGGTCGGCCAGGGCCCGATCCGCTACATGTACGACCCGTCCACCGTCGGCGACCCGAACTGCTACAGCTCCGCCATCCCCAGAACCGAGGTGCACTCCGCGGCCGGTCCGCAGAACCACTGGTTCTACCTGCTGGCCGAGGGCACCAACCCGGCGGGCAAGCCCGCCAGCACGGTCTGCTCCGGCCCGGCCCAGCTGACCGGCATCGGCATCCAGAAGGCCGGCCGGATCTTCCAGGCCGGGCTCAACGGCAAGACCATCCCGTGGACGCACGCCAAGGCGCGGGTGGCGACCCTGAAGGGCGCCAAGGCGCTGTTCCCGGGCAGCTGCACCGAGTTCAACGCGGTCAAGGCAGCCTGGAGCGCGGTCAACGTCCCGGCGCGGGCCGGCGAGCCGACCTGCTGATCCGCTGACCTCTCCGGCCTGCTGACCGCCTCCTCGGAGAAGAGGGCTCGCCTTCACTCTCCGAGGAGGCGCGCCCGATGGCCCGGCGGCATGGTCCGGGCCGCCGGGTCTCGGCACTCACCCACCGGCTACCCGGCGGTGATCACGACCATGTCCCGGAGAGGGTCCTCCGCACCGAGGCGAGTGGGCACCGGCGGCCGGCTCCGGCAGCGAGCCGGCCGGCCTTTCACTCGGGGAAGGGCGCGGGTCACTCGGGGAAGGGAGCCGAGGCTCCGGTCTGAACTCCCCGCCCTGCGGAGAACACCCTGCCGCCAATTATCAAGGTTGTTCATATTTGGCATATACATCTCCGGCTACCGGAGTGTCCGAATCACTTCTGGCTCCTCTTCTCGGCGGCCAGGGCTTACCTGTCCGGACGGATTGCGACCATGGCGATACGGAAGGCTGATCGGCGGGGAACATTGCACGTCCGGAGGGGTCGTGTGAAACTCGGTGGGCGCTGGAAAAATCTACGAAACGAGGAGCGCCATGTCTCGTCCGTGGGAGGCCGATCCGGCCGCCGAACTGCACAGACGCCTGGGGAAATCTCCCCTCGAACTCGGAAACACGACCGCGAGCCCGGACTGCCCGGACATCTGGGAACTCTCCAATGGCGACATCGCCGTCATCGGCCGCGACCTCACCGATTCATACCGGAACCGGCTCCCCGAGGGGATGAGCCTCAGCCGCGACGAACGTCTCGTGGTGATTCCCAGAAACCAACTCATCTCCGCGAAGCGGGATATACCAGATGCTTGACGATGTAAGCAGACATCGGGCGGAGAATCTCAGTGCCGAGGAGTATCTCTCCGATTTCTGGCCGTATTTCCAGAACCTCGAAGGGGTGTTCTGGAAGCTCGAATGCCGCCAATCGTTCAGGGAACCGCGCAACCCCAGCTGGCAGGCGCTGAACCGGGGAGACTGGCACGAGGCGCTGCGCATCGTCGACGAGACCAGACAGGAGATCCAGGCTCCGATCCTGGAGGCTCCGGGTTTCCCGATGCGCCGGGTCCGCGTCGTGGAGCGCCCCTACACGCCCTACCTGCAGTGGGAGCTGTACTTCATCCGGCTGAGGGCGGAAGCCGGAGAGCAGGTCCGGATCCTGGACTCCGAAGCCCTGGGGAGGGGGCGAGACCATCGGTCCCTGCCCGAGCTCGTCATCCTGGGCTCGTCGGTCATGTACGAGGTGCTCTACGACGAGGGTGGGACACTGAGCGGCGCCCGGAAGATCGTGGACCCCCGGTTGATGGAGTCCTGCCGGCATGAGGTCGAAGACCTCTTCTCCCGGGCCGAGGACCTCCTGACCTTCCTGGAGAACGACCGCGCCGCCCTCCCTCCCCCACTACAGACCGCCGGTCGAGAGTCTCGGTAGTGAGAAGGCGGCTCCCGCTCAGCCGACTGGCCGGCAGCGGGCGCCGCCTTCTCACCATCATCTTGCTCCTCCTCATGGTTCTGGCGGTGCCCGGCTTCGTGGTGGTCTCCCCCTTCTTCCTCTCACTCCTGAAGGACCAGGTCACCGACTGGAACAGGCTGAGCGACATCGGCCAGACCTACGGGGCCGCCTCCGCCGTACTCGCCGTGTTCGCACTGATGGGCGTGACGGCCTCGCTGATCCTCCAGGCGCGCGAGAACAAGGCGAACCGCGAGCAGACACTGCGCGCGCTACACGGCGACCTCATGCGGATGGCCATGGAGGACCCCGTGTACCGGGCCTGCTGGGGCGCGTTCTTCACCTCCGAGAACCCGGACAGACAGCGCGCGCACATGTACGTCAACATGATCGTCAACCACTGGCTGATGATGTGGGAGCTCCGCGCCATCACCGAGGCGCACCTACGGGCGGTCTCCGCCGTCGTCCTGTCGGGCCCCGTCGGCTGGAGGTTCTGGACCGACACCCGGAAGAGACGGACGCTGAGCGCGGGAACCCGGCGAGAACGCCGCTTCAACCACATCCTCGACGAGGTCTACCACGCGGTTCCCGCCCCGCCCCGGGACACTCCTCACCCCGTCCCGGAGAGCTCCCTCCTGTCAAGGATGAGACGCCGCCTCACGGCACATCCCAGGGGACGGATCCTGCTGCTCCTGGGACTCCTGGCCGCCGCATCCGTCGCAGGCGGCATCGCACGGAGAAGACGCCGATATCAAGAAGAGGTGACGTGAGGCGGCACGTGCCGTCCGTCCGATGCCGCGGTGACCGGATATCGGCCAACCGTTCGCGGCGGCCGGGGTGGCCGGGGTGGCCGGCCCCCTCTCAGCCCGTGGTCCGCTCCACGGGGATCCACAGCCGCCGGAAGTGGTATTCCGACGTGACGGTGGTCCGCGCGAGCTCGGCCACCTCGATCCGCTGATCGAGGTGGCGCTCGATGTAATCCATGGCCTGGTTCAGCCGCTCCGGCATCCCAGCCCTCCCTCCGCTTTCGATCACTCACGCTGGACGGGACCCGCCCCGGCGGACTCGGCATCCTGTGCCCGGTACGGTCGGGGGCGGGGCGCCGCTCGATTCCACCTTCACACCGCGCCGCGGTAAACCCGCCTATCGCCCCCTTCGTCCTTTGACAGATACGCCGTATGCCGAAATGATCACGCCTCCCGGCGGCGTGAATCGGTCCATCCGGACCTTGGGACCGTGCCCAGCGCCATTGAGGAGAGGACGTCGATTGTCCGTGACGGACCAGGAGCTTGTCACCGAGCTTCGCGAGCTCGCCGACCACCCCCGTCTGACGGCTCGCCAGGACCAGTTACGTGACCTCGCGGACGCGATCACCGACCCCGGCAAGGCCGAGCGCTGGTGTGAGATCGACCTGTTCGCCGCCTTCTCCCCCGACGACACCATCCTGGTGGACGGCGAAGCGGCGGAGACCGCGTCCCCGCGGGGAAAACCGGGACGGCGCCGGGGACTCGCCGCCGCCGTCGGCCCCGCCCTCGTCTTCGTGCCGATCCTCATCACCTGGCTCGGGCTGATGATGGCCACGGGCGCCTACGGCGAGGTTCTCGACAGCGACGGGCTGGAGGCGGCCCGGCGGCCCTTCCTTGAGATGTGGCAGCAGGGCTTCGACGGCAGGCTGCCGGGGTTCTTCAAGTTCGACAACATCGCGCTCTGCACCCTCGCGGCCATCTTCTGCCTCATCCTCTGGACCGTGTTCGAGAACGTCACGAGCAGTGGCAGAGAAGAGACCTCCGAGCGGGAACTGGCGGCTCTCCGGGTCCGGCTCCGCCGGGCGACGACCCAGGCGAGCCTGGTGCTCGGCGGCGTCCGGCTCTCCTCCCCCGTCCGATTCGGAGCCGAGCTCGGCAAGGTGGCGGCCGACATCGGCTCCGTCGGCGTCATGGCGCGCAAGACACACACCGAGCTGGTGGAGGCGCTCACCCTGAGCCTGGAGTCCACGCGGAAAACCACGGACGCGCTGGCCACCAGTGCGATCGACGTGGGCGACGCCGTCGACCTCCTCGGCAAGCACCTGGCGTCCATCAACAGCACCTGCGACGATCTCACCGCGGCGGTGGTGCGGGCCTCAGCCCTGATCGACAGCGCGGGGTCCAGGACCGGTCAGGCGGTGACCAACGCGGGGAACCAGCTGTCCACGACCCTCTCGCAGACCACCCTCGACATGCGGCGCGCGTTCAACGACGAGATCGTACGATCCATGAGGTCGGTCCAGGGCACCGTATCCGGCCTGGACACCCGGGTCGACAAGCTGGTCGACGCGACGGCGAGCATCGGCTACGCGGTCGGCCGCGCGGCCGTCTCGATCGACTCGGTCGGCTCATCGACGGAGAAGGCCGTCAACCTCCTCGGTGAACGGGTCACCGACACGCTCGACCGGCTCCCCGGCGTACTGGGAGAGGTCCTGGCCGAACTACCGGCGAAGGTGAGGGAGCTCACGGACGGCGAGCTCACCGACCTGAAGCACGCGATCACCGAGCTCCAGCTCGCGGCCGGCCCGACCGGCCCTCCCGCCCCGGAAAGCGTCGACGAGGGCCCGGACACCCCCCAGGGGACCCGGCGATGACCGCCCGCAGAAGGACCTCCGCCTCACCCCTGCTGGCCGGCTGGCTCTTCGCCGACCTGCTGCTCGGAGTCACGATCATCATGCTGGGCGCCCAGGCGCCGCCTCCCTCGCATGCCCAGTCCCTGGCGGAGACCGCCCGGCCCCTGCCGGAAATCGTCCAGCCCCTGCCGGAGGCCGAGCAGCCTCCCCCCGACGCCACCCGGCCCCCGGCGGAGAAGAACCCCACGCCCGCCCGGCCCCCGGTGGAGGAGAGCCCCGCACCCACCCCGCCTCCGGCGGAGAAGAATCCCGCACCCGCCCGGCCGAGCCCTCCGGGCTCCTCGCCGACTCCCTCCCCCTGTACCGGCCCCCTCGGAGACGTTCAGGCGAAGCCGATCACGATCTCGTTCCAGATCGCCCCCGGCGTCGGGGACGGCGCGCTGGCCTCGCAGGTCCGGCAGGAGTTGCTCAAACACCGGGAGCACCTGGCGGGACAGCACGCGGGCATGGTCCTGACCTTCGGCGCCGACGGCGCCGCCGGGGACGGCGTCCGCCTGGCCACCCGGGTCAACACGGCCATCCGTGAGGCGTACCCGCGCATCTTCGGAACGGCCGTGACCAGGAACTTCCACGACCTCGCCGCCCCCAGCGGGTCGATCTCCATGGAGATCTACCTCATGACCTACGGCTGCTCCCCCGCCACCAAACCCCCGAAATCACCTGATGGGTGAGGCGCGGACCAGGCTCCTCCACCTCCCGGCCCCCACCGGTGTGGGCCTCCGCCAACGTCCGTGGATCAAGACGGACGTCCGGACGTGGGACTGATTCTCGCCTCTCCACGGGTTCGGCCTCCGGCCCTCCCGTCTCAGCAGACCGTTGCGCGTGTCACCTGTGACCCCGACCCGCGAGCCGCGATCTCTCGGCCTTCGCACGGGTGTCCGGGGAGCGCGGACACGTCCGGGATTCTCCTCACGGCCGACGTCGGCCGCTGTCATCGACAGTCTCAAACAGTGGCGCGGCATCGCCGGGCACACCGAGAAATCCGCCGTCCACCACAAGGCGGGACTCCACATCGCCTCGGTTCTCAGCCGCGACTGAATACGCCCATCGCAAAGCTAGAGTGAAACAATTAAAAATAGCGGAAGGGGAATGGTGGAGTCGATGCCGTCGGAAACGGGGCCTCTTTCGCCGGACTTCGCCGGAATCGACCCCGATCTGATGCAGGGCTTCGTCACCGCCTTGGAACGCGGTCGCAACGTGATCGGCGAGCAGTCCGAGCGGATCCGCCAGTTGCTCGCCACGGCCGAGACGTCGGCGACGGCCCTGCGGCCGATCAGGGAGATCGAGGGCTGGATCGGCGACGAGCTCCCGGGGCTGCGCGAACGCCTGCAGACGATCAACCAGGACCTCCCCATGATAGGAGGAGCGATCGGCACTCCGGAGCAGGTCTCGGCGTGGACCGGCGACTGGCTCCAGGACCCGATCAGCTGGGGACTGCTGGCCTACGACGAGAAGACGGGAAAGACGTCGGCGACCAACGCCAAGGAAGGCGCCAAACTCGCCGCCCGGTTCAAGCGCCTCCCCTCCTCCCCTCTCGGCCTGCCCGACGCCGATTACGACCGGATCCTCGACAAGCTCGCCGACAAGCGGGGGGACGCCTACTTCACCGCCGGGTTCTTCCGGATCCTCGGCCCCGAAGGCGTGCTCACCATGATTCACCGCCTGACGAGGTACGGCGAGAAGGCGAACGGCGAACATCGGCGGGTCATCAGCGGCGCCCTGGCCACGGCGCTGCGCGCGCAGCCGGGGGTCCTCGGCTCGGCGTGGAAGGCGGGCAGTCTCAGGAAAGCCTCGGACGACGGTCTGGCGTCTCTGCTCCAGTACGGTACGTTCCCCACCGCGTGGCTCACCGAGATCATGCAGGGCAGGGCGGGAAAGCCGATCGGCGCCGGCGACGGCAGCCGCCCCCGGCGGTGGAAGACCGATCTCACCCCGTTCCTGCCCGTCCTGGCGAACAACCCAGAGATGACCAGGGGTCTGTTCGACACCCTGTCGCGTGAGGACCTCAGAGATCTGTTCACCGAGCTCAACCGCACGAAGAGCCTTGAACCCGCCTCCAGGTATCCGAGCGTCGACTTCGACGTCAGCGCGGAGTTCGGCCGGATGCTCGCCTCCATAGGAGGAGCCTACGAGAAGGGCCCGCACAGCCCCGAGGCCGCGAAGTACGCCTTCAATGTCATGACCATCATGGGAGACCTCAGGGACGTCGACGGCACCGACGACGCGCCGGGCACGCCGATGGAGGTCGCGCCGGGTGCCCGGATCTTCATGTCGGAGCTGGCCGGCGCGTACGCCACCGAACTCGTCGAGGGCGCGAACATCGGCGACGCCAACATGACCGAGGCGAGCACGCTGAAGCCCTTCACCTCGGCCTTCGGCACGACGTCGGCGTTCACCCTGAGCCCGAAGGACACCTACCGCTTCCTGAAGACCTTCGCCGACTCCGACAAGAACCTCACCCCATTCGAAAAGAGAATGGGCGCCCTCACCCTGAAACTGATCGCCGACGCCTCGGCGACGACCAGGAGCACCGGAGACGTCAAGCGCATGGACCAGGTGTTCACCGCCCTGGGCAACCTGCGCGGCTTCGAACTGGCCGCCATCGAGAAGGTCCAGGGCAACCTGGACAGTATCGATAAAAAGCGACAGAGCATTGTGAAGTACTTCCGTGACAACGGCATCGGAGTGCTGAGCCTCTACTTCTCACCGATCAGGGCGGCGGATTACGCCTGGTTCCTGCTGAGCGCCTCCATCTCCACCAAGGAGACCGTCCAAGAGGTCTTCGGCGAAGAGGACGAGACCCGGGTGGACCGGGCGGACAAGAGGGACGCCATGGAGACCCTCGGCCGCCAGCACACCTACGCTCAACTCCTCATGGCCAACGGCTTCGCCCCGAAGGTGACACCCGCCGAGTGGCAGGCCACGTGCCCACCCGGCGTGGCGATAACCGACACCAAGGGCAACCTCAAACCCTTCGCCGACCTGATCAAACAGGGCAACCGGGGACTTGAATCCTTCGAGAGGTGGGTGGCCGCCAACGGCATGGGCGGCACTGACAAGGTTGCGCTTGGAACACTGTCCAACGACACATCGAGCTGGTTCGAGGGCGGCAGCAAGCGGGGCCGGGAACGTGGTCTAGCCTTCGACAGTTAACTCACGAGGTTGGAAGACACTCGGTTTCGCCTCTGACCGCGTACTGCCCGTTGGCTGGTGACTCCAAGGTGATCTTTGTCTTGGATTCGTCGTTGGCAAGCCGGATGGGGGCGTTACCGCGGTCTTCGACAATACGGTAGGGAGCGACCCCGGAAAGCGTACCCAGCAGGAGGGTATTGAGACTGTCCGGCTCGCTTTGCGAGGCAGGATCTCTACCGGTGGCGGCAAAAGTCCGTTTGGCTCTGCCCTCACCACAAGGAAGGTCACGCCCACCCGCATCGGTGATGCGGATATCCAAGGCATAACGCTTCTTCATCAGCTCGGTGATGTGAGCTTTGAGCGTCTCCCCCGCCTGAGCCACCGTGGGGCCGCCGTCCCCACATCCGGACACCGCCAGCAACGCCACCGCACAGACCATGACGCCGCGCCGTACAGAACATGCCATGAATTCCTCCGGGACTGGCCGACGTGCCGTAGATCTAATAATGTCCAATAGATCCATCCGACGTACCCCCGTCCGAAGAGGCGCGTATGAATCCTCAGCCGGAGGGCCTGGTGCCCAACCCTCGGCGCCAGGTGTTGGAACAGACGCTGGCTGAGGTCAGGGCGCGGGTCGCCATCCTGGAGGCCGCGCTTGACCCCGCCCACGCCCAGTTCACCGGCCGGCCCACGTGGGTGGGACCGACGGCCCGGCGGTTCGCCGAAGACCTCAGCGCCCGCCGCGTACGGCTGCGCCAGGCCGCCCAGGCACTCGTCAGCACCCTCGAAGAGGAGATCCGCTCCGCCCCTGCGAAGGTTCCCTCTTCCACCGCACGACATTGACCCATAGGGCCGGGGTCCGGCCGAAAGCCGGATAGGGGCATCGCCACGGTCTTCGGTAAGACGGTAGGGGCCCTTGGAAAGGGGGCCAGGCAGGAACGAACCGGCCGATCAGTGACACCACCCGCATGGCGTTCGGCCTCCGCTTCCAGAAAATCACGATCATGGATCAAGCGATTGGATCCAGTCGTTACGCCCTCAGTCGACAAGACCCATGTAGGCGAACAGATTCTCCTCGATCAGACAGAGAACCTGGGCCGGCAACTGTCCCAGGTAGTCACCGAGCTCCTCTTTGAGGAAGGGCTGGGCGCAGACCGTCCGCACCCAGCATTTACTCGGCAGGTTGCCGGTTCCCTGGGCAAGCTTGACGCAGTATTCCGTCTTGAGCGTGGTCGCCGTCGAGGTTGGGACGACATACACCAGGGGCCAGTCGGCCTGCTCGTTCTTCGCGTCACCGCTGAGAACGATCACTGGCCGTTTCGGATGGTAGTTGCGCTGGTCGTTGGGGGGCATCGTGAGCGACCGATCGGATACGAGATAGACGCCACCCTTGCGGATGGATGCCTTCACTGATCACCCAGTGTCTTCGCGTTGGCCCGCCGGAGGCTGTCTCTCGCCTCCAGGAACTCCGCTCTCAGCGTTTCCCCCGCCCCCGGATCGTCCTGCTGCGGAGGCAGCACTCCACGCCGCGAACGGAACCGCTCCCGAAGGGCGGCCACCTGCCTGCGGCGCCGTGCGCGGTTGAGATCGAGCAGAACTCCCCGCTCACCACCCGCCCGCGCCTCAACCATGGGAACGGTCTCGTAGGAGAGATCCTTGAGACCGGCCGGACTCTTGCCGCCGTGCAGGCGGACGACCTTCCGCACACATTCCATGTCGTCTGTGTCCAGCGGATCTTCGATGTCGACGGTCACGGTGAGCACACACGAGCCGTAGTCCGCGTTCCGGTTGTCGCGGCGCTCCACCAACTCGCTCTCCACCACCCAGTCCTCGGCACGCATGAGCGCGTGATCGTAGGGACCGTAGTTGTCCCACCGCCAGGTGGCACCGCTGAACTGCGTGCGCCCCGACTCGACGGCCTCCAGATCGGCAAGGTAGAGCAGCTTCGCCAGCTTCGTCTTGGTGATCTCGAACTCCAGCTCGCGAGCCGCCTTCAGCACCGCCAGAACAGCGCTGGCCAGGGGATTGGGTGACTCAAGAGGCATGCTCATCACCGCTCCTCCCACGATCCGCCCCACTGCCACCGTACCCCTTCGGTTGTTTTCACCGCTGAACGTCAGATGTCGCCGCCAGGAAAAGACGATGACACCAGGTGAACACATCATCACATTCGGCAACGAGGATGTCAGTCGATCGCCACATCCCGGACGATGCGCTCGTCAGGCGGCGAGCTCGCTGTTCAGGTGGTCGCGGAACTCGCGGACCATCACGCCGTCGCCGTACGGCTCAAGCCGCCGCATCCGCCGGGCGTCGTTGGTCAGCACGACGTGAAATCCCTCGGCCGTGGCCCGGGGATAGAGCTTCTCGTCCTTGACCCTGGAGCACCGATCGAGATCAAGAGGGCTGCGGCCCAGCCGACCCCTTCTATCGCAGACTTTGCGGGACACGGACAGCGCAGGGAAGGCCGTCGATGAGCCCGTCGTCGAGCCGTACACCTGTCCGCAGTTCGAGGACCGTCAACATGACGGCTTGCAGGTAGGCCGGGTCGGCCTCCTCGTCGACATCACCCCGCTCCATCTCAACATAGCGGTGGAACAGGTCGGCGTACTCCGCGAGGGGCCCCTCCCGCAATGCCTCGACCATCTTCTCCGAAGACCGCTCGTCATCGCATAACTCCTCGTCCCAACTGCCGCCGCCATCTCGGGAGGAATAGCTGAACATCAGGTTGTAGAAGTCCCATTGCACGACCCAGCGGTCACACCCTCTCGCGAGGGCTTCGCCTCGGAGGAAGCGGCCGACCCCGGCTTCGTCGAACGTGACAACGGCCTGCCCGTACTGTCCGATAAGGAGATGTCCCTCCTCGGCCAGGGTGTCGACCCCATCGGCCGGAACGAGGTCTCTCCTCTCCACGCCAATGCGCCGGAGAGCTTCGTCGAGGGTAAGGGGCGTGGTCACGGTATAACAGAAATGCTCTCGATCTTCGATCATGCCACGATAACGAAGAACAATGCTCCGATATCGCATGGAGATGTCATCGCACATCACGCCACCAGATTTTCCAGAATGACAATAATCGACAAACCCTGACATGTAAATATACATACCAAAGTCGCCAATTTACTTTTGCTTATTCGAGTGCGTCGAGATGGACGAGGTGGTCGTGCATGCGCCTGCTGGTGGCGTAAGCACGCAGGTGGGCGAGCGTCGGGGGAGTGACCTCAAGCTGAGTGGCCAGGCCGTCGATCCGGGCGACCAGGTCCTCCTGGGTACGGACCTCGCGCAGACGTGCCATACCAAGGGCTCTTTCCTGGACGGCGCGGCGGCGTAGCGCCGCGTCGTCGCACCACAGCTGGAGGAAGTGGCGCTCGCGCAGCTGGAAAGAGCCCACGCGGCTCAGCGGCAACTTGGGGGGTCCGGCGAAGGCGGCCGGTTTCAAGGCGACCCGCCAGACGCCGTTCGGCAGTTGCCGGGGCAGGCCGGGGCCGAGCGCGTTGTCGGCCAGCCATCGGGTCCACAGGTCACGTGGATCCTCGCGACTCTCCGCCTCGATCCTCGCGTGGATCGCCGGCACGTCACGGCAGACACCTTCGAGGAAGGCGTCCCGTTCGGCGCCGACGGCGGTGTAGGCGAGCAGAGAGCGATCGTCGGTCTCGATCAGGTAAGCGGGCGGATAGGCATCCTGGTCCGCGACATCTCTGATCTCCCGGAGCCGGTCGGGAAGGTTGTAGTCGGTCCGGTCGGGGCGAGCGGCGAGGGCGTCGACCATCTGCGGCTGAAACGCCGTGGCCACGAACAGCGGAAGGAAGCGCGTCCGGTCGGCCAGCATTTCCGCGGGGACCTCCGAGCTGGGCAGCACACTGAGCGATCCCTGATAGTGCCGCCGCGGCAGCGGCCTGCCGGTGAAACGCTCGATCAGCAGCTTCTGCCGGCTCTCCTTCGGCGTGTAGCGCACGCCCGCGCGCGCGGAGTGCAGGCCCAGCTCGGTCAGCCGGACCCGGCCGTGGTCCACCGTGAACGGCCGGCCACCTGCCCGTCGTCCGTGAACACGGCGAGGCGCGCGACCGTCCCCTCGGTGGAGGCGAGGATCTGGTCCCGCAGGGCGATGAGGTGGCTCTCCACCATGAGGGCGCCGGTAGTGAATGGGCGGCGCGCCGTGCTGCCGGGCGACCTCGATGTCCCGCCCCGCGTCGATGACCTGCGCCATCATGTCCAGGTACGCCGTGTGACGCTCGGGCAGCGGCTGTTGCCGCGGTTCGGGACGGCCGACGTCGGCCCAGGCCTTCCGCAGCAGTGGCCAGTGCGCCGACATCGTCCCGCGGCCGGCTCCCAGCCGAGCGTCTCCTTGTAACGTGCTTCCATGACAGGGCTGGAAGAGCTGACCGACAGACTGCGGAGGTTCGCACAGGACAGGGACTGGGAGCAGTTCCACACCTCGAAGAACCTCGCCATGGCCTTGGCGGGCGAGGTCGGCGAGTTGCTCGCGGAGCTCCAGTGGTTGACGCCCGAAGAAGCGGCGAAGGTCATGGACGACCAGGGGACGGCCACACGTCTCAGATCCGAGCTGGCCGACGTCATGATCTATCTGACCCGGCTCGCCGACGTATTGAAGATCGACCTCATCGACGCAGCCCACGCCAAGCTCGACGAGAGCGGCAGGCGCTACAGCGTGGAGACCTATCGTGGGTCGGCCAGGAAGGCGCCGCCACTCGTCTGATTTTGTCGGATGATCGCTGTAATGTGCTTCGCATAGTGATGCGGCCCGACGGGCTTCCGCTGATCGACTGATCGCGGACACGCTCCCATACCGCACGAGTCTCTCGTGCTGCCTGGGGGTAGGTCCGTGACGGCATTTCGGCATTCGGCCGAAAGTCTGACCACGCTGGCAACCGACGATTCGGTTCCCGAAAGACGGCTCAGCGAGGTCATCGCCGAGCACCTCAGAAGGACGTCGCGCATCAACCCCTCTCCTGCCGAACGCAGGTCCTGGGACCGCAGTCTTCCGGTTCTCGCCCGTGACCTGGTCGACGCCGGTCTCGGCGGCGTCGAGATGCTGGTCGAATACCAACTCCCGCTGACCAGCAAGCGCGCCGACGTCGTGCTCGCGGGGGTGGATCGCCGTACGGCGGGCGATGCCTACGTCGTCGTGGAGCTCAAGCAGTGGAGCCAGGCCGAACTCTTCGAGAACGATCCGAAGCTCGTCCTCGTCGAAGGCGGTCCCGGCGGCCCCAGACTGCACCCCGCGCTTCAAGTCCAGGGCTACTGCGACTACATCTCCGACTTCGTCGGCGCTCTGGAGGGCCGAGACGACGCGATCAGAGGCGTGGCATACCTCCACAACGCGGCCGACCTCGATGTCCAGGATCTCTACGCGCGAGACCAGGACGAGCGGAGCCGTCTGTTCACCAAGTCCCGGCGCGGGGCTTTCCTCGCCTATCTTCGCGATCGGTTCGCTCCCGACTCCGGCGCCGAGGCGGCTGACCGGCTGCTCGGCAGCGCCGTCCGCCCCTCCAAACAGCTCCTCAAGCTGGCCGCCCAGGAGATCAGGGAGCGGGAGCAGTTCGTTCTTCTGGCGGAGCAGCGGCTCGCGTACGAGATCGCGCTGAACTCGGTGGACAGTGCCCGCAGAGCCGATTCGAAGGAAGTCGTCATCGTCACCGGCGGTCCGGGAAGCGGCAAGAGCGTCATCGCGCTCTCCCTGCTGGGCGAGTTGTCGCGACAGGGACGTCTCGTCATGCACGCCACGGGATCCCGCTCGTTCACCGAGACGCTGCGCCGCGTTCCGGGAAAGGGCTCTTCCCGGGTGAAGAACCTCTTCAAATACTTCAACAGTTTCATGAGAGCCGAGCGCAACGGCCTTGACGTCCTCATCTGCGACGAGGCACATCGCATCCGGGAGACGTCACAGAACCGCTACACCCCGGCCCGTCTCCGCAGCGATCGCCGCCAAGTGGACGAGCTGATCGACGCCG
Source organism: Streptosporangium sp. NPDC004631 (assembly GCF_053601935.1). Classification (NCBI taxonomy): domain Bacteria; kingdom Bacillati; phylum Actinomycetota; class Actinomycetes; order Streptosporangiales; family Streptosporangiaceae; genus Streptosporangium; species Streptosporangium sp. NPDC004631. Next base: position 73,495 of record NZ_JBSGCR010000002.1, on the reverse strand, counting down.
CACGGGTTCCCGTCTTCCTGCTGGACGAACACCAGGTCGTACGGCCTGGTGAGATGGGTACGGTCGCCGAGATCAGGAATCATGCGGAGGCCCGCGGGTTCCCCGTCCACGTGATCTCCCTCGACGAGCAGTTCCGGTGCGGAGGCAGCAGAACGTACCAGGAGTGGGTGCTGCGGCTTCTCGGCCTGGACGGTGGCTCTCCCGAGCCGTGGGCGGGCGACGAGCATTTCGCCGTGTCCCTCACAGGATCCCCCCGCGAACTCGAGGCCTCGCTCCGTTCGAAGCTGGACGGGGGTTATTCGGCTCGGATGACGGCCGGCTTCTGCTGGCCTTGGAGCGATCCCCGCAAGGACGACACACTCGTCCACGACGTCCAGGTCGGCGACTGGTCCCGTCCGTGGAACGTCAAGGGTGACAGAGCCATGGGCAACGCCCCCGCGAGCGCCCTGTGGGCGACCATGGACGGCGGCTTCGGGCAGGTCGGCTGCGTCTACACCGCCCAGGGCTTCGAATACGACTGGAGCGGCGTGATCATCGGCCCTGACCTGGTCTATCGCGACGGTGGACTTGTCACCGTCCGAACAGCCAGCAGGGATCCGGAGCTCAAAAAGCGTGACGTCACCGACGAGCAGGCCGATCGCCTGATCCGCAACACCTACAAGGTCCTGCTCACCCGTGGCCTCCGGGGCGTCGTCATCCACGCCGTGGATCCCGAAACCCAGAGGTTCCTGTCCAAGCTGTTCGACGGTCCTGTCATTGAGCGGGGAGGTTCCGCACGGCGCCTGCCCACCTCGCTATGAACGAGCCCGGATGACCCCCACCTGGAGACGGCTTCCGGCACACCCCGTTCGCGGGAATCCTGGTTCGGAGACCAAACCCAGGGCGAACGGTCAAGGCCCCTACCGGGACATCATCCAGCGGACCGCTTGGCCGAGCGTCGTGTCGGCACCGTCGAGATCGGCCAGGCGGGTGGCCAGGGTCGCGACAGCGAGGCGTTCCGGAAGGGCGGCACTGAACTTCAGGCCGTGCAGGGCCCTCTCGTCCACGTCGGGAAGGCAGAGCCGGTCGGTGGCGTCGGCCGTTCCGGCCCTCCACATCTCCCGGGTGAGGTCGCTCCGGAGGCGAATGGACACCTCGTCGACTCGCTGACCGGGCACCGCGATGCCGTCGAGGGTCGCGGCCAGCGTGGCGTTGGCCCGGAAACCCGCCCAGGTCCACCAGCGCACATCGTCCGTCGCGGGATCCCGGGTGATGACGGTTCCCCCGGGGTGGACGGTGTCGACGGCGCCCTCCCTGACGACGGCGAGTCGCTCGACCGCCCGCCTGCTGAGCCGGACGGGGGGATCCGTCCCGAGGAGAACCTCTCGCATGCCCTGGGTCAGCGCGCGGGACAGGCCGCCGTAGCCGGTGCCGCCCCAGCGGGCCTTGCCCCGGCCGTCTGCCGCCTCGACGAAGCAGCGCCGACGTGACCAGTCGATGTAGGTGACCCGCCAGGTACGGCCGGCGAGCAGCAGCAGGCGGGGGCCCTCGACCCGCTCGGTGAGCAGCGCGGGGTCGGTCCGGCCGATCTCCCTGCGCCCGGACAGCACGGTGAACTCGGGGGCGGAGGTGAAGACCCCGGTCATCTCCATGAAGTGGCGGCGGCCGAAGCGTCGTTCGGCCTCGGGGCCCACGAAGAGCATGCCCCCGTCCCCGTCGAGATAGCCGTTGCCGACCAGGTGCCTGAGGATCACGGTGGCCTGCGGGCCGAACGGGCCGAGGCCGTTCCACCACTCCTGCCAGGTCCGGTCGCCGACGCGGCGCTCCTGCAGGCAGAGCGCGAGGATCTGCTGCGCGACGATGTGCCGGGGCTCGGCGGGCGCGACGACCGGTTCGACGAACCCCTGTCCCCACAGGTGCAGGAGCCCGGCGGCCTGTAGCAGCGACTCCTCGTCCAGCGCGAGGAACAGGCAGTTGCGGGCCGTTCCGGGTCTTCGCCCTGTACGGCCGATCCGCTGGAGGAACGAGGCGACCGTGGACGGCGCGTTGAGCTGGATCACCCGGTCGAGGTCGCCGACGTCGATGCCGAGCTCCAGTGTGGAGGTGGCGACGATGACGCAGTCCCGGGCCTCGGCGAACGCCTGCTCGGACTGGCGGCGCTCGTCCGCCGACAGCGACGCGTGGGACAGGAACGTGGTGACGCCCCGGGCGCGCAGCGCGTGACCGACTTCCTCGACCAGCCGCCTGGAGTCGCAGAAGACCAGCCGCTTCTCGCCCCGGTGCAGCGTGGCGACGAGCGCGGCGGCGTTGGACACCGACCCGACGTAGTCGAGCTGGACGTCACCGGATGGCGTCCGCGACGGTACGGCGACCGCCTCCGGGGCCACGACCTTCCCCGGCCTGCTCCCCTTCCCCGACCCCTGGAGCCAGGCGAGCAGTTCGGCCGGATTGCCCACGGTGGCCGACAGGCCGACGCGCTGGACCGGCCGGCCGATCAGGTGGGTGAGCCGTTCCAGCACGGCCAGCAGGTGCCAGCCCCGGTCGTCGCCGGCGAATGCGTGGACCTCGTCGACCACGATGGCCCGCAGTCCCTCGAAGAACTGCCGGTGGTCGACGTTCACGCTGACCAGCATCGACTCGATCGACTCGGGCGTGGTGAGCAGGATGTCCGGCGGGTCGCGCAGGATCTGCTTGCGCCGGGTGCCGGAGACGTCACCGTGCCAGAGCGCGACACGGCGGCCGGTCCAGCTCGCGTAGCCCTCCAGACGCGGCAGGAGGTTGTTGAGCAGTGCCTTGATCGGGCAGACGTAGAGCACGGACATCCCGCGCCAGTTGGCCGAGGCCATCCGGCTGAGCAGGGGGAACATCGCCGCCTCGGTCTTTCCTCCGGCGGTTGGGGCCAGCAGCAGGGCGTCCGAGCCGGCGATCAGCGGCTCGACCGCCGCCTCCTGCAGCGGTCGCAGCCCCGGCCAGCCCAGGGTGTTGACGATGTGGTGCAGGACGACGGGGTGGAGGTCGTCCGCGCTCAAAGGACGTCCAGCTCGACGTCGTCGACCGACATCGCGTTGCGCTCGACCTCGTTGAGCTCGGCGGTACCGACGGTGAGCCGGTAGTGCTCACGGGGGGTGAAGTCGGGAAACTGGTCGACCCGGTCCAGGATGTCTCCCACGAGCTTCTTCAGGAAGACCCGGGGGGCGACACCGACCTTGCCTCCGAGCGAACCCGCGACCGCCTCCGCCAGCAACGCGACGTAGTCGTCGTCGACCAGGTCGGGGACGCGGGGGGAGGCGCCCACGGCGTAGAGGTCGCGGACCCTGCCCCCCAGTTCCAGCAGGCCCTCCCGGGTGAAGCCCGGCAGCCGGATCTGCACGGCACGCGGGTTGTCGAAGCGCGGGTCGGTGGTGAAGTCGGTCGCCAGCCGGGAGGCCAGCGGGGGCAGGCGTTGCAGGCCCTGGTGTCCCTCGAAGAACGCCGGGGTTCCGGTGACGAGCACGTAGAGTCCGGGGAACCGGCCGGAGTCGATCTCGTCGACAAGCTGCCGCAGCGCGTTCAGCGCCTTGTCCCGGACGTCGGAGCGGACGCGCTGCAACGTCTCGACCTCGTCCAGAACGAGCAGCAGCCCGGGATGGCCGGAGTCGCGCAGGACCGTCAGCAGTCCCTGGAGGAAGCCCAGCGCGCCGAAGTGGTCCAGGTCTCCGCGCACCCCGGCCGACCGTTTGGCCGACGCCGACACGTGCGGTTGCCCGCCCAGCCAGGCGAGCACGCCCTCGGCGGTCGCCGGATCTCCCGCGGCGACCGCCGTACGGTAGCCGCGCAGCGCCGCGGCGAAAGTGGGTGCCGACCGGCTGACCTCGGCCAGCCTCTTCTCCAGCAGCGACTCGACGGCCTGGTCCAGGGCGGCGGAGTCCGACTCGGACACACCGGCGGACAGCGCGTCCTCCTCCAACGTGAACATCCACGCGTCGACGATCGAGCGCAGCGCGCTCGGCGGGAACTCGGCCGTGGACAGGTTCTCGCAGAGCCGCCGGTAGACGGTCTCCAGCCGATGCAGCGGCGTCTCGGTCTCGGAGATCTGCACCTCGGCGACGGCCATGCCGTGCTGTTTGGCCCGCTCGGCCAGCCACCGGGCGAAGAACGTCTTGCCCGAGCCGTACTCCCCGCGAACCGCCTTGAAGACGGAGCCACCCTGGACCGCCGTGTCCAGTTCGGCGTCCAGCGCACCGGTGAAGCGGTCGAGCCCAACGGCGAGCAGGTCGAGCCCCGCCGAGGGAACAGTCCCGCGCCGCAGGGCGTCGATCACCTCGCGGCGGCGGCGTTCACTGACCTTCACTGCTTGCCCCTGCCCTCACGGCCCGCACCGCACCTCGCGACCTGCGTCGGACCTCACGGCCCGCCCTGTTCTTCACGGCCCGCCCTGCCCTTCACGGTTTGGCGACCCCGAACTGCTCGGCGAGCAGGCCGATGTCCAGTTCAACCGTCACCTCGTCGAGGCCGTAACTTACCGGATCGTAGCCGTCGACGCTGAGCACTCTGCGGACCGCTGCCAGCACGTTTCTCAACCGCGCGGCGGGAACCTCCGCCACCGCCGAGAGGGTGCTCTCGTGCAGGCGGCCCCCGTGGGCGAGCAGCGTGGCGAGCACGGCGCGGACGCGTGCGTCGTCCGGGGCTGCCCTGCCCGCGCGGGCCCGCTGCGCGGCGTACAGCTCGGAGGCCAGGAGGTCGTCGAGGAAACGTTCCCAGCCTGGCCGGGAAGGAGCGGCGACCATCTCCTCGAAACCGATCAGCTCGGCCTGGCCGTCGGGGGCCTTCGAGGGAGGCGGTTCGAGCGTCGCCCCCCGGCGGATCGTGACCGCGCTGTTCCACCAGGCGGGCTCCTGGGCCGGAGCGGGGCGCCACCCGGCGACCTCGTCCACGGAGGTGGCGCTGAACACCGCGAACGGCACCGCGACCTCGGCCCCGGACGCGCCGCCGTGGTAACCGGCGCGCTTGTGGCCGTAACGGATGTCCTCCCGCCAGGGAAGCACGACGCCCCCTCCTCCCAGCAGGACCCGCCTGCCTCTGAAGAGGGTCTCCCCATCCGACGGCGGAACCTTGCCGGGGCGCCAGCGCCCGGACTCGGAACCGGTGCCGGAGCGCAGCGTGCTGCCGCGTTCCACCACGTGGCCGTGGTCGGAGGTGAGAATGAGCAGCCGCCCGGCGGTGCGGGCGCTGTCCAGCAGGGCCGACAGACGCCGCACCCGCTCGACCTTCCATTCGACGGTCGGATCCATCTTGTCCAGCGAGTCGTCGACGTCGTTGAGCACGAGACCGATCACCCTGGCCGGCCCCTCGATCGCCGACTTCACCGCCGGGGGGAGGGCGTGCCCGTCAGGGGCTCGCAGGTCGTCCTTGTGGAACAGCCTGGCCTGCGCGTCGCCGACCGCGCCGGGGAAGGCCGTCTTCTCGTCGTACTGACCGCCGGTGTGCAGCGCCCCGGTGAGCAGGCTGGTACGGCACGCCTCGGTGACGGTTGGCAGGGCGGGGAGCAGCACCCGCCTGTGCCCGAGGGAGGAGTCGACCAGTTCGGTCCACCGCTTGTCCGCAAGGCTGTCGGCCAGCTCGGCGAGGACGCCCGCGGACATGCCGTCGAGGACGACGAGGAGCGACCGGCCCAGCGGGCGCACGAGCGTGCCGAGCGCGGACTCGATCGGAACCAGGGTTCCGGGGTCACTGTCGGCGGCCACCGCGACGGCCAGATGATCCGCCAGCCTACGGTCGCGTTCGCCTCGACGGGCCGCGACGGTGGCCAGCAGTTCCCGGTAGACCGCGGCGACCCTGTCGTCGATGTCGTCCACCCGCCGGAAGGCCCACTCCACGTAGGAGCCCGTCCTGACCTGGTCGTGCAGGGCGTCGGCGAGGGTGGCGGCCGGCTCGTCCGGGGTGGCCAGCCGGCGGACCAGCCGCAGTGCCATCCGCGCCGCGTTCGTGCGGCCGTTGAACCCGGCCAGCTCGTGCGCGACGAGCGTGGCGTGTGCCTTCTCGAGCTGCTCCAGCGCCCCGGCGTCGGGAATCGGGAGGCATCGCCGCAGCGCGGTGGCGAAGGCGCGCAGCCGCAGCGTGTAGGAGCCGGGCAGGAGGGTGGAGTTGACGAGGAGCTTCTCCGCGTTGAACTCCTTCAGCAGCGCCTCGGCCCGCTCCAGCAGGCTGTCCGAGTGGTCGAGCTGGCCGATCAGCGCGTCCGCCGCCCTCGCCCAGGCCTGGGCCTGCTCCGCGGGCAGGTCCGCCCCGCCGACCCTGGCCCTGACCAGGCCACGAGCCTCCGCGGCGGCCCGCGCGTCACCCCACAGCAGACCGGCGACCAGCGCCAGCGGTACGGCGTCGCCTCCGTGCCCGGCTTCGGCGGCGCGCAGCGTCCAGGTCCCGGCGACCCCGGTGACCTCGCTCAGCCAGTCTGCGAGCCCCTCGCGGATGTCGACCGGAAGCGAGGTGACCCGGTTGACGGCGACCGGGTCGAGACTCCAGCGCAGCAGTCCGAGCGCGTCGGGGTGGGCGGGCGAGACGTAGCGGTTGCCGTTCGGGCAGGCGCCGAATACCGCGGAGGCGAGATGGCCGAGGGCGTGGTCGCGGGTGAGCGTGCCTCCGGGCGCCTTCGGCCAGCCGTCGGCCGGCTCCCAGCGGGCCAGGGCTCCGGCGGCCCATCCCTCGTCGAGCAGCAGCGGGTCGACGTCCCGTGCCTCGAAGGACTGCTTGAGCATGTCCCAGGGCCGCAGCGTGACCAGCCGTCCCCTGGCCAGGTGCGCACGGATCCCGATGCCGAGGTCGGCGTCGTCGAGGTCGGTCAGGACGACGAGGTAGCCGTCGCCGTGCCGGAGCATCGCCTCACGCACGGCGAGCGGGGAGGGGCAGACCTCGACCCGCACGGGCCTGTCGTCCACGGGGAACTCCTGGTCGCCCGCCCACTCGGGGCGGGCCTGGATGCCCACCACGTGCTTCCTGCTGCCGGATCTCCGCAGGTCGCGCACGATCGTGCGGACCAGTGGCGGGGTCGCCGCGGCCAGGTTCGGGCGGATCTCGCTCACGTGCGCGCGCTCCAGGTGACGGTGATCTCCGCGTCGGGATGCCGGCCCGCGAAGGCCCGCAGTTCCTCCAGGAGCTCGGCGATCCGCGCGGCTCCGACGGTGGCCGACCCGCTCGCCGCGGGCACCGCGCCGTTGCCGTTGCCCGGGTCGACGGGCACGACGACGGACCGGTCGGAGGTCCGGCCCGCGGGCACGGCCGAACCGGAGGATGAGAGGTCGGCGGGCGGCTGCGGCTGCGGCTGCGGGACGACTCTGGCCTGTCTCGCCAGGATCATCTGAGCCGTGCGCCGCGTCTCTCCCAGCACCGGCCCCAGCGACACCTGGAACTCGTTGTGGGCCGCCACGTCTCGGAGGTGTCGCAGCGTCGAGACGGCCTGCGGGTCGTGGGACATGGAGGCGACGGCGTCCAGCAGGCCCCAGTCCATGTCCTCCAGACGCGCCACGACGTCCCGCGCGGACTTCAGCGACTTGGCGAGGACCTCTTCCACGACCGAGGTCTTCGCGTCCGCGAGCGCCTCGGTGAGGTCGGCGGCGTCGCTCTCGCCGAGAAGCCTGGCGACCAGCGAGGCGACGTCCTGGGCGGTGGAGAGCCGGCCGGAGTTCTCGGTCAGGTCGAGGACGTCGCGGTGGGCGTTGAGGACGGTGACGAGTTCCCTGGCGGGGGTCTGCAGCTCGCGGACCTGCTCTCGGACGTCGGAGGCGAGGCGGTTGACGTTGGCCGCCGTCCTCAGCGACGTGACGTGCACGCCGAAGATCTTCGCCGCGCGGTCGACCGCCCTGCGCCAGGTCGTCTCGTCGGGCAGGCGGGGCAGGCGCAGCTCGTAGCCGCCGTCGATGCGCTCCAGCGGCGGTCTGGCCACGGAGGCACCGTTGTGGAACCACTCGCGGTCCTGGTCGAGGGCGAAGGCCGCGATGACCAGACCCCGGGTGGAGGCGTCCAGGCCGCGCGGCTGGGGCTGGTCCAGCCACTCGATCAGCCGGTCGACGCCGATGACCTCGTCGAGGCCCTCCTGGGCGGCGCGCTGGGTGAAACGCCTGCGCCAGGGGAAGGTGTCGGCGTTGAACAGGAAGGCGTTCTCCAGCGCCTCACCGACGCCGAGCGGGTTGGCGACCTTGCGGATCGTCTCGCGGTCCTTGGGCGCCATGGGGACGCGCCGCGACTCGTCGGCCGCCGCGTTGTCGAGGTACTGCAGCACGAGGGCCGTCTCGGGCTTGCGGACCTCACCCGCGAACTTCGGGTGGTCGGGGTACTGCGAGCTGAGCATCTGGTCGAGCAGGTGAAGCAGGCAGTCCGCCAGCCGCGCCCCGACGGGCGCCCCGAGGTTGAGCCGGGGCTCCAGGGTGGCGAAGAGCGCGCTGTGCCCCTGGGTGGTGTCGATGTCGGCGGGCTCACGCTTCGCCGCGCCGTACGCCTGCTGGATGACCTGCTTGATCTTGGCCTCCAGGGTGTCCCTCCGGTTGAGGAGGAGGGCCTTGGCGGCGGCGCGGTCCTGCAGGGAAAGGTTGCTGGCGTTCTGCTCGAAGCGGTCGTTGGAGGCCAGCAGGTAGCGCAGCGCCACCAGCTCGCCGAGGTCGCGCTCGCGCTCCTGGGTGAAGAACGCGGGGATCCACGCCACGCTCCTGCTCTCGACGCCCTCGCGCTCCAGCTTCTCGAAGCGGGCGAGGTCGTGGCCGGGGCCGTGGCCGGTGTCGTCGAAGGGGAAGTCGATGACCAGCTTCCAGCGCTCGCCGTCGGCGAACAGGGCGTTCAGGTCCAGCTCGTCCTCGTCGCGGATGTTGCCGTAGACGATGTCGACGACCCGGCGGCTGCCTCTCCAGACGAAGGAGTGGGTGTAGGCGCCGCTGATCGTGTCGGACGACAGGCTCACGCCGAGCGACTCGAAGATCAGCTCACGGACGAGACGGCGGCGCTCGCCCTTGGTGTCCTGGTTGAGGACCCGCTCCAGCACGCTCTCGTAGTCGACCCCGGCGAGCTGGACGCTGATCAGTGGGTTCGCCGGGTCGTCGGCGAGGTGGATCTCGCTGACCCCGGAGGCGGCCAGGTCGCGGAAGAGCGCCAGGACCCGCTGGGCCTCCATGCCCTTGAGCGGGGTGGCGATGGTGCCGTGGTTGAGCGCGGCGAGCTTCTGCGCGGTGAGCGCGCCGAGCGCCGGGACACCGGGGGCGAGCGCGGCCAGCAGGGCGGTTTTCACCAGGCGGGCGTCGGTGACGAACGGGTGGGTGCGTGGCAGCCCGCCGGCGGCCTCCGCCGAATCGAGCCGGTGCTTGGCCAGCAGCCGGGGCAGCAGCTTGTCCTCGTACAGCGTGCGCGCGTTGGTGAAGTGCTGCTTCATGTCGTCGGTGAGCGGCACGACGCCGGAGTCCATCAGCACGTCGTACACGTCGCCGACCGGGATGATGTCGTCGATCGTCAGCTCGCCACGGCCGCGCCGCAGCAGCTCGGCCATGGTGCGCAGCGCCGTGCGCTCGCGCTGGAGCAGGCCGGACAGCGCGACCATGGTGGAGACCAGCGCCGGGGAGAAGGGGTAGGTGTGCTGGAACGCCGCCGCGTCGGAGGAGCCGTCCGGGCCCTCCAGCAGGACGTTCCACACCTTGGGCTCGCGGGTCACCTTGACGAAGGCGCCCTCCAGCACCCCCTCGGCCCCGGGCCGCTCCTTCAGCAGGCGGCGCTTGACGATCACCGGGAGGTTGCGGTCCTCCAGCGTGACCCGGTTGAAGCGGTCCTCCCACCAGCGGAAGGTCTCGCCGATGGCGTGCTTCTCCGCGCCGGGGATGTTCGTGCCGAGGAAGTCGCGCAGGTCACGCTGGCGGGCGACGAATGACACCAGCGGCAGCGCGCGGTGGCTGGAGGCCGACTCGACGAGCTTGGCGACCTTGGAACCCTCCCTGCCGACGAAGGCGGGGTCGGAGCTGCGCGAGGCGAGCCAGAGCACCAGCTCGTCGAGAAAGAGCACGACGCAGTCGTAGTCGAGCCGCTTGGCGTGGGCGCTGACGACCTCCAGGCCCTCGTCCAGCGAGAGGTAGGACGCGCCGCGCGTGTATCCGGTGAAGTAGGCCCCGACGAGCGCGGAGACCAGACTGCCCCGCGTGGCGTCGCCCACCGGCGCCCGGCGTGCCGCCTCGTAGGAGTCGGCGTTCCAGCCGGTCGCCAGGTCGCCCCAGCCGGGGTTGGAGGTCTGCCCGAGCCCGGCGAAGAACGTCTCGTCCCCGAGCCGGGCCCGGAGGTTGTCGGCGTCGGTGAAGAGGCCGTCGGTGCTGTGCACCTCGGGCAGCGACGCCCCCGGCTTCAGGTGGCGGATCTGCTCGACGTAGCCGCCGAGCACGGCGGCCTCCAGCGTCTCGGCGCCGACCAGGTGGTAGGTCAGGCAGAGGATGTTCCGCCCGGCCAGCCACCGGTCGTGCTTGGCGATCGTCGGCTCCAGGCCGCGCAGACCCCGGGCGTCGGGGTCGTGTCTGAGGATGGCGTGCAGCACCGACATGAAGTGGCTCTTACCGGAGCCGAACGAGCCGTGCAGGAACGCCGCGTCGCTGGTGTTCTTCTCCAGCGCGCCCTTCACCAGCGACAGCGCGGCGTCGAAGGCATCGGCGAGCTGCGGCGTGACGACATAGTTCTCCAGGGTCGCCTTGACCTGGGAGACGCCGTCGCTGAGCCTGAGCACGAAGTCGTTCGCGCTCAGCTCCTCGCTGATGTAGAGGACGTCCCTGAGCGGGGTCGCCATGCCCTCAGCCCTCCCTCTTCACGGTTCTCGCGCCACGTCGTCCGGCCTCGGGGCGCCAGGCGGCAAGCGTCTCACGGGTCAGGCCCCGCTCGGCGAGCTGGGCCTCCAGCCATCCGGTGAAGTACTCGGCGGGCGAGCCGGCGTAGAGGTCCACGTACTCGCCGTGCCACTGGCGCAGCCACGGCTCCAGCTCGGCCAGGCCCGCGAGCAGCGGCACGGCCCGCTCGTCGTCGGCCGGGTAGCTCCGCTCGATGATCATGTTGGCCAGCGCGGTGGCCTGCCTGAGGTGGTCCCAGCCCGCCCAGCCGTAGACGGGGGTGGCGTCGTTCTCCCGCTGCGCGCCGGGGTAGCCGACGAACCGCTCCTTGGGCACGTCGAGCTTGCCCCGGTGCTTCCAGTAGGAGACGTTCGCGAAGTCCTTGGAGGCGTACTTCGGCGGGACCGGGATCTCCACCTTCTCCCCCGCGTCCTCCCTGCGCTGCAGCGCCCAGACGTGCTCCCAGTCCTGCCGCCTGAGCAGGCCGGTGGCGGAGTAGCGGTGCGCGGCGAGGTAGGGGACGTGCTCGTCCTTGAGCAGGGCGACCAGCTCGGAGGTGAGGTCGTAGTCGGGGCGGCCGACGTAGAGGTCCATGACCTGCCGGAAGTCGGCGTCGGTCCGGACGAGGTCGGCGAGCTGGGCGACGGTCAGCGTCCTGGGCGCCTCGTCGACGATCCAGAGGCTCTCGTCCTCAAGCCGGTCCAACAGCCAGTCGCGCAAGGCTTCGGCCCGCGTCTTCTCGTACGGCTCGGCGGACCAGCGCCGCTTGCACTCGGGGGCCTCGACGAGCTTCATCAGGGGCTTGTCCTTGATGACCTCGATACGCCGCCGGACAAGGTCCTGGTACGCCTGCGGCCAGTGGGAGGGGATATCGCGGATAGGCGTGGAGCCATGCCGGTCGAACCACACGGTCTCGCTATTCCCACCAAGAAACTTCTGGCCGAGCACGATCTCGAATACTCGCTCGCCTAGCGCCAAACTAGGCAGGTCATCGCCAGAGTAAGCAAGATCCTCATCGAGGATTCCATAAAGCCGATAAACCTCCCAGTCCAGTTCCTCCTGGACGGCGATCATCTCAGCCCGAATCGCGTTATATCGCTTTCGCGCCTCTGCGAGAGCTTCACGGGTCGGTACGGCTTGCATACAGACGACCCGAGGAGTGGCGGCAGCTAATTCCTGGGCAAGTTCATCAAGTCGATGAGCCCGCTCTAGCGGCGCATCACTGGGTAGTGGAAACTCCAGCAATTTTGTCCCAGTGAACTCATAAAATCGCTCCCACTCATCATGCATGAACCCGCCAGTGCCAGATTGACTACCCTTGTCGTGGCACACTTGCTTGAGCCAGAAGCAGGCAGTAGAGGAGTTGAGCAACCCAAGCAACCGCAGGTAATCATCCTCCACAGCTCTTTCCGCTAACTTAATCACCGGTGCGGTGCGATTAAAAAGTGATCCATTTCGATCAAAAGCAAATTGATTGTGAGTTGAAACAAAAGCAAAGGTGACCCCAAGCGGTGTTCCAAGCTTACTAGAATAGTTCTCCAGATGACTAGTCCACGGCTTCCCTTGGTCGCGCATAGATTTACCGAAAATAATCCGATTCTCTAAAATAACCCTACCCGGCCAAAGGCTCCGCATGGCCAGCCAATGACTACTTGAAATCGGCTTTGAATTTCTCTGATCAGAGTATGGATTTCGAATCTTCACGACATCTGTGACCCGAAAATCTCTTACAGCATCGCCAATAACCAGGTCTCTCACATAGGGAGCGTCACCGACTCGGCAGGCTGTCTGCACATCCGGCAACCAGTACAAGCTGTCTTCACCCGAAGAGGTGGTCCGACCGATGCTCTGCACCTGATCACCAAGCCGCTCCACAGATACACTCTCAATCAGCTCTTGAAGAGCTGATGATCCACCTCCGGACAAGCTCCACGGAAAGCTAGCCAAGTCCTCGCGCGGCAAATCAACAACAGAGACGTAGTCAGTTTCAACGCCAGGAGATTCAACATTTTCCACAATGGATCGCCAGACCAAACCTTGGGCTGGATCAACAGGCTGGGAGGGCTCACCACGAACACCGAGAACAGCCCGAACCTTAGATAGCCGGCTCCGATCACGGTTTTTACCCACCAAAATAACGGTCGGTGTACCATGACCTGGAATGTAAGCACCCGAGGTGTCAACAATATACGTCAGGTCCACTTTAAAAGCAAAGAAGTCACCAATCAGCTTCTTGCCGAACTCTCGCTTCATGAATGAGTTAGCAGTAATCTGACCAACTCGTCCCGGGCGCCCGCTATCCTGAATCGCCAACCGAAAGAACAGCTCAGCGAACGGCACCGAAAGCGCATAAGACCTAAAACAGGTCTTATATCGGTCTCGATACGCCTCGTTGAGCGCCTTGTCTTGGACCTGAATGTAAGGGGGATTTCCTATGACGACATGATAACGACTGTAGTCGAGAATACCCTCGAACTGGTCGACATCCTCCCAATCATAGAGGTGCGAGGCGAGCGGATCATTGTCTAGAACACCGAGAGTCATCTGGCGTCCGCCACCGAGCTTGCCACCACCGTACAATAGCGTGTCGCCCGTTGCGATATTGAGGTTGAGTGCAGGCGCGTCCTGAGCGTTAAGACGAGTGACTTCGCACGCTTTCAACGCGGTCACCATCAACCGGAATTTAGTGATCGCCGTGGCAGTCGGATTAATATCGACACCGTGAATGGCATCGAGCACTTTCTGCACTCGCACTCGCTCATCCATGCCGGGCTTGTATTCACTCCACTTCTCCAGCAGTCGATCGAACGCTCCAAGGAGGAAGTGGCCCGACCCGCACGTCGGGTCGATCAGCTTGAGCTCTTCGAGGCCGAAGTCCTTGAGCGCTGGGTCGAGGACCCGGTCGAGGATGAATTCCTCGACGAAGACCGGGGTCTGCAGCAGGGCATAGCGCTTGCGGATGTGCTCGGACAGGTCCTGGTAGAGGTCGCCGAGGAAGCGGGTGTCCAGATCGGCGCTATAAAACTCGTCGTGCGCCAGCCGTATGCCGTCCGCGTCCCGTCGCCGGAAGACGGCGATCAGTTCCTCGGCCTGGTCGGCGGAGATGTCCCACCACCAGACGAAGTCGGTGTCGGGGAAGAGCCCGTGCCCGGCGCGGGTGGAGCGGAGCCAGGTGAAGGACTCGCGCAGCCACTCGCGGGCCGTCAGGCGAGGGTTGCGCTGAATCCAGGCAGCTTCAGCGTCGGCCGCCTCGGAGGTGGCGTGCCCGGCGGCGTCGCGGGAGGCGATCCAGCGGTTGGCGGTGAGGTCGTTGTCCTCGCAGAAGCGGATGAAGGCGCAGGCGATCACCCAGGAGCTGGCGGCTTGGGCGCACTGGGCGGTGAGCCAGTCGTTCCAGCTCTCGCCGGTCCGGCCGATGCCCTTGGCCGCGCGGTGCATCTCCGTCAGCCGATCACCGATCTCCGGGACTCGGCTCGCCTGCTCACGCAGGTCGTCGGCGACACGCGCCGCCTGCTTCTGGAGATCCTTGAGCAGTACGGCGGAGATAACCGACACCTGCACCCCACCCTTCGCGTCCCGTCACCAGCGGCCGGCCACTGTCCGTACCGGCGTGCACCACGAAGTGCCATGATGCACCGCCGATCCGACAAGTTCGACACGATGTGCCGGGCCAGCCTGATAACAATATGGGCGCGCAGGGGACAGGGATGACCGTCCTGGGAGACGGCCTCCGGTCAGGTCTCAGCCGACGGTACGGCCATCAGCAAAACGGCCAACGCCGTACCGCCATAACGGTCAGACCAGATCGTCGAACTCCCCGCTCTTGACCCCCCCAATGAAGGCCTGCCACTCGTTAGGGGCGAAGATCAGAGCTGGTCCGCTACGGTCCTTGCTGTCGCGGACACCGACACGTCCTTTGGTCAGTGAGGCGATCTCGACACAGCTGCCACCGTTCCCACCGCTAAGGGTGCTCTTGCGCCAGATAGCCCCGGACAGCTCCTCGTAGGACACCGCATCTCCTTCCATAGCACTTAAAGATCTTCTTTGACGAGCTTCGCGATCGCGGCGACCGAGTCCCTGGGATCGAGGGCTGAAGCACGTAAGTGGTCATATGCCAGCGTATATCCCCGGATCTCTTCGGGCTTTTCCAAATAAAGGCTCCCAGTCATGTACTCCAGATAGGCAACCTCACTTCCTCCTTCCGAAAAAGAGAGGACGGCGAAAGATCCGAGCATCGCCGCGTGCGCGCCGATCGCATACGGCAAGACCTGGAGGGTGACGTTGGTCAGCGCCGACATGTCCAGGAGGTGCTTGAGCTGCTCCTTCATGACATGAGCACCACCGACACGACGACGCAGAGCCGCCTCGTTCACGATCGCCCAGAAGTCCATGGGACGCTCGGACCGCGTGATGACATCCTGACGAGCCATGCGGAGGCTGACATGTCGCTCTATCTCGCCGGGCGCATCTGTCACCTTCCCCGCTCTGTAGACGGCACGAGCGTAGTCCTCAGTCTGAAGGAGCCCGTGGACAAGATCAGATTCGTAGTTGCGGAGTGCTGACGCCTCCGCTTCCAGGCCCACGTACACCTGAAACCATTGCGGGATGACATCGCTGTAGGTGTGCCACCATCCTCGCTCCCTCGCCTGCTTGGCCAGCTGGAGGAGCGCTTCGTACTTGGCTCCATCGCGAAGGCCGTAGAGCTGGAGCATGGCGCGGACATCATTGACGGAGATCCGCAATGTCCCACCTTCGACCTTGGTCATCCTGGATGCCGACCAGTCCAGATGGTCGGCCACTTCTTCCTGCTTGAGACCGGCCGCACTACGAAGTCGCCGCAACTCCTGCAGTAAGCGTCGATGACGGACTGTCGGCGAGAAGCCAGTCATGGGTCTCCTTCCTGGGCCACACGGCCATCACGCATCGTAATGAATCTTTGACTGTTTGTGCCAAAGCGCTTGCAGGTGCAGTTTTGCAGGTGCAGATTAACCATGTGCTCTCCGAGAGTAAGTCATCACGGGGAGTCACGTCTCTCGTTCCGTGCACCAGCCATCTGGAGCTGGGAGCGAGAGACACAGTTCGGGTCGAGCGGCTTTGGAGCAGACGAAGGGACGGCGATCAGATGAGAGCGAGCACTCTCGAAGGGTGGGGCGGTTACCTGGTGAGGCTGGCGTGGGAGTTGGACGAGTTCGGGTTCGATGCCACGGTCAGGTTCCCGCTCGGCGGGCGGCCGAGCCTGGAGGTCTTCGCACCCTCGGGACGGCCGACGATCAGGAGCGCGCGGCGAGGCCGTACCTCGGCCTTCACCTGGGACCGGGGCCGCACCCCGAACACCCCGGCCGAGGCGTGGGAGGTCTTCCTGTGGATCGCGGAGGTGGCGCGGTGAGGGCGTCGTCGGGGCTGCTGGGGCAGGTCGACCTCCCGGCGGAGGTGGCGACCGTCCCCCGGGCCAGGCGCTACGTCCGCCACCTGCTGGAGGGCGTCGGCCACCCCCAGGCCGACGACGCGCTGCTGCTCGTCACCGAACTTGTCACGAACTCCGTACGGCACTCCGACTCGGGCCGCGTCCCCGGCGGCCGGGTGAGCGTCTCGGTCGCCACTCACAATGGAACGCTCCACATCGACGTGCTCGACGCCGGATCGAATGGGCACGAGCCACGACTGCGCCCCGGCGTGAACGCCGACAGCGGCGGGGGCCGGGGGCTCTGGCTGGTCCACGAGCTGTCGTCGGCCTGGGGCTGGTACGAGACCCCGGCCGGACGTGTGGTCTGGTTCCAGCTCGCCGGAGGATGACCCGATCCCCCTGAGACCCCCGACTCGCGGTCTCCTCACCGCCCGTCCGCCGGAGCGCGAAGCCGCACCCGGGACTTCGCCGGAAAATCGCGGTCGATCATCGTGAGGAGGGGTATATTCGAAGAGTCGCGAAAGCGAGCACAGGCTTAACCGGGGCTTCATGCCCCCGAGGGCGCGGTCTTCGGACCGCGCCCTCTTTACTTCTCCCCCACCTCCCCCTCCGTCCCGAGGCTGCGCCGCCATGAACGCGACTCCCGTCGGGCGTGACCCCAGGTCCGCCTACTCCCGGCACATCACCACCCGCCTGCTCGACTTCACCGGTGTCACCACCCCCTGGACCCGCAGGCTGTGGGACGTCGGCTCCTTCCTCGCCCTAGAGGAGCTGCACGAGGCGGGTGTCTGGGTCGACCGGAAAGTCCTGTCGCAGAGCGCGGTCGACTGGCAGCGCCAGGCACTGGAGCGCCTGCTGGGCGGCGACCCCGCGCTAGGTTCCAAGACCTACCGGCGCGAGCTGCAGGAGTGCGTCAAGACCACCCTGACGATCGCCAGCGAGGGGCGCCGTAAGCTGCGCCACCTCATCGACGTCGGCCGTTCCGGCTATCTGGACCGCTGGGCCGCCTGCGTCGCCGTCGACGAACCGCCGAAGCCGGAGCTGGTCGCCAGGGCCGTCGCCGCCCACCTGCTGGACAGCGGGCACAGCCTCGCCGGGCTGCAGCGGTGGCTGCGCGACGGGCGGCAGAACCTGTCCGCCGTCGATCTGCTCTCCGAGGCGGCCTCCCTGCTCGCCAGGCCGCCACGCGGCTGGAGCGTCGTCGTCCCCTTCCACGCGCTGCACCGGCACGAGGAGCTGGCCGCGCACCTGCCCCACTGGCGGACGGCCGACGAGACGCGGGCGCTGATCGCGAAGGCGGGACTCACACCGCCGGAGCGGACCGTGGGCTCGCTGGTCTTCACCGTCGAGGCGAGAGATTCGACGCGCGCGGTGGAGACCGTCTCCGACCTGGTCGATCGGATGCAGGCCAGGGCCAGGTTCGCCGCAGGTGGCCCCGTCCTCCCCCTCGGCGACGCCTACGTGGCGGGAGAGACGAAACCCGTGCCGCTGCAGCAGCCCGCGCGAGGAGCCCAGGTGCTGTCGCTGGCCGCGGAACGCCGGCTCTACGTGGTCGGCGGTGAGGTGCAGCGCTTCGGAGAGCAGGCCAGGAGCACGGTCGACGACGCCCTGGAGATCGCCTCCGGACTCAACCACGGACCGCTCGCCCCCGCGCTCGCCGGAGGCTGGGCAGCCCTGGAGTCACTGCTCACCGAGGCGCGCGACCCCGACGAGCGGGGAAAGGCGGTGGCGGCGACCCGGGCCGCCGCCCTGGTCGCCGCCTCGTGGCCGCGTGCCGAACTCACCGCGCTCTCCCACCGGATCCGCGAGGTGAAGGGCGACGATCTCGCCGCCCGCCTCGGCGCCTGCGTCTCCAACCGCGACCGCGCCGCGGTCATCGCCGCCGAGCTGCGGAACCGGAGCTCCCTGCCGCTGGTCCGTTCCTGGCGGATGGGCAGCGACGTCGCGTCGGTGCTGCGCCTGCGCGAGCTGCTCGCCGACGAGAGACGGGTGCTCGAACGGGTGCGCGGCTACGTGGAGGTGTCGCTGCGCCGGCTGTACCGCTGCCGCAACATCGTGCTGCACGGCGGCTCGACCGGGGGCGTAGCGCTGCCCGCCACCCTCCGTGTGACGGCCCCGCTGGTCGGTGCGGCCCTCGACCGCCTCACCCACGCCCACCTGGCCACCGGGATCTCCCCCATCGCCCTCGCATCCCGCGCCGAGACGGCCCTGCGCCTGGTCGGCGACGACCTCGGGCAGGACCTGTGCGACCTGCTCGAATGATCTGTTCTCCACGATCCCAGCGACCTTAGAAGTCACGACCTCCGTCACCTCGCCAAGGAACTTGGCCTGCCTCTACCGCTCTACAACCGGATGAACTCGTCCGCGAGCCAGAGGCAGCGACAAGGACAGGTGGCCTTCGAGGATCTCCACCAAGCCTGGAGATGCGGAACAACCTCGACTGACTCCGAGCGCTCGGACGCTCCGACCGCTACGACACCCTGGAGCGGTGATGGGCCTCGACCCATTTGGTGGAGACCTTCAGCGCGCCCAGGGTGCCCGGGGCGGGGCGGTCGTCGATGTACGGCACGCCGCCCCGCTCCACGGGGAGGAGCAGCCAGCGGGCCGCGGGCCTGGCGGTCGCCTTGTCCGCCAGGCGCTCGAGCACGGCCAGCCGGTCGTAACGGGCCAGCGGCGCCGCCTCGACGATCAGCAGCGGCTGCGGATCCGTGAGCAGCCGCTCCTCCAGCTTCTCCGCCGCCATCGCGACGAGCCGCCGCAGGTTGGCGGCGTCCTGGGGGGCCGCGTCAGGGCGGTCGGAGCGGAGCACCAGAGACCAGTCGACGTTGAAAGCGCCCGCGGTGGACCGCATCGCGGTGAGAAGCTCGGCGGTGATGTCCACCACCTCCGCTCCGAAGCGGGCGCCGAGCGTCGCGATGGCGTCGGCGTAGAGGCGGTAGTCCACGCTGAGGGTGACGAATCCGCGCTCACGCGACGACAGCTCCATACGGCGCTCGAAGTCGGCGAACTCCCTGTCCTTCGGTCCCTCGCTCAGGGTCGTGAACACCCGGCTCTTGGAGGAGGGCAGAAGGGTGGCACGGGCGTCGCGCGGCGCGTAGCCGCCCTGGTCCGGAACCAGCGGGACCCCCGCCCTCTTGAGGAGGACGTCCAGGTCCTGACGGCGCTCGGGGAACGCGCCGACTCTTGGGTAGCGGGCACGAACCCTGGCCTTGAGCTGCTCGGGATCCATGCCGTGGCGGATCACGCCAAGTGAGGAGGCCATCTGCTCCAGGGCACGGCGCGGGTCCAGCCCATCGGGGTAGATCTCGCCTCGACCGTTGGCCGCGGCTCCACGCGAGGCGGCGGCGGCCAGCAGGGCCAGCCTCTCCGCCCGCAGCTCGGCCATCCCCTGCGGCAGCCGTACGGAGCGGAGCCTGGCCTCGGTGCGCGCGGCGGTCGGCAGCGGGGCCTCAGCGGCGAGCTGGTCTGCGACCTTGCCCAGCCGTACGGCGTAGTCGAGCAGGTCGGTGCCCGGAACGGCGTCGGGATCGGTGGGCTTCTCCAGCGCGACGATCACCGAGCCGTGGCAGTGCCGCTGCAGGAGGCGGGCCTCCCCGCCGCGTTCGGTCTCGACCTCGACGGCGGCACGGACCAGGCCGAGGGCTCGGCGCATCCACCGTCCACCCACGGCGTCGGGGCTGCGGGAGGCGAGCAGCGCCTCGGCGACGCCGGCCACGGCGATCACGCCTCCGGCGTCCTCGACGGTCTCCACGACCTCGTCGCGGACCTGGGTGAGACTTCTCCTCGACCGCCACCCCTTACGTGCCGTAGGGATGATCTGCCCCACCCGGCCCGCGGTGACGCCCGCCGCCCCTGCCAGCTCGGCGTTGCCCGGCCATTCGGAGGCGGTCTCCTCGAGTCCGAGGTAGAGCCGCAGCACCTGCTCCTCGGTGGAGTCCTTGCGGATGCTCTTCGGGAAGAGAGCGGCGAGCACCGAACCGATGCCACGGTCGGAGTCGCCCTGGAGGTCCTCCACATCGGGGACGGACGTGACCGGCTGGAGCCGCCCGCGCCACTGCTTGGCCCGGCGCCTGATCTCACGCTTGGTGGGATCGGCCACTCCGGACAGCCTGGACAGCTCGAACGGTGAGCGGGCCAGCAGGTCGCGAACGGTCCTGACGTCGATGCGGTGCAGCGCGTCGACGGCGCGGGGCGTGAGGCCTGCGGCGGCGATGGCGGTGTCGAGGACCGCCCTGGCAACGGCCTGGTCGAGCTCCTCTCCGGTGACCGGGTTGACGCTGGCCGGCGTCGCGGCGGCGGGCGGAACGGCTTCGAAGGCCACCTGCCAGGCGATCCGCATGGTCTCGATCGAGTCGTGGCGGGCCTTGACGTCGCGGGAGAGCGCGCCGCGGAAGAAGGCGACAACCCCGTCACGAGCGGGGCCCGGCTCGAAGGTGTCGAGATCGATCGTGACGTCGCCTTCGATGACCGCCGGATGGCTGCCGCCGGTGCCGTAGACGGGGGTGCGGCCGGTGGCCATCTCGTAAAGGGTGACCGCCGCCGCGTAGCGCTCGGCCGCCGCGTCGTATCGGGGCCGGTGGACCGGATCGAAGAAAGGGTCGAGGTACGGCGGGGTGCCGACCCCGGTCTGCTCGAGCGGCGCCCGAGACAGCGAGAAGTCGAAGAGCGTGAGGTGCACCTCGCGACTCTTGCCCTGCTCGCGGAAGGCCAGGTTGTCGGGCTTGATGTCCCGGTGGTTGATGCCGGCCAGATCCAGCGCGGCGAGGATCTCCAGGAGGTCCTTGCCCCAGCGTGCGAGGAAATCGAGTGAGAGCCGCCCCTCACGGCGGATCATGGCAGCCAGGCTTTCCCGGCCCGCGTCCTCCAGGAGCAGCGCCGTACGACCTCCGACCGCCAGCGGCCCCTCCAGGCCACGCGCGATGCGCGGGTCGCGGGCGAACTGGAGCACCTCGGCCTCGTCGAGCAGCCTCCGGCGGGCGCCCTCCTCGTCGAGCGCCACCTTCAGCACGGCCTGCCCGTGCGTGGAATCCTTGACCAGCAGAGCGAGGGCGGTCGAGCCCTGGCCGAGGCGTTGGAGGACCTCGAAGCGCCCCTGCTGCTCTCTCGTGCCGATCATCGAGCCGGGCGTGGCGTCCAGCGGATCGACCTGCTGGGCGACCTCCTCGCGCAGCAGGATCTCCTCGACCAGCGCCTCCAGGTCCTGGGCGAACCTCTCGGCCGACTCGGTGCGCAGGTCGACGTCGCCCGCCGTGGCGTTCCTGACCAGGTCGATCATTTTCTGGGGGACGCCGTCCAGCTCGACGCCGACGTCGAGGCCGCGCTCGCGGGTGAGCCGCTGCTGGAGCCCCTCGCTCGTGTCGGCGGGAGCGGTCCCCGTGAAGATCAGGAAGGAGAGCGCTCCGACGCCGAAGACGTCGGCGAGGATCGGATCGGCGTCGAGGCCGTGGAGCGTCTCCGGGGCGAGATAGCCGTGGGCTGCCCGGTCGGTCAACGCCTCAAGCGTACGGGTGCCGGCGACGTGGCTGCCATGGCCGGGAGACCCCGAGGCGAGCCGCCCGGCGGTGTGCCAGTCGCGAACCCGCACGCCGTAGCGACCATGGGCGAGGGTGCGCACGAAGACCGACAGCGGGCTGAGCCTGCGGTGGACCAGTCTTCGCGAGTGGGCGTAACGCAGAGTGTTGGCCAGGGTGCGGACCAGGCCGATGCGGTCATCGACGGAGAGATCTCCGTCCTTCTGGATCAGGAAGTGGTCGAGACGCACCTCGGTCGCGTCATGCTCGAAGACGACGGCGAGGCCGCGATCGTGCTCGTAGAACTCGATGGCGCGGGCGATGCCCGGGTGGTTGACGTTCTCCAGGGCCACGAACTCGCGCCGGGCGGCGCGCAGGGTCGTGGCGCGTTCCTCCTGCGAGACGCCGGGCTGGACGAGGTAGAAGCGGACCCGCCTGACGCTGTCGAGCAGCGGATGGCAGGCGAGGTAGTCCTGCCAGCCCGGCCCCTCGGCCAGGGGGGTGTCCGCCAGCTCCAGGTTGCCGACCCGCCGATGCCGGACACTCCGGCGGACGCCCGCTCGCTCGATCAGCCTGGCCAGCTCGATCGAGCGCCTGCTGTCGACCGCGTTGCGCGGGTTGCGCGGCGTAACGGCCAGCTCGTCCTTGATCAGCTCGTCCAGCCTCTCGGGACCCTGCCCGTCGATCCGGTAGACGCCCTGTTTGCCCCTGCCGGTGAGTTTGACCTCGGCGGACGGCTGGTGGAGAACCACGCCCGCGTGGACGAACGGCAGGTCCCTGCCCCCTGCGTCGAGGAGGAGCTGCTTGAAGTGCTTGGCCTTGGTGTCGGCGAGGATGCGAGGGTTGTCCTCTGCGACGCCGTTGTGGAACCAGGTCTGGTGGTCGCCGGTGATCTGGCCCGACCAGTGCTTGAGCTCCAGAAGGTAGATGCCGCCCTTGCCGATGACGAGGAGGTCGACTTCGTACTGACGGCCGCTGCGGGTGGTGAAGCTGAAGTTGCTCCACGCCCGGTAGGGGGCCTCGTCGTCCAGCGCGGCCTTGATCGCGGCGAGGCCGCCGCGCTCGTGGGCGTGCTCGGAGGGCGTGACCTCCACCCAGCGCCTGCTTCCGGACTCCACAAGCCCCTCCATTCCTCCGCGCAGAGTCTAGTCCCGGGGACCGTCTTTTTCCGTCGGCCGCGGCTTGCCGGTCATAGCCGGCCGGCCACGGTGGCCCAGAACCGATCGAGGCGCCCGGCGACTCCCTCGACGCAAGATCAGACTCGCGGACGGTACGGGGCTCCTCTTCGCTCTCCTCGAACCGGGTGGCTCTGGTACCGCCCCGATCCCGGCTGATGGACCGCGACAGAATGTCGGGTATGGAAGCCCGTATCGCGATCGCCCCGTCCGTCGAAGAGGTAGCGGCCGACGGCCGTGCCAACTCCCCCGACCTGGACCGGCTGCGCTCCAGGGTCCTGGAGGCCGTGGTCGCCGGTGGCGGCGTCAATGTCCCGCCGGCCGAGGCCAACGGGCTCGTGTGGCTCGTGCCCGGAGAGCCGGAGCGGCTCGGGCCGGTGCTGGACGGTCATCCCGGGATCGGGTGGGTGCAGTTTCCGTGGGCGGGGGTGGAGAGATTCACGGCGTCGGGGGTCTTCCGGCGTCCCGTGGTCTTCACGTGCGCGAAGGGGGCGTTCGCGGGGCAGGTGAGCGAGCACGCGCTGATGTTGACGCTGGCCTGCCTGCGCGGTGTCTCCCTGCAGGCCCGGACGCCTCACTGGTGTTCGGTGGATCCCCGGTCCCTGCACGGTCTGCGGGTGACGATCCTCGGTGGCGGCGGCATAGCCTCGGAGTTCATCCGTCTTCTGCGGCCGTTCGGCTGCCGGGTCACAGTGGTGCGCCGCCGCCCAGAGCAGATCGAGGGGGCCGAGGAGACGCTGCCCTCGTCGGCGTTGCACGCCGTACTTCCCGAGACCGACGTCCTGGTGCTGGCCCTCGCGCTGACGCCGGAGACGAGGCACATCGTCGGCGCCGCCGAACTGGCGCTGCTGCCCGCGCACGCCGTCGTCGTCAACGTCGCGCGTGGTGCGCACATCGACACCGACGCGCTCGTCGAGGCCCTCAGGGCGGGGACGATCTCCGCGGCCGGGCTGGACGTGACGGAACCCGAGCCGCTGCCCGAGGGGCACCCGCTGTGGAGCGACGCGAGGGTCCTCATCACCTCGCACTGCGCGGACTCGGCGGAGTACGTCACGCGGATGTTCTGCGAGCGGGTCGAGCGGAACGTGCGCAACCTGCGGGCGGGTCATCCGTTGGAGGGGCTCGTTGATCCCGCCACCGGATACTGACCACCCGCCCCGTCGGAGGGGGGCGTCCTGGTCGACGTCATCGTATGGAACCGGTAACCGGAACTCTTCTTCCCGGGAGCGGGCGGCAGCGCCGACGATCACGCGGATCCGGGTCACGCCAGGCCGTTGACCTCGTACGGAGGCGTCCCAGGGCGACCGCGGCGTTTTGGGTAAAAAGTCCGCTTACGTCAAGGTTGTGTATTGACGTGTAAACAACACCGAAGCATACTTCCCGTCATGGACGCACAGAATTCCACAGAAGCGGTCAAGCATGCTGCCCGCTGAGCGGCATTCGCGGATCGGGGAGGCGCTGCGGACCTCCCGGGTGGTCAGCACAGACGAGATCGCGCGCGAGCTCGGCGTGTCGGCGGAGACGATCCGGCGTGACTTCGTGCTGCTGGAGCGCCGGGGGAGGCTGGCGCGCGTTCACGGGGGCGCGACGATCGCGCTCGGGCAGGCGGCCGGGGAGGAGACCCCGTTCGCCGAGCGGGCCGGGACCGCCGCGGAGGCCAAGACGCGCATCGGGCGTGCCGCGGCGGCGCTCACGCACCCCGGTCAGACGATCGTGATCGACGTGGGGACCACCGCCGTCGACGTGGCCCGTGCCCTGCCGCTGGACTTCTCCGGAACCGTGGCCACCTGCTCCCTCCTGGTCGCGGCCGAGCTCTCCGAGCGGGCCGGCGTGGAGGTCCTGGTCTGCGGGGGCAGGCTCCGGGGAGGGGATCTGGCGCTCTCCAACTCGGTCGCCCAGGCGTTCTTCGCCGACCTGAACCCGGACATCGCGTTCCTGGGGTCCGGCGGCGTCGACGCCGTGGCCGGCCTGACCGACTACTACCTGGACGAGATCGCCGTACGCAGGACGATCCTCAGGAACGCGACGCGCTCGTACGTGCTGGCCGACTCCGGCAAGTTCGGGCGGATCGCCCGACACCGGGTCGCCGACGTGGGCGAGTTCGCCGGTCTCATCACCGAGGCGGAACCGCCGTCAAGCATTCAGGACGCCGTCACACGCAAGGGCGGGGTGATCGTTCTGTCCTGAAGGTTCCGATGGTTCGAGGAGCCGGGCGGCGCTGCAACGCCACCCGGCTCCGGAGCCCCAGCCGATGCGCCCTCTGACAGGAAACATAGGAGTTGGGATCCATGACCCAGTATTCACCACCCGCGCCCGACGATCAGGAGACCTCCGCGAGTGTCGAGGAGTTCGGCTACATCCCGTTTCCCCGCGTCGTCCTCCGGCAGGGCGGAAAGATCGTCGCGCGGAGGCGGCTCTGGTGGCCGGTGGCTCCCGGCCGGGTGTTCCGTGTCCCGACGGGGATCCTCACCTCGGTCGACCTCAAGGGCGGCCCCGTTCGCATAAGCGCGGAGGTCTGAGCCCCCGTCGCCCTCATCCGCCGCCGATCAGGTGGGCGGCGGCGAGGTAGGCGGCCAGGAGGCTCTCGGCGACCGCCGCCACCGTCTCGTCACCCGGCAGGAACCCTGGGCTGTGCAGCCCCGACGAGGTGTCGGTGCCCACGAACAGCATCAGGGACGGCACGAGGGAGGTGAAGTAGGCGAAGTCGTCGGCTCCGCAGGAGCGCAGGGTGGCGGCCGAGTGGCGGGTCGCGCCGTTGAGCAGGCGGGCGGTCTCCTCGGCGAGGCGGGTGTCGTTGACGAGCACCGGCTCGCCGCGCACGATCCGCACCTCCGCCTCGCAGCCGTGGGCGCGGGCGACCCCGTCCGCGATCACGCCGAACCGGTCGTGGAGCTGGTCGCGCCAGGCCTCCGACATCGTGCGGAGCGTACCCCGGGCGACCGCCTCGGCCGGGGTGGCGTTGGGGGCGGTGCCCGCCGACACCGTCCCGAAGGTGACCACGGTCGGCGTCATCGGGTCGGCGTCACGGCTAACGAGCTGCTGCGCGGCCACGATGATCTGGGCGAGCGCCAGGACCGGGTCGCGGGAGAGCTGAGGGTAGGCCGCGTGGCCGCCCTGCCCCCGGACGATCAGCGTGAACTCGTCGGCGGAGGCGTTGACCGCGCCGGGGGTGCAGGCCGTCTGCCCGGCGGCGAGCACCGGCTGGACGTGCGCGGCGACCATCGCGGCCACCTGGTGGCGGCCCAGCGCGCCGGACTCGACGATGTCGAGGGCCCCTGAGGGGTAGGTCTCCTCGCGTGGTTGCAGCACCGCGACCATCGGGGCGGGCACGCCGTCCACCCGGTCGACCGCCCTGGCCAGCGCGACCAGCGCGGCCAGGTGCACATCGTGGCCGCAGGCGTGCATGACGCCGTTCCGCGCCGCCCAGGGAACGCCGGTCTCCTCCATGATCGGCAGGGCGTCCAGCTCGCCGCGGACCCCCACGGCGGGCCCGTCACCGCCGATGCGGAGAAGGGCGCCGGTCTCCGCCACCCGCTCGGACGCGGTGCCCTGGGGCAGCGCGTCCAGCACACGCTTGAGCGTCGGTTCCTCCCTGCCGGACACGTACGGCTCGGCGTGCAGCTCCCGCCGCAGGTCGTAGGCCGCGGGCAGCTCGACGCGGAGCGCGGCCCGGAGCCGTCTGTGGATGTCGTTCACACAATCCCCCTGAGCGTGTGGACGTGCCTGTCGTCAACGCCGATCTCTTCATAACGGTAAGGGCCGACGCGGTTCACTCGGCCTCTCCGAGGCCGTAGACACGACGGGCGTTCTGGGCGCCGACCATGGTGGCGACCCGTACCGCCTGGCTCTCGGTCCACTCCCCGTCCGCGACGAAGCCGGAGAGGACCCGGGTCATCGCGCGGCGCCAGAGCAGGGCGCCCAGGTGGTGCAGCTCCGCGGGGCCCCAGGCGTCCGAGGAGAAGAGAATCTTGGCGAACGGGGCCAGTTCCAGGCTCTCGGCCACGACGGCCACGCTGCGCGCCCCGGTGTAGCTCACTCCCAGGCCGACGTCGAAGTAGACGTTCGGATAGACCTGGGCGAGATAGCCGGCGTTGCGGTGGAACGGGTAGCAGTGCAGCAGGAGCAGGGGGACCGCCCGGGGCTCGGCCAGCTCGATGAGCCCCCGCAGCAGGAGCGGGTCGGAGCGGTGGAGGTCCACGTCGGGGTCGCCGTACCCGATGTGGAACTGCAGCGGCAGGCCGCGCTCGATCCCCTGCCAGATCAGGTGGCGCAGCAGCACGGGGTCGTCGACCCGGACCGTCCCGGTCCGCTCGACCGTGCGCAGCCAGCGGCCGGCCGCCGCCGTCACCTCGTTGGGGGTGGGCGGACGGGGGTCGAAGTCGAGCCCGTGGCGGTAGGCGACGATCGTCTTCAGGCCGCGTGCCGTACGGCTGCGCTGCCACAGGGCCGCCTCGAAGCGGGCGGCGAAGCCGGCGGCGTCGGTCCCGTCGGCGACGACCCGTTCGGCGACCGACTCCAGCCGGACGACCTCGTCGGCCGGGCGGCCGGTGACGGTGGACATCCGGCCGGGGCCGAGGATCCGCTCCCCCAGGTAGCCCGTCTCGACCAGGAAGTGACCGATCCCGCCGGCGGCGAGCAGGCGCCTGTTGACCTCCTCGGTGCCGAGTTCGGTACGGCGCGCGAGGTAGGTCTCGGGGTCCGGATGCGGGTCGAGGCCGAGCACGGGCGCGCAGTGCCGCAGGACGGCGAAGCCGACCTGGGAGTCGAACTGGGTCATCCAGCCGGGCACCGGCCGGTTGGACTCGGTGATCAGCTCCTCGAACTCCCGCCGGGACACGTCCTCGGCCAAGGCGCCGTGAACGTGGTGATCCACCAGCGGGATCGCCTCGATCGCCCGTGCCAGGGACCCGTCCCGACTCGGAGGCTCAAGGGATTCAGTGGACATCGGCCATCCTCCGGCAGCGCTCCGCGTCGTCCAGCCCGGCCAGCGTGTTCAGCTCGGCCCGTTTGACCGACAGGTAGGTGTGCAGCAGGTCGGGGGCGAGGAAACCGCCGACGACCTCGTCCCTCTCCAGTTCGTTCAGCGCCTCCTCCTGCGTCTTGGGCAGCGGCGGCACGACGACGAGGTCGGACTCGGTGGCCGACTCCGGCCAGACGACCGGCTCCGGGTAGCCTCGGCGGATCCCCTCCAGCCCCGCCCTGAGCAGGACGCCGAGCGCGAGCCAGGGGTTGGCGGTCGCGTCGGCGGCCCGGTATTCCAGGTTGAGCTGAGCTCCGGCGTCCGGGCCTGTCCCCGGGCAGATCCGGAGCATGGCCTCCCGGTTGCGCTCGGCGAGGAAGGCCCCGCCCGCGCTCCACCGGTGCGGGGTCAGGCGCAGGAACGACACCGGGCTCGCGGCCGTCACGGCGGTAACGGCCGGGGCGTGGCGCAGGATTCCGGCGGAGAACCCCGTCCCCAGCGCCGACAGCCCGCCCGGCCTGGACGGGTCGTGGAGCGCGGGGTTGCCGTCGGCGTCGTAGAACGACAGGTGGATGTGCACGCCGTTCCCGCTGCCCTCCAGGTTGGGGAGCGGGGCGAAACAGGCCCGCAGCCCGCGCCGCCGGGCGAGGTCGCGGACCAGTTCGCGCAGCAGTACAGCCCGGTCGGCGGCCACGCGGGCCTCGACCGGGCTGAGCGTGATCTCGTACTGCGCGTCGCCGTACTCCGGCAGCCAGGTCTCGGGGGCGAACCCGGCCTGTTCCAGGAGCGTCACCAGGTCGGTGCCGAACGGTTCGGCGGACCGGTACTTCTCGAAGGAGAACGACGGGCCCGAGGGCATGCCCGTCAGGGTGAACTCGTGTTCGAACGCGGCGATCACGGTGACGCCGAGTTCGGCGCCGAACTCCTCGACCGCCGAGGCCAGGAACCTCCGGGGACAGCACTGCCAGGGTGTTCCGTCGGGCAGCGTCTGGTCGGCCAGGTAGAGCCGCGTGCCCGGTATGTCGCCGTCCGCGGGGATGTCGACGCGGGTGGCGGGGTCGGGCATGAGCCGCAGGTCACCCGTGGAGCCGAACACGTTGTCGGCGATCGGCCCGAAGCAGGTGATGGCCAGGTCCGCGGGGACCCACCCGGTCCCGCCACGCAGCAGCGCCTCCTCACGCGAGGCGGGTACGGCACGGCCGCGGAACTGCGCGGCCAGGTCGCAGGTCGCCGTGAAGACGGTGGGCACTGCTGCGTTCATGGCGGGATTCTCCTGGTAGGGGGACAGGATCATGCCTGGGCCGCCTCCTTCTCGGCGGCGGCGATGGCGTCGGTCCTGGTCAGCTCGGCGGTGAGGCGTTCGCCGATCCGGCGGGCCAGTTGCGGCGCGACCAGCACGGTCGCCAGTCCCGCCAGGCACCAGGCGCCGGCGATCCACGGGAAGTAGTTGTACGGGCTGGTCTGTCCCACCGACTGCTGGTAGAAGACGAAGCAGAGGAAGCCGATGGCCAGCACCGGTATCACGATCTCATACCGGGGGATCCGCCCCCGGCCGGAGAGAATGAAGGCGATCACGCCCGCCCCGGCGACCGCGTAGGCCACCAGCAGGCAGAGCACGCCGAGCGTGGCGAACCAGTAGTAGGTGTCGAAGGCGGAGACGCCGGTGACGTTGAGGATCAGGTCGCCGATCAGGGCGACGGCCAGCGCGGCGCCCAGGGCGACGTTGGGGGTCCCGGAGCGCGGGTTGACCCGGGCGAGAGGCTTCGGGCCGAAGCCGTCCCTGGCGAGGGCGAACATGAGGCGGCTCGCCGCCGCACTGGAGCTGATCGCGGACGCGAACGCCGACGCCGCGGCGGTGAAGGCGATGACCAGCAGGAACCAGGTGCCGAGGTAGTTCTGCGCCAGGGCCGACAGCGAGGACTCGGCGCCGGCGAACGCGGCGACCCCCTTGGCGTCGGTGCCGAAGCCGATGGTCTGGGCGAACATCACGAAGATGTACAGGCCGCCGGTGAGCAGCACGCTTCCCACCAGGGCGCGCGGCACGTTACGCCGGGGGTCGGCGGTCTCCTCGCCCAGCGAGGCGCACGCCTCGAAGCCCGCCCAGGACAGGAACGCGAACACCAGGGCGGTCATCACCGCGCTCGCCGTGGTGCCGCCGAATCCGAACGCCGACAGGTCGAGCGTCTGCCCGGCGGGGGCGCTCCCGCTCCCGGTGCGGAAGACGATGACGGCGCTGAGCACCAGCATGCCGGCGATGCCGACGCCCTCGACGAGCAGCAGGGTCCTGGCGGTGATGCGGGACTCGCGGGAGTTCACCATCCAGACACCGGCGCACGCCACGGCCGCCACGACGGACCAGGGGATGTGCAGCGAGAAGCCGACCGCGGTGGCGAACGCCTCGATGAACACCGGGGTCGCCGCCAGCGTGCACACGGTGAAGAAGACGTAGGTTCCCACCAGCGCGAATCCGCCGAAGAACCCGGCCCGGGGCCCCAGGGTGACCCCGGCCAGGGCGTAGACCGATCCGGCGTGGTTGAAGTGGCGGGTCAGCCGTACGAACCCGTAGGCGACCAGCGCCACCCCGAACAGCCCGAGCACGAAGACCAGCGGCACGGCCTTGCCGACCTTGGTCACCACTCCGGCGCCGTTCAGGGCCATGGCGAGGGTGGGGCTCATCAGCCCGACGGACAGGGCCAGCGCCTCCCACAGGCGTAATTTGCGAGGCGGGCGCAGTTCTTCGGTCATGGCACCTCCTGGGGTGACAACGGCGCCGGTGACACAACCAGCACTTGTCGATGAAATTTAGCTTTCACCAAGACCGTTAACAAGAACTTGTGAAATTTTTATTGCAGATCTATCCGGACATGCCGGTCAGCCGAGCGTGACGTCGCCCACGATCTCCTCACACTGCCGCAGTCGTTCCTCACCGGCCTTCCCCAGCCGCACCGTCACCCCCGCGACCACCGTCTCCACCAGCGCGAGCGCCGGGACGAGACTGTCGAACGGGCTCGGCACCTCGACCCGGACGGAGATCACCAGATCCGCGATCTCCGACGCGGGAGAGAGCCACGGATCGGTGAAGAGCACCACCTTGGCCCCCCTGTCGTGCGCGCGGCGGGCGAACTCCACGATGTCACGCTGATAGCGGCGGTAGTCGAAGACCACGACGACATCGCGCCGCCCGATGTCCACCGAGAAGGCGGCCAGGCTCTCCGGCCGGGCGTCGAGCACGCGGGTACCCGGCCGCAGCTGCCGCAGATGCAGGTCGAGATATTCGGCGAGAAGGTGCGAGAACCGTCCCCCGATCGACGCGATCCGGCGGCCCGGGTCGGCCAGCAGGGCGACCACCGCCTCCAGCTCGGAGTCCGACAGCGCCGCGAAGGACTCGTCCAGCCGCTGCCGGAAGGTCGATCCGGCCGTCACCCGCAGCGAGTCCGGGCTCACCCCGTAGCCGAGCTGCTGGGCGAGCGTGAGCGGCGAGGCCCGCCGGGCCTCGATCTCGTCCCGCAGCGCCTGCTGGAACGCCCGGTATCCCCCGAAACCCAGCCGGGCCACGAACCTGACCACGGTCGGGGCGCTCACCCCCGCGCGTTCGGCCAGTCGCGCCGTGGTCTCCAGCCCGGCCGTGGGGTAGTTCGCCAGCAGGGTCCTGGCGATCAGCCGCTCCCCCGGCGAGGAGTCGGTCAGGCTGCGCCGTACCCGTTCCGCGACCGAGACGAAGACCTCCGCGCCGTCCCCGGACAGGTCGCCCCCCGCCTTCCTGCCGTCCTCATCGGTCATCGGAACCCCTCTCCGCCGTATCGGGTTGTCCAACCCCTCGTCCTGGCCGGCCAGCATGCCCGGCGAACGGGTCGACCACAAACGGAGGGGTTCCCGCCGGTTCTCCCATCCCGATCGGCCGGTTTCCGCGCCCGGGTCTCTCCTCCAGGGTCTCCCTTCCCCCCACCACCGCCCGCCCCGGGGCACACCCGCCGCCCACGGTGACGGTGACGCGAAATCGGATCCCGCCACACCCCGGACGGCCCCGCATTGAATATTGTCCGATCCATGAGCACTCACTATGACGTGGTAGTCCTCGGTGCGGGCCCCGGAGGATACGTGGCCGCGATCCGGGCCGCCCAGCTGGGGCTGAGCACCGCGATTGTCGAAGACCGTTACTGGGGCGGCGTCTGTCTCAACGTGGGATGCATCCCCTCCAAGGCGCTGCTGCGCAACGCCGAACTCGCCCACCTGTTCACCCGCGAGGCCAAGACGTTCGGCATCCGCGTCGAGGGCGAGGTCACCTTCGACTACGGCGAGGCGTTCAGGCGCAGCCGCAAGGTCGCCGACGGGCGCGTCAAGGGCGTGCACTACCTGATGAAGAAGAACGGCATCACCGAGTACGACGGGTGGGGAACGTTCGCCGACGCCGGCACCCTGCTGGTGACCGGCCGTGACGGCGGCGAGCGGACGGTGACGTTCGACCACTGCGTCATCGCGACGGGGGCGACCACGAGGTTGCTGCCGGGGACGTCGGTGACGGACCGGGTGGTGACGTACGAGGAGCAGATCCTGAGCGAGGAACTGCCCGAGAGCATCGTCATCGCGGGCGCGGGCGCGATCGGCGTCGAGTTCGCCTACATCCTGCACAACTACGGGGTCAAGGTGACGATCGTGGAGTTCCTCGACCGCGTCGTCCCGCTGGAGGACGAGGAGGTCTCGGCCGAGCTGGCACGGCGTTACAAGCGGCTCGGCATCGAGATCCTGACCTCGACCCGCGTGGAGTCCATCGACGACTCCGGCGACAGGGTCCGCGTGACGGTCTCGCGTGACGGGCGGCAGCAGGTTCTCGAAACCGACAGGGTGCTGCAGGCGATCGGCTTCCAGCCCAGAGTGGAGGGGTACGGGCTGGAGCGGACCGGGGTCGCCCTGACCGACCGGGGCGCCATCCGCGTCGACGGCCGGGGCCGTACGAACGTGCCGCACATCTTCGCCATCGGCGACGTGACCGCCAAGCTGATGCTCGCGCACGCCGCCGAGGCGATGGGGATCGTCGCGGCGGAGACCATCGCGGACGCCGAGACGATGGAGCTCGACTACGTGATGATCCCCCGGGCGACGTACTGCCAGCCCCAGATCGCCAGCTTCGGCTTCACCGAGGCCCAAGCCAGGGAGCTGGGCTTCGACGTGAAGGTGGCCAAGTTCCCGTTCAGCGCCAACGGCAAGGCCCACGGCCTGGGCGACATCACGGGGTTCGTCAAGATCCTGAGCGACGCCGAGCACGGCGAGCTGATCGGCGCCCACCTGATCGGCCCTGAGGTCACCGAGCTGCTGCCCGAGCTGACGCTGGCCCAGCAGTGGGATCTGACGGTCGCCGAGGTGGCGCGGAACGTGCACGCCCACCCCACGCTCGGTGAGGCGGTCAAGGAGGCGATCCACGGACTGGCGGGTCACATGATCAACATGTGAGGCGGGCCCTCCCGTGCGCGGCGGGCCTTCCCGCGCGTGAGAGGGCATTCCCGCGCGCGAGGCGGGCCTTCCACGCGGAGGCCGGAGCCGGCGACTCCCGAGGGGAGGCCGCCGGCGCCGGGCAGGGCGCCGCGTCCGTGCGGGGAGACCCGTGCCGGGCCCGGGATCAGCGGGCCGAGGTGTAGGAGGTCAGGGAGCGCTGGTTCACTCGGGCGACGGCGTTGTAGCAGACGACGTCACGGACGGTCGCGTTCAGCCCGCCGGTGCCCCAGAGGGTGAGCAGGTTGCAGTATTCCGGGCCGGGGCCGTAGGCGGTGACCTGGACGTGGTCGGGCAGGACTCCGACCGCCGGGAAGGTGATCAGGCGGAAGCCGGGACCGGCGGTCTGCACGGTGTTCAGGCCGCCCTGGGAGTTGTAGTTGACCGCCACCGGCAGCGGGGAGTAGGGGCCGGGGTTGGCCGGGTTGTTGTCGAAGGTGTAGGCGAAGTTCTTCGGCGGGACCGCCGCCCCGGTGATGGCCCGTTCGCGCTGGTAGGTCAGCGTCCAGCCGGTGTTGAGCGGGACGTTGAGAGCGTTGTGGCAGCGCACCTGGACCACCTGGGCGCCCGGCGCCGACGCCCATCCGCCCACCTTGCAGCGGGCCGGCTGCGTGGGGTTGAGCGCGGTCACCTGGACGCCGCCGGTCCGGCCCGTCGAGCCGAGGCCGGGCAGCGTGACCGTCCAGACCCCCGGGGGACCGGGGACGACGGTGTTGGGCGGGCCTCCGGCGGAGTTGAACTGCGTGGCGATCGTGACCCCGCTGTAGTGGACGTAGCCGAACCCCTGGGGCGCGGGCAGCACCCCGCTGCTCTGCTCGAAGACGACGGTGAAGGGGATGACCACCGGGGCCCCGCCGTACCGGTAGCAGCGCACCGCCACGAACTGGTCGGCGCCCGAAGGCCCCCACCACAGGGCCTGGCACCAGTGGGGACCGTCGGAGACGGCCGTGACGTGCACGACACCGCCGTTGGTCGCGATCTGCGGGAACCTCACCAGGGTCGGCCCGCCGAGCGGGGTCGCGACCGAGACGTTGAAGGCGGCCGGCCAGCTTCCCGCCTGGTGGGTGGGGTTGGGGACGCCGTTGGGGACGTCGACGTAGGCGAAGCCCCACCGGTTGGGGACCGCGGCCTGCGCGCTCGTGTTCACGGCGACGAGCCCGGCCGCGAGCATGAGGGCGACGCAGAGAGTCCTGACGATTACCTTCCGTAACTGACGCATGCCGTTCTCCATCGGCCGGGGGGTGGACCTCCAGACACAACCGCGCCGCCGACATGGCGAGCAGAGCGAAGTTGAGTTAAATGTCTGGTTTGCACACTTTCCTTGGCTCCCGTAATCGCACGCGAGAGGCGAGGGGACCGAACGGGCGGCCGTCCAACAACAGAGGGTTCGCGTTCGATTACTTTACGTCATGGTACGGCGTGGACACGGCCCGTCAACCCCTGAGACCCACGTGATTACGGCGAGTTCGGCGCCCCCTCCGAAACCACCGTGACCACCGGGCCACCGGGGACACGGGAGACGCCGGAGGCGCGGCGAGAGGGGGCGGCCCGGAGGGTGAGCCCGCCGGCCGCGTCCACCCGCCCGCGCCGGCGGGCCATCCATCCCGGGCGGGCGGGGGCGGCGACGAGGTCTTGTACGGCCGAGGGGCCGCTCACGGCAAGTCACCTCATGGTCACAGAATCATGCCTGGACACTCCAGGTATCCATCTATTTACTTTGTGTGACCACATCGGCACCACCAGACCCAGGAGAGAACATGCGTCACAGCAGGCTCACGACCATCGCCATGGCCGCCCTGATCGGCTGCGCCGGTCTGACGACGGTCGCCGCGGCCGGCCCGGCCGCCGCCTCCGCCCCCCTGCCCTCCGCGGCCGACTTCAGCGGCTACCAGATCGTCAAGCTGCCCAACGCCAACGTGCCCAACTTCACCCGGCGCGTCGTCCGCTGCCCCGGCGGCAAGCGGGCCATCGGAGGGGGCGCCGAGGCCCAGGGCAACCGCGCGATCCTGGTCGGCTCCTTCCCCACCGACGACGGGGCCGGTTGGATCGGCCTCGGCCGCCAGGACGGCTACAACGACGTCGGCATCAGCGTCTACGTGATCTGCGCCAACGTCGGCTAGCCACGCCCGCGTCCTCCCTGGCCGAACGCCCCGGGGCCCGGCCAGGGTCTCCCCCGGTGACCGGGCAGGATTTCCCCGGTGACCGGGCCGGGTCTCACGCCTGTGACCGCCGGCGGGGGGCCTGTCTCAGCTGGAGGTCTTCGAGAAGGGCCTGCGTCGCGGCGGCGACGACGTCCACGGCCCGCTCGAAAGCCTCGGCGTTGCGCGTGGACGGAGCCCGGAACCCGGAGACCTTACGGACGTACTGCAGCGCGGCGGCCCGCACATCCTCGTCGGTCACGTCGCTGGCGTAGGGCTCCCGAAGGGTTTTGATACTCCGGCACATGGGAGGGACCCTACGCCACCCCGCCGACAGAACCGGGGCACCGGGAGCGCGCCCCCCAGGCGTCACGTTCCGGGTTCGCCGGGCGTCGTCCCGGCCCGACTCCGCGCGAGGCGTCGTCGCCCTTCCCTCCCTGCGCCG
This sequence comes from Streptosporangium sp. NPDC004631, assembly GCF_053601935.1. Taxonomy (NCBI): domain Bacteria; kingdom Bacillati; phylum Actinomycetota; class Actinomycetes; order Streptosporangiales; family Streptosporangiaceae; genus Streptosporangium; species Streptosporangium sp. NPDC004631. Next base: position 37,583 of record NZ_JBSGCR010000002.1, on the reverse strand, counting down.
AGCCGGAACACGCGACGTCAGGGTTCGGCCGGCGGCCCGGTCCGGGCGAAGGCCGACAGCAGCTCGGCGAGCCGGAGGCGGTAGCGGTCAACGTTGCCCAGCTTGACGTGTTCGTAGCCTCGCACGAGCTCCGGCAGTTCGGCGATCTCGACGGCCGCGGGATGGTTGCCGGCGGTCAGCTCGTCGAGCAGACGGTCGACCACGTCACGGTACTCGGTGATCAGGGCGCGCTCGACCCGGCGGACCGCCGCGTGTCCGAAGGGGTCGAACACCGTGCCCCGTAGCCGCCGCATCCCCCGCAGGACACGGTACGCCGGGCGGAACCACGGCCCCAGAGTGATCTTCCGGCGCATCCCCAGAGTCCGCAGGATCGGCGGGTGCAGCTTCCACGAGTAACTCGCGCCCGGCCCGAACCGGGTGGTGATGTCCGCGGCGACGGCCGGATCCAGGGCCAGCCTGGCGACCTCGTACTCGTCCTTGTAGGCCATCAGCCTGTACAGGTTACGCGCGACGACCTCGGCGAGCGCGGTGGAGCCGGGCAGCAGGGCCGCCTCGCGCGCCCGCACCCGCTCGACCACTCCGGCGTAGTCGGCGGCGTACCGGGCGTCGGCGTAACCGGCGAGGTCGGGGACCCTGATCGCGACCAGCCGGGTCAGTTCGGAGTCCGGCTCCGCGGCGACCAGGCGCAGTATCCGACCGACGCCCTCCGGCGGCGGGGGTGGCGTGCCCGGTCCGGGTGAGCGCAGCCGGGCCCGGGTCTCGGCGAGCGCCTCGGGGGAGGCGACGGTCTGCCGCCCCCACCGGAACGCCTGCCGGTTCGCCTCCACCGCCGCTCCGTTGAGTCCGATCGCCTCCTCGATGGCCTCGACCGGCAGGGGGATCGCCCCGGCCTGGTAGGCGGCACCGACGAGCAGCATGTTGGCGTACTGGCTGTCGCCGAGGAGTTCCTCCGACAGCGCTCCGGCGTCGACGAACACGCTCTCGGCGGCGCGACCGGCGGCACGGAGCCGATCGAGGACGCCGTCGGGATCGGGAAAGCCGACGTCGGGGTTGACGACCATCTCACCGGTCGGCACCTGCGCCGTCGAGGCCACCGTGACGGTACGCCCCGGGTGGGCCACGGCGAGGTTCTTCGGATCGGCCGCCACCAGAAGGTCGCAGCCGAGGTAGAGGTCGGCCTCGCCGGCGGCGAGCTTGCCGGCCGCCTCCCTGGGGGCAGCGCTGATCTTGAGGTCGGAGACGACCGCGCCCCCCTTCTGGGCCATGCCCGTCTGGTCCAGGGCGCGTACGTGGCGTCCGGCGATCAGGGCCGCCGTCGCCAGCACCTGGGCGACCGTGACCACTCCGGTGCCGCCCACGCCGGTGATCCGCATGGCGAAGTCCTCATCGCCGACGATCCGCGGTGGGGTGGGCTGCTCGTCGGCCGCGATGTCCGGCGCCTGCGGGCGCCGGGGACCGCCGCGGCCCGGCCGCACGACCAGGAAGGAGGGACAGTCCCCTTCGAGGCAGGAGTAGTCGACGTTGCAGGAGGACTGGTGGATTCGGGTCTTGCGCCCGAACTCGGTCTGAACGGGCTGCACGGACAGGCAGTTCGACTTCCAGGCGCAGTCGCCGCAGCCCTCGCAGAGCCGCTCGTTGATCACCACCCTCGTCGGCGGGGCCGGAAGCGTGCCGCGCTTGCGCTTGCGACGCTTCTCCGCGGCGCACTCCTGGTCGTGGATCAGCACGGTCACGCCTTCCACCCCGGCGAGAACCCGCTGCGCCTCGTCGATGCGGTCGCGGTGCCAGACCTCCGTGCCGACGGGAAAGTCGGCCTTCCCGTACCGTTTCGGATCGTCGGTGGTGACGATGACGCGCCGTACGCCCTCGGTGGTCAGGAGCCGGGTGAGGTCGGGGACGGACAGCGCGCCGACCGCGCGCTGTCCGCCGGTCATGGCCACCGCGGAGTTGTGGAGCAGCCGGTAGGTGATCGAGACTCCCGCCGCGACGGCGGCTCGGACGGCCAGGCTTCCCGAATGGTGGAAGGTGCCGTCGCCGATGTTCTGCACCAGGTGCGCGCTGTCGACGAACGGGGCCATGCCGATCCACTGGGTTCCCTCCCCGCCCATCTGGGTCAGTCCGAGCACGTCTCCGACCTGCCCGGGATCCATGAGCAGGACCATGGCGTGGCAGCCGATGCCGCCGCCGATGAGGGAGCCCTCCGGGGGCTTGGTCGAGGTGTTGTGGGGGCAGCCGGAACAGAAGTACGGAGTGCGGGTCAGCAACGGGAGCGGCGGACGTGACCGGCCCCCGGGGGGACGTCGTCGCTCCCGCCATGCCCGGACGGAGGGAAAGTCTCCGTGGGCCGCCAGCCGTCCGGCGAGTGCCGCGGCGATGACGTCGACGTCCAGCTCGCCGTCGAGGGCCAGCAGGGGCCTGCCGTCCGGTCCGGTCTTGCCGTGGACGGCCGGCGCCCCCGGCACCCCGTACAGCACCTCCTTCAGCTGTGTCTCAAGGAACGCCCGCTTCTCCTCGACCACCACGATCTCCCGCAGTCCGGCGGCGAACTCCCGTGTGATCTCCGGCTCCAGCGGCCAGACCATGCCGACCTTGAGCAGCCGGATGCCGCGTGCGGCCGGCTCGGCGTCGTCGAGGCCGAGGGCGCGCAACGCCTGCCGCAGGTCGAGGTAGCTCTTTCCGGCGGCGACGATCCCGATCCGGGCGTCCGGCGCGGAACGGGTGATCCGGTTGAGGCCGTTGAGCCGGGCGTAGCGGCGGGCGATCTCCATCCGGGCGCGGTAGAGGTCCCGTTCGAGCGACGCCAGCCACGGCGGCAGCAGGAAACCGGTCACGGTGTGCCGGTACGGACGCCCGTCGATCTCGATATCCGGCTGCGACGGGTTGACCAGGTCAGGTGTGACGCGCACGGTGCACGCCCCGTCGGCGACCGCGGTGGCGATCTTCAGCCCGACCCAGAGACCGCTTGCCCTCGACAGCGCGACCCCGTGCAGGCCGAGTTCGAGGACCTCCTGAGAGTCGCCCGGTGAGAGCGTGGGCATCCCTAGGTCGGCGAGGGCCGGTTCGGAGGACGACGGCACACTGGACGACTTCGCCCCGCCGTCGTCGCCGACGACGGCGAGCGCTCCGCCCAGGGGGGAGGTGCCCGCCAGGTTGGCGTGCCGCAACGCGTCGGACGCGCGGTCCAGCCCCGGCGCCTTCCCGTACCAGATACCGACCACGCCGTCGTACCGGAAACCCTCGACCGACGCCGCGAGCTGGCTGCCCGCGACCGACGTGGCCGCCAGTTCCTCGTTCAGGCCGGGTTGGAAGACGACGTTGTGCTCGCGCAGCAGGTCGATGTGGCGTGCGAGTTCGAGATCGTAGCCGGACAGGGGGGAGCCCTCGTACCCGCTGATGAACGTGGCGGTGTTCCGGCCGGCTCGCGCGTCCAGCCGTGCCTGCTCAAGCGGGAGCCGGGCGAGCGCCTGGATACCGGTCAGGTGTACCAGCCCGTCCAGTAGCCTGTACCTGTCGGTGAGCGCGACCGTTCTCGGACCGGTCACGGTGTCCTCCAGACCGCGACCTGGGCCGCGCCCGCCGACCGCGCGGCGGCCAGTCGCTCCCGGACGATCGCGTCGGCCGCGACCACGGTCGAGACCCCGCGCCGGTTCGACTCCTCGACGACCCGGGTGGCCAGGTGGTAGATGCCCCGGATCCGCTTCTCACGTTCCGCCCGGGAGTGGCCGAGCAGTTCCTCCTCAAGGAAGACGAGTCCGCCGGCGTTGGCGAGATAGTCGGGCACGTAGACGACGCCGAGGTCCCGCAGCCTCTCCGCGAGCCGATCGTGGCTGAGCACGTTGTTGGCCGCGCCGGCGACGACCCTGCACCTCAGCCCTGACAGCGTCGTCTCGTTGACGACCCCGCCGAACGCGCACGGAGCGTAGACGTCGCACGACACCGACGCGACATCGGCCACGTCGACGACCTCAGCGCCAAGCTCCTCGGCCAGTGCCGCCGCCCTCGTCTCGTCGACGTCGGCGATCAGGAGTCTCGCGCCCTCGGCGGAGAGCAGGCGTGCGAGCGCGCCGCCGACGTGCCCGACCCCCTGGACCGCCACGCGGACACCGGACAGGACGTCGGTGCCGAACGCCGCGCGCACGCCGGCCCTGATCGCCTCCAGCACGCCGAGGGCGGTCTGCGGGGACGGGTCCTCTCCGTCGCAGGACACGGTCGCGACCTCGTGGGCGAGGACGTCCATGTCGGCCTGATCCGTGCCGATGTCGATGCCGGGGATGTAGCGGCCGCCCAGGGTCTGGATGAGCCGGCCGTGCGCCCGCAGCAGCGCCTCGGTCTTCTGGGTCCGAGGATCCCCTATGATCACGCTCTTGCCCCCGCCGAGGTGCAGTCCGGCCACGGCCGCCTTGAAGGTCATGCCGCGTGCCAGCCGCAGGCAGTCCTCCAGCGCCGCGTCCTCACTGTCGTACGGGTGCATCCGAACGCCGCCGAGGGCGGGGCCGAGCGAGGTGTCGTGGATGACGATGATCGAGCGCAGCCCGGTCTCCTCGTCGTGGCCGAACACCACCTGCTCGTACCCGGACCCGGCCATTCTGCCGAACACACTCATCGCGGATCTCCTTTCAGTCTCCTTGCGGCGTCGACGATCGCGCGGGCCCGCTGGACGAGCGGTCCGTCGATCATCTGTCCGTCGTCGACGATGACGCCCTCCCCGGCGGCCTCGTAGGCGCGGATGATCCGTTCGGCCCGCTCGGCCTCCGCGGCCGACGGCCCGAAGGCCGCCTGGGCGAGGGGGACCTGGGCGGGGTGAAGGCAGAGCTTGCCCGCGTAGCCGATCGCGCGGCCCACCGCCGCGTCCCGGCGGAACCGTTCGGTGTCGTAGATCTCGACCACCGCCTGGTCGAGGGCGACGACATTCGCCAGGCGCGCGGCCAGCGCGACACGGGACCGGGCGTAGAGCACCTCGGTCGACGCCGGGGTCCTCCGCCCGCCCATGTCGGTGACGAAGTCCTCGGCACCGAAGTAGCACGCGACGACCGGGCCCACGAGCAGCCGCTCCACTCGCGCCACACCGGCCGCGGTCTCGATTCCGGCGATCACCGGCAGCCCCGGGATACGGGCCAGCCGGCCGGGCGACTCCAGCTTGGGCAGGACGACGCCGGCCAGGCCGTCCGGCAGCGCGGCGAGATCGTCCTCGAAGAAGGGGGAGCCCGCGGGGTTGACCCTCAGATAGACGGGCAGCGCCGGAGCCACCGCGGCGAGCTCCGCCGTCAGGTCGCGCGCGTTCTCCCGGGCGAGCGGTTTCGCCGCGGCCGGCACGCTGTCCTCAAGGTCGATGACCACCGCGTCCGGCGCGCTCCTGGGCAGTTTTCTCAGCACCTCGGCCCGGTGGCCGGGGGCGAAGAGCACCGCCGGAGCCGGGCGGGCGCTCACGGTCTCCTCCGCATCAGGGCGACGCGGCGTGCGAGGCACACGACCTCGCCCCGCTGGTTGATCCCACGGTGGTCGACCGTCATCAGCCCGGCGTCCGGACGTGACCTGGATTCCCGCAGTGCGACGATCTCGCTCTCCGCGCGGATCGTGTCGCCGTGGAACACCGGCTTCGGGAAGTCGATCCTCTCGAACCCCAGATTGGCGATGGTCGTGCCGAGGGTGAGCTCGGGGACGGACAGGCCCACGACCAGCCCCAGGGTGAACAGCGAGTTGACCAGCCGCCGGCCGAACTCGCTCGCCCCGGCGAACTCCGCGTCCAGGTGCAGCGGCTGCGGGTTCATGGTCATGCACGTGAACAGCGTGTTGTCCGCCTCGGTCACCGTCCGCGTGGTGGCGTGCGGGATGATCTGGCCGACGGCCAGCTCCTCGTACGGCATTCCTGACATCTACGACGACCTCCGCTAGACGGGCCAGACCGGATGGTGCCGGCCGGCCGGACGACGTTCCCAGCCTTCGGCGGCGCGCAGCCGGGCGATCAACGCGTCCCGTAGTGCGTGCGGCTGCACGACCTCGTCCACGACCAGGTCGGAGGCGTTCCGCAGCAGGTCGATCTCCCTGTCGTACTCCGCGCGTCTGGCCGCCGTGAACTCGGCGCGTTCGACGGGGTCCGTGATCGCCGCGAGCCGATTGGCGTACACGGCGTTGACGGCGGCCTCGGCGGCCATCGCTCCGATCTGGGCGGTCGGCAGCGCGAGGGTCGCGGTCGGCTCGAAACCGGGCGCGCACATGGCGTAGAACCCGGCCGCGTAGGCCTTGCGCACGACGACCGTGAACCGCGGCACCTCCGCGGAGGCCATCGCGGTGATCATCTTGGCACCGTGGCGGATGATGCCGCGGCGCTCCACCGCGGATCCGATCATGAATCCGGGTACGTCCTGAAGGAAGACGACCGGGATGTTGAAGGCGTCGGCCAGCATGATGAAGCGCGCGGCCTTGTCCGCGGAGTCGACGAAGATCGCCCCGCCGTTGACGAGCGGCTGGTTGGCGATCAGCCCGACCACGCGGCCGCCGAGCCGGGCGAAGCCGACGACGATCTCCCGCGCGTACTCCGGTTTCACCTCGAAGAAGCTGCCGGAGTCGACGATCCGCCGAACCACCAGGCGGACGTCGTACGGGCTCTTCGGGTTGTCGGGGACGACGCCGTCCCAGTCGTCGCTCTCCGCGGCGTCGGGCTCCAGGTGGCCGGGTCTCACCGACCAGTTGCCCGGCAGGTAGGAGAACAGCCGCCGGGCCGCACCGATGGCCTCGGCGTCGTCGGCGCAGAGGCGGTCCGCGCAGCCGGAGACGGTCGTGTGCATCTTCGCGCCGCCCATCTCCTCAAGGGTCACCTTCTCTCCGATGACCATCTCGGCGATCCTCGGCGACGCGAGGTACATCGAGGCGTTCCCGTCGACCATCGCGACCCAGTCGCAGAACGCCGGCATGTACGCCCCGCCGGCGGCGCTCGGGCCGAAGAGGCAGCAGAGCTGCGGCACCCGCCCGCTGAGGCGGACCTGGAGGTGGAAGATCCGCGCGGCGCCGCGTCGATGGGCGAAGAAGCCCGCCATGTCGGTGAGGCGCCCTCCCGCGGAGTCGACCAGGTAGAAGACCGGCAGGAGGTCGCGGTCGGCACGTTCGAGTATTCGGATCTGCTTCTCGACCGTGCGCAGCCCCCAGGATCCGGCCTTGACCGTCGGATCGTGGGCGATGACCGCGACCGTCCTGCCGTCCACCCGGCCGGTTCCCGTGAGCACCCCGTCCGCCGGATAGCCCTCCGCCGTGGCGTGCGCGAGGAGGCCGTCCTCCACCCACGAGTCCTCGTCGAGCAGCAGCCGCAGCCGGTCCCGCACGGCGAGCTTCGTGCCCAGCCTCGACCGGTCGCCGCCCGCCTCGGCACGGGCGACGGCGGCGTCCAGGTCGGCGCGTCCCCCGCTCACAACCCCAGCCCCTTCGCGAGGATCTCCAGCTGGATCTCATCGGTTCCTCCGCCTATGCGGAGGATCCGGGCATCTCGGTAGTGCATGGCGACTCTGGTCTCCTCAATGAATCCGTATCCGCCGAAGATCTGCACCGCGGCGTCGGCGACGTCGTTCGCCGTCCGGGCGGCGACGAGTTTCGCCATGGCCACCGAGGCGGACGCGCCCGAATGGGCCGACTCGGCACGGGCGGCCGCCTGGTAGGTGAGCAGCCGGGCCGCCGAGATGCCGGCCAGCATCTCGCCCAGCCGGTGGCGCACGGCCTGGAAGGTCCCGATCGGAGCACCGAACGCGACACGCTGCCTCGCGTGGGCGAGCGCGTCGTCGAACGCCGCCTGTGCCAGCCCCACGCCCATGCCGGCCAGCACGATCCGCTCGGTCTGGAACGCCGCCATGATCTGGTGGAAGCCCCGGCCGGCCTGGCCCAGGACCCGCTCACCGGGGAGGAAACAGTCGTCGAAGACCAGCTCCCTGGTGTCCGACGTCCGCCAGCCGATCTTGTCGAGCGCCCGCCCGACGGAGAATCCGCGGTCTTCCCGCTCGACGAGGAAGGTCGTGATCCCGCGGTGACGTGCGCCGGGCGAGGTGACCGCGGCGACGATCAGAACGTCGGCGAGCCCGCCGTTGGTGATGAACGTCTTGGTTCCGCGGAGCCGCCAGCCACCCGGGACCTCCTGCGCGGTGGTGGCGATACCGGCGACGTCCGAGCCCGCGCCCGGCTCGGACACGGCGATGGCGGCCACCGCGTCACCGGCGAGGACGGGCGCCAGGTAGCGCTCCTGCTGCCGTTCCGTTCCGAATCGGGCCAGATGAGGCGCGGCCATGTACGAACTCACCAGGGGCGTGACGGCGACGCCGCCGGAGGCGCGGGCGAGGTGCTCGGACAGCAACGCGATCGCCAGCGGGTCGCCACCGGATCCGCCGTGGTGTTCGGGGTGACCGAGGCCGAGCAACCCCGCGTCGGCGAGGTCGCGCCAGAGCCTCGGCGGGAATGTCCGCGTCCGTTCGGCCTCGTCGACGAGCGGCAGTACCCGGTCGGCGACGAAGTCCCGGCACATCACCGAGAACGCGGCGTGCTCCGAGTCCAGCTCCATCGATGGTGAAGTCATGGTGTAAGGCCTCCTCACTTGGTAGTGCCGGCGTATGCCCGCCAAGCACGCCGACCGGCTGCCCGGCCGGGACGTGCCGCCTGACGAGGTCGAGCCCCTTCCACGCGGGTCACCGGAGACGAGGAGCACCGCGTCCCGCCGACCGCCGACCGCCGGGACGCGGGCGGTGACGGTGGCGGTGCGCCGTCTCACCGATCTCGGTGCCGCGTGGCTCGACGCTACGGCGCCGGACGCCCGCCGCTAACCGACATCTGACGGAACCGGCACGTCGTCGTTGCGTCCTCTGTCGGTCGGCGGCGGGGCCGGGCGTCGCGTAGCGTCCACACCGGAGGCGGCGGCGCTGAATGTCCGGCTCACCCGGCATTCCGGGCACGACGTCCACACCGGAGGCGGCAGCGCTGAGTGTCCGGCTCACCCGGCGTTCCGGGCACGACGTATGGGACGCCGGGCGCCCCCCGCGCCGGCCCATCTGGCCGCTACGCCTCCCGGGCAGGCCTCTTCGCGCCCGCCACGTAGTCGTCGACCTGCTCCTCCAGCAGCCCGAGCGGGAGCGCGCCCTGGGCGAGGACCGCCTCGTGGAAGTCGCGGACGTCGAAGCCCCCGCCCAGGGCGCGCTCCGCGCGCTCCCGCATCGCCTGGATTCTGAGGTGACCGATCCGGTATCCGAGCGCCTGCGCGGGGTGCCCGGTCGAGTAGCGGAGCAGTTCGCTCGCGATCTGCGCGTCGGACTCCGCGCAGTTCGCGCGCATGTACTCGCGCCCCCGCTCCAGCGTCCACCCCAGCGCGTTCAGCCCGGTGTCGACCACGAGCCGCTGCGCCACCAGCCGTTCGTGGGCCAGCCGGCCGTAGGCGTCGTACGGGTCCCGGTAGAGGCCGAGTTCCCAGCCCAGCCCGGCCGCGTACTCCGCCCACCCCTCGTTGAAGACGCACAGGTCGGCCGCCTCGCGCCGGATCATCGGCAGGGCGGTGTTCTCGGCCTGCCTGGCGAGGTGGAAGTGGTGGCCGGGGACGAGCTCGTGGTAGATCAACGCCGCCGCGCCGAGAAGCGACCGGTGCTCCAGACCCGCCGCGTTGTACCGGTACCGTCCGACCGGCTCGTCTCCCGTCGGCTGCTCGTAGTAGCCGTAGGTCATGACCGCCTCAAGGGCGCGGTCCAGGCGCTCGACGCGGTACGGCGCCCTCGGAAGAACCCTGAAGCACTCCCGGACCAGAGGCGTCAGCCGGTCGACGTGCCCGCGGTAGCACGACTCCAGCTCCTCGACGGACGACGCGAACAGCCGGGGCTCGCCGCGCAGCCTCCGGTGGAAGTCGGACTCGCTCCCGGAGAAGCCCAGCTCGGAGCGGACCTCCCGCATCCTGTCGGCCAGCGTCGCGACCTGCTCGACACCGAGCCGGTGCACCTCCTCCGGCTCCAGGGGCAGTGTGGTGTGCAGGCGGATCGCATAGCGGTAGTACTCCTCCCCACCGGGAAGCGTCCCGGCGCCGACCTCCTCCGGCGCCGACTCCTCGTACGCCGGGCCGAGCGACGCGAGCAGGCGGTCGAAGCCGGCCGCCACCTCGCCGCCCACCAGGCGGACGACCCGATCGGCGAACCCGCCGGACGCCGCCCCCAGACGGGCGAGGCGATCGGCGGCGGGGACGAGGAGGGGGAGCACCTCGTCTCGCAGGCCGAAAAGCGCCGTTCTCACCGCGGGCAGGGCCGGCCGTGGAAGCCTGATCCCCCGCCGGGCCTGCCCTTCGAGCTTGACGCGCATCTCGTGCAGGAGCCGCGCGTACTCGCGGACGAGCCACAGGTAGAGATCCGCCTGGGCCGGCGAGTCGAGCCGGAACGGCAGGAGGAGCGTCCGAGGGTAGAAGGTCAGCGGGGTCATGGCGAAGCCGGTCACCGGGAACTCGAACCAGTACGCGCGCGGAGCCTCGGCGGTGACGGTGAGCGCGTGGTCGAGGAACCTCCATGTCAGCCGGTCGGTCGTGGAGAGCCCCGCGAGGTCGATCTCACGGAGGTCGGCCAGCGCCCGGCCCGCGGCCCGCGCCTCCTGCTCGACCTCGTCCAGGGCGTACCCCCGCAGCGCCGTGACGTCGAGGGAGAACCCGCGCAGTTCGGTGACCGGCAGGCCGTGGCGGACCCGGAGGTAGGGGTCGCTGTCGATCCGCTGCCGCCAGATCCGGTCGGCCAGCCGCGCGAGGCGCTCCGACGGCCTCGCGCCGGCCGGCGCCCCCTCCTGATCCCGCCGTTGCCCGGTCATCGGGTGGTCACCCCGACTCCGGGCGGAGGTGCTCCACGAGGTAGCGGCCGATCGCTCCCAGCGCGTACGCGCCCTGGTAGCCGTTGAGCGAATGGTCCAGCTCGGGAAGGACGAGGAGGTCGACGGGCCGGTCGGCCCGGGCGAAGGCGTCGACCAGCTTCATCGTGCCCGACATCGAGCCGTTGACGTCGCTGGTGCCGTGGATCAGGAGCAGGTGCCCCCTCAGGCGTTCGGCCAGGGGGAGCAGCGAACCTCGCCGGTAGCCGTCGGGGTCGTCCTGGATGAGACCCATGTAGGGCTCGATCGCCAGCGCGATGTGGTCGACCAGATCGCCGGCGAGGTACAGCGCGCAGCCGACGTGGTAGTCGTCCGGGGCGGTGAGCAGGGCGCGCACCGTCATGTAGCCGCCCCAGGACCCTCCGACCACCCCCACCCGGCTGAGGTCGAGGTACTGCCGCGACTCGCCGAGCCCGCGCAGGACGGCGCGGTGGTCGTCGATCTCGTACTGACCGAACCGGCCGTAGACGACGTCCTGGAAGGCCTTGCCCCGTTCGGGCGTGCCACGGCCGTCCACGATGTACGTGACGAACCCCAGCCGGGCCAGCGCCTGTGCGATCCCCCGGGTCGGGGTCTGGGCGAAGTCGCGGGGATGGCAGACCATCTGCGGGCCGGCGTAGATGTACTCGACCACCGGATACCGCTTCGAGGGATCGAACCCCGGCGGCTTCCAGAGCACCCCGTGCAGGACGGTCCGGCCGTCCGCCGCGAGTGCGGTGAACTCCTCCGGCGGCTCCCAGCCCAGCTTGACGATCTCCGAGACGTCGGCGGTCGCCAGGGTGGCGACGAGCCGCCCGTCGGTGCGGAGCAGGTCGGTACGGGGCGGCCGGCCCAGGCTGGAGTGCGTGTCCACCAGGAGGTCGCCGGCGGGTGCGAGCGTCGCGCTGTGCATCCCCGGATCTCCGGTGAGCTGCCGGAAGCCGGTGCCGTCCAGGCCGACCCGGCACACGTGGACGTCGTAGGGGCGGAGCGGGTCGGAGTGCGCGAGCACGTAGGCCACGCCGAGGCCGGTGTCCACGCCGACCACCTGGTCGACCTCGAACTCTCCCGACGTGACCCGGTGGTGGAGCGTTCCGTCGAGCGAGTACAGGTAGAAGTGGCGCCAGCCGTCGCGTTCGGACGCCCACAGCAGCCGATCGCCGTCGACCAGGTGACAGCTTTCGAGCATCCCCTGTCTGATCCCGATCACGAAGGAGTCCTGACGCTCCTCGACCACGGTGCGGACGCGCCCGGTCGCCCGGTCGGCGGCCAGCAGGCGGAGCGCCTTCATGGTCCGGTCGAGGGTGAGCACGAGGAGCTCGCCGGAGGGAAGCCAGCGCAGCGGGTGCACGAAGTAGGGCTCGTCGTCGCCGACGTCGACCGGGATCGCCCGCCTGCCGAGCACGTCGATGATGTGGAGGGTGGATCGCGGATACGGGCCGCCGCTCTTGGTGTACGGCGCCCACTCGACGTCCTCCACCGGCTTGAGCCAGTGCACGACCGGTATCCGGCGTACCGCGCGGGTGTCGACCCGCCGGGCCGCCAGCCGGAGGCCGTCCGGGGACCACGACGCCCCGTCGACCTTCCAGCCGAAGTCCGGCTCGCCGTCGGAGGTCAGCCGCTCCGCCCTGTCGTCCAGGGGAGAGCGCAGCCACAGGTCGTCGCCGCGTTCGGTGGCCAGCCACTGGCCGTCCGGCGAGGGCACCTCCGTGATCGGCGGACTGTTCGACAGGAATGCCTCGCGGACGACCCGTGGGATCCGCCGGTGCCGGAGTTGCTGCTCCGCCGGTGACAGGGGGACCGGTTCGTGGCCCTCTCCGGGCCACCGGAACCACGTTCCCGCGATCCTGACCTCGACCGCCCCCTCCCGGTCCGGGGCGCGGAGCCGCTCGAACCGCAGCCCGGTCGCGGGCGCACCGCCGGGGATCTCCCGCTCGACCGCGCCGCGGACCGAGTCGATCGTCAGCTCGGTCCGCCGCTCGCCGGTGGCGGGGTCGACCGAGACGATCGAGGAGCCGCCGGGCTCGTCGTCCAGGTAGCTGAACGACCGCCCGTCGGGGTGCCAGAGCGGGCTGATGCGGCCGCCGCGGACGAGGTCGGCGAAGCCGAGCAGCGTGCGGAATCGGGATAGGTCGGTGTCGGCAAAGGCCACGACTCACTCCTCCTCGGGGATTTCGCGTATCACGCCGTATCGGTTGTGCGCGCGGTGTCCGGTCCGTCGGACATCGGCAGGACGAGGCGGCTGGGGTGCCGGCCGCCGTGCAAGATCTCCTGCCGAGCGGTCCGGCACGTCTCCCCCTCCGCGTACTCCCCGGTGTTCGGGTTGCGCGCGTAGAGCGGGAACAGGCTCGACGTGACGGCCAGACGCAGTCGATGTCCCGGCAGCAGGACGTGGGCGAGCGGCGGGAACCGGAGAGTGTACCGAGCCGGCTCGCCGGGCACGACGGCGTTCCGGGCTCCCGCCCGCACGACGGCGTGTCCCAGGTGGAGCGTGCGGCCGGAGGAGGGCAGCACGTCGGAGAGGGTGGCGACCCAGTCCGTGTCGGGCGCGTCGGTCGAGGCCCAGAGCTCCAGCGACGGCGTGCCGAACAGCTCCGTCGCCTCCGTGAACGGTTCACCGGTGTAACAGAGGACGTCGTCGCGGTTGGTCGCGTGGCCCTCGTCGAGTCCGAGCCCCGGTGAGGCGTTCACGGCGTGGGAGGCGAACCTCGGCTGCCAGGCGACCGGCCTGGCCGGATCGTAGTCGTATCGATCCGCGGGCTCACCGCCCTCGACGGGGGCGGCCACGAGCCTTCCGTCGCCCTGCCGGGTGTTGGCCCGGCCGCCCGAGGAGAGCCACAGCGACCGGATACCCGGCGACTCGGGCATTCCCCGGCCGTCCGTCCAAGAGTTGCGGCCGGTCACGAAGATCCGGGTGGCCGGCCCGGCCTGCGGGGCCGTCGTGAACTGCTCGCCGAAGAAGTCAAGGACGGTCCGGTCGATGTCGACGACGCTGTCGACCCCCCAGTCGAAGCCGCCGACCTCCCTGGTCGGACGCCGTACCGCCCTGGTGTCCCAGGGGCCGACGACGAGCCGCTGGCGCGCGCCGCCCGGGGAACGGCGGGCGGCCTCCCAGTACGCCGTGGTCGCCGCCAGTTGCCCGTCCCACCACCCGGTCACGTGCAGCGCCGGCACGTCGAGCCCGGCGATCCGGTCCGCGAGGCGCAGGGCGGCCCAGTAGGGGTCGTCCGGATCCGGATGCGCGCTCCAGTCGCTCCACCAGATGTCGTCGCGGCCCAGCGCCTCGTGCATGGTCGCCGCGGGAAGGTGCCGCCAGACCGAGGACCACGGCGGGACGTCCGCGGGCTGCACGGTCCGGCCGCCCACGAGGTGCATCCAGAACAGCCAGTCCAGCCGCAGCGCGCCCCCCGTCCACGGCAGCCCGGCCCCGGGACCGCCGAACGGGCTGATCGCGGCGACCGCGTCCACCTGCCGCGACTCGGCCGCCGCGGCCCACGCGCAGAAGCCGGCGTACCCGGTCCCGAACACGGCGACCCGTCCGTCGCACTCCGGCAACCGCCGCGCCCACGCGACGGTGTCGGCGCCGTCCTCGGCCTCGTGCCGGAACGGCGTGAAGCCGCCGCCGGAGTCGCCTCGCCCCCGGACGTCGACCGCGACCACGACGTACCCGTGCGCGGCGTAGTGCTTGTGCCGGTCGGACGGCGCCGGCAACCGCGTGAGCCCGACCAGGGCGCCGGTCCGGTTGTTGTCGTAGGGGGTCCTGGTGACGAGCACCGGGTATCTGCCCGGCTCGGGCGGGAGGTAGACGTCGGCGGAGAGCTCGACCCCGTCACGGGTGGTGAAGGTGCGGAGGAACCGGCAGCGGACCCGGCCGACGTCGACGAAGCCGGTCATGACCCGGCCGCCGGCTGGACGGGGAGAACCAGCGACGACCGGTCCCCGGAGCCGCAGTGAACGGTGTTGTGAGCCACGTCGGCGCGGGTCTCGTCCGCCCAGAACCCGCCCGTGTTGAGATTGCGCGCGTTGAAGGGGTAGTCGCTGGAGCTGACGACCACCTGGATCCGGTGTCCGGGCAGGAACCGGTGGTGGGTCCAGCCCAGCCGGACCGTCGCGGTGACCACGGTGCCGGGGGTGAGCGGCTCCGCGACCGCCCCGTCGCGGTAGCGCAGCCGCAACCGCCCGGCGTTGGCGCCGATCAACGCGAGTGATCCACCGTCGGGGGACACGTCGACGAGTTCCGCGAACAGGTCGGTGTCGGGACGGTCGCTGGAGAAGGAGAGCCGGAGCTCGGCCCGCCCCGACACGTCGACCGGCTCGGTCAACGGCTCGCTGCGGTAGACCAGGCGGTCCTCCCTGCGGTAGAGGAACCGCCGATCCAGCGGCGGATCACCCCACGGGTCCATCGTGGACAGGTCCCCCCCGGGCTCGGCCGGGTCATAGGTGAAGGAGTCGCGCGCGTCCTCGGCGACGGGCGCGTCGAGGGAGAGCAGTCCGGCGCCGTCGCCGCCCGCCGGTCGGCCGTGAAGGTACCAGTGCCGCGGCTCGGCGTCCGGAGCGGGCCATTCGGCCGGCTCCTCCCACCGCATCGCACCGGTGCGGAAGACACGGCAGCGGGGCAGGTCCGGCCCGTCCTCCTTCAGGTGCCGGGCCAGGAACCGCTCCAGATAGGCGATGGTGTCCATGACGCCGGCGGAGGTGTCGACGCCCCGCACGACCGGTCGCGGCCTGGTGTTGCCGACGTGGTCCCACGGTCCGATCAGCAGCCGGGCGTGACTCCCGCCGGGGGATCTCCTCACGGCGTCCCAGGTGTCCATGGTGCTCTCGTCGTCCCACCATCCGACCGTGATCAGCGCGGGTATGTCGAGCCGCCGCCAGTCCTCGCCGGAGAGGGCGAACTCCTCGGACAGGTAGTCGATCTCACCGTCCACGTAGTGGTTCCACAGGGTCGGCTCGATCCCGAGCCGCTCGGCCAGGTCTCGCATGGGCAGGTGGCCGAGCCCGTCGTACCACGACGGCGAGTACACGTACTGCAGGGTGCGGCCGCTCAACCGGTGCAGCAGCATCAGGTAGTAGACGCCCGGCACGCCGGAGTCGGCGTGCGGTCGCGGACCGGGCCGGGCGGCGCCGACGGCCATCGGGGCGATACATCTCAGGTGCGGCGGTCCGGCCTTGGCCGTCCACCACTGCGTCAGCGCCTCGTAGCTGCTGCCGACCATTCCGACCCTGCCGTTGGACCACGGCTGGGCGGCGATCCACTCGGTCGTGTCGTAACCGTCGTCGGCGTCGTGCGTGAACGGGCGGAACTCACCCTCGGAGTCTCCGCGCCCGCGCATGTCGACCCCGACGTAGGCGTAGCCGTGCTCGACCAGGCCTCCCCAGCCGTGCGGGCCGAGCAGGTGGACCCTCATGTACGGCGTCCGGGTCATCACCGTCGGGAACGGCCCGTCGCCGGGTGGAAGGAGCACGTCGGCCGCGAGAGCGACACCGTCGCGCATGACGACGCGCCTGTTCCACAGCGTCTTCCCTACAGGCACCGGGGGTTTCCTCCTCCTGAGATCGGCGGCGTCGCAGCCGGAACGGACCTGTCCGCGGAGATCACCGCGCGAGCGAGCCGACGAACTTCTCGATCAGGCCGCCGACCGCCGCGGCCAGCTCCAGATGCAGCATGTGGCTGCCGTCCAGGCGGTGGACCTCGACGTTGGGGCAGGCCGCCTCGACCCGGCGGAGTTCCTCGTCGACACCGCGGCCCAGCGCCTCGACCAGCCGCCTGCCGTCGGCGTCGAGGTGCCCGGTCGGGGTCGGCCGGTCGGACTTGACCATCAGGACGGGGCAGGCGACGCGGCTCAGCGTGCCGAAGAAGTCCAGCTCCTCCAGGGCCTCGGTCAGCGCGGGCTGGTCCAGGGGGGACGGCCGGCGCAGGAGGGTTCCGTCCGGTCCGGGCGCCAGCGCGCGGCGGGCGGTCGCCGTACCGAGGTCGGGATCAAGCCCGAGCGACGTCACGTACGCCCTGGCCCCCTCGATCACGGCCTCGGCCTCGGCGGCCGTGAGCGCCTCGGGGGGCAGCTGCGCGAACACGCCGGCGTACAGCCGCGCACGCATCCGGGCGACGTCCTCGGCCTTCAGCCCCGAGGCGGCGTCCGGAACTCCGGCCCCGTAGCCGTCGATGACCACGATCCCCGGACAGTCCCGATGTCTGTCCGCGTGGAAGACGGCGATGTTCGCGCCGATCGAGTGGCCCACCACGACCGGCCCGCGCAGCCCGAGCGCGTCGACGACCGCCTCCACGTCGGCCTCGTGGCCGGCGAGGCGGAAGTCCCGGTCCGGCGGCGACGCCGACCGGCCGTGCCCGCGGAGGTCGAACGCGGCCAGCCTCATCCCGCCGAGGTGGGAACGGATCGGCTCCCAGTCCAGGAGCGTGCGGTTGCCGCCGTGGACGAGCAGGACGTCCGGCCCCTCGCCGCCGTAGTCGACCGCGGCGAGCGTGCCCACGGGGCCGTCGACCGTCACTTCCCGTACCGCGGTACCGCTCATAGCTCGTTGGCCGCCCTTCTCTCCGGAGCCGCCCACGGCTGGCTCCGCCTCGTCTGAGGCCTCCAGTCTTCCGGACCGTCACGCTCGGCTCGTGCTCGGTCTGTCGGAATTCGGCCCTCGACTGTTCCGACGTTCGTCGGGGGGAGCGCGCGGCCGCGGCCGCCGTCGGCGGGGGCGCGGTTCGTACGATCGTCGGACGGCGGGCACCGTCGTTCCGACGATATGACCTTGATCCGTTCTCGCGCGCCGACGAGTATCTCTGTGGCCCTGTCCGCCCGCGCCGACGCGAAACGAGGAGTCGTTGACCGATTACGCGATCGAGCCGAACCCGGCCCCGCGCACCGAAGCCGAACGGGCCGCCATCCTCGGCGACCCGGGGTTCGGCAGGTACTTCACCGATCACATGGTGACCGGCCGGTGGACGCCGGACGACGGCTGGCACGATCTGAGACTCTCGGCGTACGCCCCGATCACGATGGACCCGGCCGCCGCGGTCCTCCACCGTGGACAGTCCGTCTTCGAGGGGTTCAAGGCCTACCGCCACCCCGACGCCTCGATCTGGACGTTCCGGCCGGGCGCCAACGCCGTCCGCTTCGCGGAGTCCGCCGGGCGGCTGGCGCTGCCCGAGTTCCCGGTCGAGCCGTTCCTCGACGTCTGCGACGCGCTCGTCCGCGCCGACAGCGCGTGGGTCTCCCGAGACGACGGCCGCAGCCTCTACATCCGTCCCGTCATGTTCGCCGCCGACGCCGGTCTGGGGCTCAAGCCGGCGCGGGACGTGACCCTCGTGATCGTGGCGTCGCCCGTGGGCCCGCCGGCGTCGGCGCACGACCGTCCGATGTCGGTCTGGCTGTCCGAGGACTACGTCCGCGCCGCGCCGGGCGGCACGGGTGCGGCGAAGTTCGCGGGGAACCACGCCGCGAGCATGATCGCACACCAGGAGGCCCGCGCCCGCGGGTGCGACCACGTGGTGTTCCTGGACGCCGTCGAGCGGCGCTGGGTCGAGGACCTCGACGCGATGAACCTGTTCTTCGTGCTGGAGGACGGCACGCTCGTCACCCCCGGGCTGTCGGGGACGATCCTGGCGGGCGTGACCCGCGACTCCGTCCTGCGACTGGCCAAGGACATGGGCCACCCGGTCGAGGAGCGGCGGGTCTCCCTGCACGAGTGGAGCGACGGCGCGCGGACCGGGCGGATCCGCGAGGTCTTCGCCTGCGGCACCGCCGCCGTGCTCAGCCCGATCGCCCACCTGTCGTGGCGGCACGGCGAGGTGACCGTGGGCGACGGGAGGACCTGCGGACCCGTCGCCTCGGCGCTCCGTTCGGCCCTGCTCGACCTCCAGTTCGGCCGCACGGCCGACCCCTACCGCTGGCTGCGCCGCGTCGTCTGAGCCGGCTCCGCGGCCGCCGGGTTCCCGCACGCGGCCGTGGCCCCGTCCGATTCGAGCCGCCGCGTACCGGCACTCGGGGACCCGGCGGCCACGGCGCTCAGCGGAGCGGGTCGAAGGGGGCCAGATCCACCGGTCGCCGGTCACCCGTCATGGCGCCGGCGAGCAGCCGGCCGGTCGCCGGGCCCAGGGTGATCCCCCACATGCCGTGACCGCCCGCCGTCCAGATCCGCTCCGACGCCGTGGCCCCGATGACCGGCAGGCCGTCCGGCGTGCACGGACGGGAGCCGACCCAGACGTCCGCCCTGGTGTCGAGATCGACGCCGGTGAGGAAGGGGCGCATCGACTCGACGATCGCGCGGACCCGGCGTTCGTCCGGTGGGGCGCCCGGGGCCCGGAACTCCATCATCCCGGCGAGGCGCAGCGAGTCTCCGAGAGGCGTCGCGGCGACCCGCTGACCGGGGAAGTAGAGCGGGCCGCTCGGAACGTGCTCCGGCGAGACCCGGAAGCTGTACCCACGCCCCGCCCTGACCTGGACCCTGACGCCGAACCGGCGCACCGTCTCCGGCAACCGCGCGCCGGTCGCGACGGCGACGGCGTCGAAGCGGAGCTCCTCGCCTCCCTCGACGCGCACGATCGCGCCACCGGAACCGGCCTCAAGGGCGCACACGGCGGTCCGCTCGGATATCGTCCCTCCCCGCCTGCGCACGGCGTCGCCCAGCGCGGCGACGAACCGCCCCGGGTCGACGTACCGCTGACCTGAGATCCTGAGCGCGGCACCGACCCCGTCACCGAGGATCGGCGCGACCTCGCGGGCCCGCGCCGGGGTGAGCCGCTCGTAGTCGACCGCCACACCGTGTTCGGCGGCCTGCCGCAGCTCGTGCAGGACACCGTCCAGGTCCTTCGGCCCGCGACCGCACGCGAGCACCGGCGCGGTCCGGATCGCGTCGGTCGCGACGCCCGCCGCGGCGAGGACGTCGTAGGCCGCGAAGGCCTCTCCGGCCAGCGCCGCCATCGCCCGCATGCCGCGGCGCCACGTCCACGGCGTGGAGTGAAGCGCGAAGCGGGTCAGGAAACCGATCAGTCCGGGTACGGCGGCCGGCGGGACGTACACCGGGGACGACGGGCTCAGGATCGCGCGGATCCCGTACCGCAGGACCGCCGGATCCGCGAGCGGCGCGACCATGCTCGGGGTGACCCAGCCGGCGTTGCCCCACGACGCGCCCGCGCCGACGTCGCCCTGATCGAGCACGGTCACGCGGATGCCCTGCTCCTGGAGGAACCAGGCCGTGGACAGGCCGACCATGCCCGCGCCGAGTACCCCGACGTGGTCGAGACGGACGGTCATCGCACACCCCCCTGTCCCGCGCCGGCGGCCTCCCGGGCCGCGCGGTTGTCGACCACCACCCGACCGGCGCGGATCACCATGAGCGGCCGGCCGACGCCGGCCAGGACCTCGCCGGCCGGACGGTCCACGACGACGAGGTCGGCCGGACCCCCCTCGTAGAGCCGCCCGACGTCGGGCTCGGCGAGGGCGGCGCTCCCGCCGGCGGTCGCGGCGACGACGGCCTGCGCCGGGGACAGGCCGAGCTCCACCAGGGTCTCCAGCTCCTTCGCGTACCAGGTGACCGGCTGGCCGACCGTCGCGTCGGTGCCGACCGCGATCCGGACCCCGGCGGCGACCGCCGCCGCGACCGTGTCCGTGTGCGCGTCGACCCGTCCCTGCCAGGCGGCCCTGATCGCCTCCTCTGCCCGACCGCCCGCCGCCTCGGCCAGCGCCCTGCCCGCGGCCTGGAGACCGCGCCGGAACGCCCAGGCGGTCGGCACCAGTACCGTGCCCGCCGCGGCCATCGCCCGCAGGTGTTCGGGGCGCGCGCCGTTGCCGTGCTCCACGGTGTCGACGCCGCACTCGACGGCCAGCTCCACCGCGTCGGGGACCGAGGCGTGGCAGGCCACGCGCAGCCCCAGCCGGTGGGCCTCGTCCACGACGGCCGCCATCTCCCCGTGGGTCACCTCGACCCGGTTACGGCCGGAGTTGATCGCGATCTTCACCAGGCGCGCGCCGCTCCGGGCCTGGGCCCGCACGGCCGCGCGCATCTGACCGGGGCCGTCGCTCTCCAGCCCGACACCGGCGACGGTCGACCCGTGACCGCCGCTCACACAGAGGATCCGGTTCGCGGCCCACACGGCGGGCCCCGGCAGCCAGCCTCGCTCGACCGCCCGGCTCAGCGCGACGGCGACTCCGTCGTGGCCGCCGACATCCCGCGCCGCGGTGACCCCCGATTCCAGCAACGCCGCGAGGTTCGCGGCCGCCCTGGTGGTCAGCTCCGGCAACGTCTTCGGCAGCGCGGCGTGACCGGCCAGGCTCAGGTGGACGTGCGCGTCGACGAGTCCCGGTAGGACCGTCATGCCGTACGCCTCGACGACCGTCGCGCCGCCGGTGTCGGCCGCCGCCGTGATCCGGGCGACGCGGTCGTCGTGGAGGACGACGTCCGCGCGTTCGACGGAGCCGTCGTGGCGCACGATCTCGGCGCCGACAATGGCACATATGGTGGTCATGTCACCCTCCAGGGGCGCCCGAAAAAGTCGGGAACGGATTGTCACATCAAATTAACGGGGGCCTTTCCCTGGGCTGATCGACAAATGTCGAAGCTTCCGGCAGACGGGCACGTCGATATGCGGGTGCGATATCCGGGCGCCGGTGAGTACGTTTCGCAGATCCGAGTCTCAATGGGGGTTTCCAAATGCCAGACGCGCCTGTACTGCACCGTGAGTCAGTTGTCGTGGACGCCCACAACGACCTTCTCATGACCGTCGCGGCGAGGCCGCCCGCCCAGTGGTCCGCGTTCTTCCGCGCGAACTGGCTGCCGCAGCTCCGCGAGGGCGGCGTCGACGTCCAGGTGCTTCCGGTCTTCATCGACACGGCGTTCCAGCCGGAACAGGCGCTGCGCCAGACACTGCGCATGATCGAGTCGGCGCACACGATCGCCGGCGGCTCCCCGGGTGACGTGGCCCTCTGCCGCGACGCCGACGAGATCGACCGGGCCGTGGCCGAGGGGAGGATCGCCCTCGTGCTCGCGCTTGAGGGCTGCCCCGCGGTCGACACCGATGTGGAACTGCTGTCCACCCTCTACCGCCTGGGTGTGCGGATCACGTCGTTCACGCACTTCGGACGGTCGGCGCTCGCCGACGGGAGCGGTGAGGACGCCACAGGGGGCAGGCTGACCCGCGCCGGCGTCGACGCGGTCGGCCTGATGGAGGAGCTCGGCATGCTCCTCGACGTCTCCCATCTCGGAGCCGAGGGCGTCGCCCACGTACTGGAGATCGCCAACCGGCCGGTCCTCGCGACCCACTCCTGCGCGCGGGCGCTGCGCGACCATCACCGCAACCTGACCGACGAGCAGCTGAGGGGCATCGCGAACACCGGCGGCGTCATCTGCGTCAACTTCCTCGCGGCGTTCGTCCACGAGAGCGACCCCTCCATGGAACGGCTCGTGGACCACTTCGAGCACATGGTCGGGGTCGCCGGGCCCGAGCACGTGGGCATCGGCCCCGACTTCGTATGGCAGGTCTTCTCCGAGCTCACGCCGCGCTGGTGCGACGACCTCTCGGTGGAGGGCCTCGACCCGCTGGCGCACGTGGCCGGCCTGCGAGGCCCGAGTGGACTCCCCCTGGTCACCGCCGCGTTGCTGCGGCGCGGATTCGACGAGGCCACAGTCACGGGCATCCTGGGAGGAAACCTGATGCGCCTCTTCCGCCAGGAGCTCACGGCCTAGGTGTACTGCCCTGAGAGGTCGGGCACGCCGCCTCCGGCGACCGCCGGGCTCATCTATCTGAGCCGGGCCGACTCGACCAGCCTCCGGGTGTAGGGGTGCTCGGGCCGGTCGAGCACCCGGCCGGTCGGGCCCTCTTCGACGATCTCTCCCCGGTAGAGCACGATGACACGGTCGGTGGCCTGCCGGACCACGGCCAGGTCGTGCGAGATGAACAGCATGCCGATGTCCGTCGTCCGCCTGATGTCGCGGAGCAGTTCGAGCACCTGAGCCTGGACGGACACGTCGAGTGCGGCGACCGCCTCGTCACAGATCAGGAGCTTGGGGTGGACGGCGAGCGCCCGCGCGATCGCCGCGCGCTGCCTCTCCCCTCCCGACAGCGCGGCGGGGCGCCGGCCGGCGTAGCCGGCGGGAAGCCCGACGAGCCGGAGCAGGCGGGCGACCTCCGGTCGCGGATCGACACGACCGGCCCTCCGGGCGATGGCCTCGCGGAGCATCGCCTCAAGCGAGTGCGCGGGGTTCAGCGACGCGTAGGGATCCTGGAAGACGCACTGCACCGACCGCCTGACCCTCAGGCGCGCCGCCCGGTCCAGCGCGGCGTAGTCGCCGACCTCGTCCGTGTCGACCCTGATGGAGCCGGCCGTGGGTGTCGCGAGGCCGAGGACGCAGCGGGCGATCGTCGTCTTGCCCGAACCCGACTCGCCGACGAGCGCGACGCTCTCGCCCACGCCGACCTCGAAGCTCACCCCCCGCAGCACCTCGACGGTGGCCGGCCGTCCGAACATCGACCCCCGCCGGTACGTCTGACGGAGGCCGGTCACGGTCAGGAAGGGCGTGGCGGGCCGCGGCACCGGCGGCGGCTGTATCCGATCCGCCGCCCGCATGCGATCCCCCAGGTCCGCGCGGATGTCGCCGATCCGGCGGCAGGCCGTGGAGTGGGACGGCTCGGTCTCGACCAGCGGAGGGCGGCTCTCCTCGCACTCGGGGCGGGCCCAGTCGCACCGCGCGGCGAAGGCGCAGGCGCGCGCGACCTCGTCCGGCTCAGGAACGCCGCCCGGAATACCGGCCAGCCGCTCCCGGAGGTGCGTCAACGGCGGGTCGGCGAGCAGGAGCCCGAGTGAGTACGGGTGGAGCGGCCGGTCGCGCAGGGCGTCCGACGGACCGTTCTCGATGATGCCGCCCGCGTACATGACCGAGATTCGCGAACAGGCCGAGAACGCGACGCGCAGGTCGTGGGTGATGAGGATCAGGCTCATCCCCCGGTCGGCCCCGATCCGGCGGAGCAGGTCCAGCACCTCGGACTGGACGGTGGCGTCCAGCGCCGTGGTGGGCTCGTCCGCGATGAGCAGGCGCGGGTCCTTCGCCAGCGCGCACGCGATGGCGATCCGCTGCCGCATCCCGCCGGAGAGCTGGAACGGGTAGCGCAGCGCGACGTCCGGATCGGTGATCCCGACCTCCCGCAGCCGCCGGTGGATCTCCGAAGCGGCCTCGGCCCGAGAACGCCGCCTTCTGGGCAAAGACTGGACGACATGCCGCGCGACCGTCTGCAGCGGGTTGAGCATGGTGAAGGGGTCCTGGAGGAGCAGCGCGATGTCGCCGCCCCTGACCGCGCGCAGTTCCGGCTCCGGGCGGCCGAGCAGGGGGCGCCCGTCGAACGTGACGAGGCCCGTGGCGCTGACCCCGCGCGGCAGCAGCCCGACCAGCGCGCGGGCGGTCAGGGACTTCCCGCTGCCCGACTCGCCCACGATGCCGAGGCTCATCCCCGGTCCGACGGTGAACGACACATCGCGCACCAGGGTTCTCGCGCCGTCCCGGCCCCGCGCGCTGACGCTGAGCCCGCGCACCTCCAGGGCACCCGCCACCTCCCCGGTCCGTTCCGTTCCCAGGACGGGAACCTCGGCGGCCTCGTTCATCGGGTCACGCCCATCGAGAATCGGTCGTACATCCAGTCTCCCAAGACGGTCACCGCGGACGCGGTAAGGATGATCGCGAGGGCGGGAGCGAGCGCCGCCCAGGGGTTGAGGTCCAGGTAGGACCGGCTGTCGGCGAGCATGAGTCCCCAGTCCGCCGTCCCCGGGGCCACGCCGAGGCCCAGGAACGCCAGCGAGGACAGCCCGACGAGGGCGCCGACATAGTCGAGGAGCCCGGTGGCCACGACGGTCGGCATCACGTTGGGAAGCAGGTGGACGAAGAGGATCCGGCGGTCGCCCATGCCGAGCGTGCGGGCGGCGTCGATGTACGGCAGGCGGGCCTGACTCTGGGTGGCACTGCGGACCAGGCGAATGGCGACCGGCGCGGAGAAGAAGACGAACACGCCGAGCGCGACCGGGTAGCCGCCGTCCACCACGCCCACGACGACCACCGCCATCAGGAGGGCGGGCAGGGCGTAGACGAAGTCGACGAACCGGCTGATCACGGTGTCCGTCCAGCCGCCGCGGAGCGCGGACAGCATCCCGAGCGTCGTCCCCACCACGACCGTGACCACGGCGACGATCAGGGGACCGACCACGGCGATCCGGGTGCCGGCGATCAACCGGGACAGGATGTCCCTTCCGAGATCGTCGGTCCCCAGCGGATGGCCGGCCCCCGGCCCCGTGACGCCCAGCGCCAGCCGCTGCCGGTCGGGGTCGTCGGGGGCCAGCGCGACACCCGCCACCGCGCTCACCACGACGACGAGCAGGATCAGCAGCGACACCACGACCAGGATCGGCGGCCGGGGCCGTCGCCGCAGGAGCCCCGTCCTGGTCGGCGCGGCCGTCGTCTCGGTGGTCGTCATCCCTTCCCCTCCATCCGTATCCGGGGATCCAGAGCCAGCATCGCGAGGTCGGCGAGCAGGTTGACGACCACCACCATCGCCGCCGCCAGGAGGGTCAGCCCCTGCACGACGGGAATGTCGTCGCTGGACACTGAGTCGATCATCAGTGAGCCGACCCCCGGCAGGGAGAAGGCGGTCTCGACGAGCACGGTGCCCGACAAGCTGACGATCAGAAGCAGCCCGACCGACGCGATCACCGGCAGGGCGGCGTTACGGATCTGGTAGCCGAACAGCACCTGGGAACGGCTCAGGCCCCGACCGCGCGCGAACACCACGAAGTCCTGGTCCACGACGTCCATCGCCGCGGCACGGGTCTGCCTGGTCATGAAGGCGAACTGCCCGACGGCGAGGGCGACGGCGGGCAGGGCCAGGTGGTGGAGCCGGTCGACCAGGCCGGAGCCCGTGCCGAACGGCGGGAACCAGGCCAGCTGGACTCCGAAGACGTAGATCAGGATGACCGCCACCGCGAACGCCGGGGCGCTCGTCGCCACGATGGACACCGAGCTGATCAGGCGGTCCGCGAACCGGCCCCGCCGGATCGCACTGATCATCCCGGCGGGGAGGCCGAAGGCGATCACGAGGAGAAGGGTCAGCAGGCCCAGCTGCGCCGTGATCGGCAGTCGCTGGACTATGACGTCCATGACCGGCTGACCGGAGTGAACGGACCGGCCGAAGTCGAGCCGCAGAGCCGCCGCCGCCCAGTGGAGGTAGCGCTCCAGGAAGGAGTCGTCGAGGTGGTACTTCTCACGGATGGCCTCGACCGACGCCGGGTCCGTCATGCCCGTCGGCCCGAGGAGCGTCTGCTCCAGACTGCCGGGCGCGAGGGAGAGCAGGCTGAACACCACGAAGGAGACGATGACCAGCAGCAGCAGGAGCGCTCCGAGCCGGCGGGCGATGAAACGGAGGGCGGTCATAAAGGGGCCCCATACATCATTGCGTGACGCGCCCTCTTCAGGAGGTCGCGCTGATCTTGTAGATCCAGGATCCGTTCGCGTAGTCGTTCTGGTCCGCGACGGCGGCGTCGTAGGCGAATCCCCTGCCCATGACGCGGACGGTCTGCTGGTTGAAGAGCGGAATGTAGGGCACCTGCTCCGCGATCCATCCGAGGAGCCGCTTGGCCGCCTCGAACCGCTTGGCCCTGTCCGGCGACGAGGTGAGGACCGCGATCGCCGCGTCGATGTCCGCTGAGGCGAAGTTCGCCGTGTTCAGGCCGTTCTGCACTGCGGTGGAGGAGCCGACGAGCAGCTTGAGGATGTAGGCCGCGTCGGGGGTCAGCGCGCCCAGTTCGAGTGGCTTGACGCCGAGGTTCCTGTGGGCGTACACCTCGGCGACGTACGCCTTCGGGTCGACGACCTTGACCTCGATGTCGATTCCCAGAGGCTTGAGGTTCTGCTTGAGGCTGAGCATGAGCTTCTCGCTCCACGCGAACGTCGGGGAGACCTTCACCGTGAGATCGAAGCCCTCGGGATACCTGGACCGCGCCAGTTCGGACTTCGCCCTCTCCATGTCGAACGGGTACTGGGGCAGGCCCTTGAGGAAGTCCGCGGCCTCGGAGGGGGACGACACCGACGCGAGCTGGTCGGGGGTCATGAAGCCCTCAAGGTTCTTCCAGTAGCCGGCGAACAGGGTGTCGAAGAGCGGTTTCCGGTCGATCGCGTAGGCGATCGCCTTCCTGACGTGCTGGTCGCTCAACGGCGCCTGCCCGGTGTCCAGCGACAGGTAGCTGATCGAGTTCCCGGTGATCGGGATGAGCGTCGTCCCCTCGATGCTCTGGTATCTGCGAGCGTTGCCGACGTCGATGAGGATGGTCGAGTCGACGTCGCCGGAACGCATCGCCAGCTGGGTGGTGTCGTCGTCCTTGAGCAGCCTGATCGTCAGTTGCCTGATCTTCGGCTTCTCACCCCAGTACCGGTCGTTGCGGTTCAGCACGATCTGCTCCGGGGTGAAACTCCCCACCGAGTAGGGTCCGCTTCCGACCGGCAGGGCGGACGAGGAGCCGTAGTTCTCCGGGTGCGCCTCCACGTAGGCCTTCTGGACCACGGCGACGGCCCCCGCGAACAGCGCGCGCAGGGCGGGGTCGGGACGTGACAGCGTCACCGTGACCTGGTTGTCGCCGGTGGCCTCGGCCTTCACGACCGACGTGAGGTACGACGCGGTCTGCGCGCCGGCGGCGCGGGCGCGCTCGATCGAGAAGACCACGTCGGCCGCCGTCACCGGCTTTCCGTCGGTGAACTTCGCGTCGGGACGGAGGCGGTAGACCAGGGACTTCGGCGTCTCCGACACCTCGGCCGCCAGCCCGGGAGCGAAGCCCCCGTCCGAATGGGAGTGCTCCAGCTGCTCGTTGATCAGTGCCACGGGCCCGAAGGCGCCGAAGTCCTTGGTGAGGTCGAGTGATCCGATCGTGCCCTGGGTCGCGAAGACGAACTCGGGAAT
Source organism: Streptosporangium sp. NPDC004631 (assembly GCF_053601935.1). Taxonomy (NCBI): domain Bacteria; kingdom Bacillati; phylum Actinomycetota; class Actinomycetes; order Streptosporangiales; family Streptosporangiaceae; genus Streptosporangium; species Streptosporangium sp. NPDC004631. The sequence goes on along the minus strand of NZ_JBSGCR010000002.1, from coordinate 9,814 downwards.
CTCCCCGCCGCTCGGCTTGGGGGCGCCCCCGGACGTGGAGCCGCCGCAGGCGGTCATCGCCATGGCGGCCGCGGCCAGGACGCCGGCGACGGCGTGTCGCCTCCGGCTGCCGGATCTGGGGCCTGATTGGGTCTTCATGGACGGGCTCCTTCGAGCGTCGGCTAGCCGTTGGCGTTCATCGGGCTGGCGGGGTTGGGTTCGCGGCGCCGTGAGTAGGCGCCGACGTTGATCTCGTGGTCGATGTGACGGCACCGGAAGCGGACCGGGTCCGCGTCGTGGTCGTGGCCGCCCTCGACGGCGTCTATGAGGGCCGACATGAGCCCGCCGACGGTCGGAGCGTTCTTGAACTGGTTTCCGCTGGTCCCGATGGCGACGTAGTAGCCGTCCAGGTCGGTCCGGTCGTAGATGGGCGCCCAGTCGTCGGCGACGTCGTAGAGGCCGGCGATCCCGCTGGGGCGGGGCGGGACCGCCACGTCCGGCATGCGCCGGGCGGCGCGGAGGACCTGGGCGTTGAACACGTCCGCCGTGGGGTGGGGTCCGTAGGTGTCGGGATCGTCGATCCAGACCAGCGGGTCGCACTCCGGCTCGGTGCCGCCGATCAGCAGCCTCCCGTCGAGGTGCGGCCGGAAGTAGGTCCCGAGGTCGTCGTCGATGACGATCGGCCCCATGGCCGTGGCGGAGCCGAACGTGGGCGGGAGGGGGATGCTGTGCACCTCCTGACGGAGTGGACGGGTGCCGATCCGGATGCCGGTCGCCCCCGCCATCTGGTTGACCCGTGAGGAGTGCGGCCCCGACACGTTGACCACGACGGGGGCGGAGATCAGCTCGCCGCCGGCGAGCCTTACCCCCGTGACCCGGTCGCCGCGACGCTCGATCCCGATCACCTCGCTCCGGAGCCGGAGCTCCGCCCCGTGCCGTCGCGCCTCGTCGATCAGGTTCCGGGCGGCCAGTTGCGGATCGTCCACGAAGCCGGCGTCGGGCATGTAGTAGGCGCCGAGCTCGCCGCCGGGATCGTCGAGGAACGCGGGCGAGTCCACGTCCTTCGGCGGCCCGAACATCCGCGGGTCGAGCGCCGGAACCCGTGTGCGGATGTCGTCGGACGACCACCGTTCGCAGGGAATCCCGAGTCTGTCGAGAAACGGGACTATCCGCTCCATCCGCAGGCGCGGGCTGTCGAGGATGACGACGCCGGTCCGGACGAACGAGGCGACCTCCTCGGAGGCGGGGGCTCGGACGTGCTGCCGCCAGTTCTCCCAGCCGAACTTCGACTCCCAGGCGGCGACGACGCCGTCCCACGTCGAGTAGTGGAACCGCACCACGGCCGAGGAGAAGCCGGTGGACCCCGCGGCCACGTCGTTCAGCTTCTCGACGACGGTGACGCGGCGCCCCGTCCTGGCCAGCTCGCAGGCGACCGACGATCCGATCACGCCGGCGCCGATGACCACGGCGTCCGCTGTACTCGTCACGCCGTCCCCCTAGGCCGCAGCCGGACAGGCGGCTGATCTCCGTACCGCAACGTTGATCATCAGGGCATCACTCTCATCTCTGGCGAAGAACTGGGAACGTGTCGTTCACCGAGGGCGTCGATTCAGCGACGCTAATGCGCCGTCCGCCGGCCCCCTACAGCCGGCTGACGGAACCCGGCTCGGCTTCCTTCGACAAACGTCGGTCAGCGTGAGCGCCCGGCCTCATTACCGTCACACCATGGATCTCGTGCTTGACGGCGCAACACTCATCGACGGCACCGGGCGGGAACCGGTCGAACGAGCCCGGGTGGGCATCGTCGACGGCCGGATCGCCGAACTCTCCGGCCGTTCCCCCCGTGCCGGCGAGGATCTCGACCTCACCGGGCTCTGGCTGCTTCCCGGCCTCATCGACCTGCACACGCACATGGGGATCATCGACGTGGTCGAGACCGTGGCCGGCGACGCGATGTCCACGGCGCTCCACGCCGCCCACCTGTTCCGCAACGCCGAACTGTGCCTGCTGTCCGGCCACACCACGGCACGCGAGGTCGGCGGCGCGGACGGCGGCCTCAGACAGGCGATCGACGCGGGTCTGATCCCCGGCCCGCGGCTGCTTCCCTCCGGGCCGATCCTCTGCCAGTCCGGAGGCCACGTCGACTACGGCTCGCCGTGGTCACGGCTGCTCGACCACCACCACGGTCCGCTGGTGAGTGGAACCCCGGGACTCTCCACGCTGGCGAACCTGGTGGACGGCCCCACGGAGGTCCGGATCGCCGCCCGCAGAGCGTTCCAGCGTGGCGCCACCCAGATCAAGATGTGCATCTCCGGCGGGATCGTGTCCCTGACCGATCGGCTGGAGGACACCCAGTTCAGCATCGAGGAACTGACGGCCGCCGTGGAGGAGGCCCGGGCGCGCGGCACCTACGTCACCGGCCACGCCCACAATGCGGAGAGCATCCGCAGGGGCCTGAAGGCGGGCTTCGACTGCTTCGAGCACGGAAGTTTCCTCGACGAGGGCACCGCGGCGGAGATGGCCAGGGCCAAGGTCTCCCTGGTGCCCACGCTCACCGTCGTCCACCTCATGCATGACAGGTGGAGGGAGTGGGGGGTTCCCGAAGAGGTGCTCCCCCGGCTGGCCGGCATCCAGGACGCGATGGTGACCTCACTGCGACTGGCGCACGCCGCGGGGGTCCGGATCGGCTCCGGCACCGACCTCCTGGGACCCGGCCAGGTCGCGCGGGGCCTGGAGATCTCGCTCAAGGCCCGCGCGCTCGGCGCGATGGAGGCCATCGTCTCGGCGACCCGGCGCAACGCCGAGATCATCGGGATGGCCGATCGGATCGGGACCGTCGAGGTCGGCAAGGTCGCGGATCTCGTCGCGGTCGACTTCGATCCGCTGGCGTCGCCGGAGTGCTTCGCCGACGACTCGCGGGTGGTCGTCGTCGTCAAGGACGGCCTGGTGGTAAAGGACACCCGATAACGCCACTTCGACAGGTGTAGAACTCGGGGACAGCGAAGCCTACAAACGACGGACGGCGTGTGTTGGAATAACCGGTGTGGAGCTGACCTTGCAGGACATCGCGGAGAACCTGGCCGGCGTGCTGCAACGGTCGGTCGCCATCGACGACCCGAACCTGAACCTGCTGGCCTACAGCCCGCACTACGGCCCTGTCGACGGCGCCAGGCTCAGCTCGATCCTGCACAGGCGCGCGCCGGAGAGGGAGGTCGCCTACATCCTCGGCCTGGGTATCCGATCGGCCAGGTCACCGATGCGGGTGCCCGCCAGCACGGACCTGAAGATGATGGCGCGCCTGTGCGTGCCCATCAGGCAGCGCAGGCTCCACCTCGGCTATCTCTGGCTGATCGACGCCGACGAGAGTCTTTCCAGGGAACAGATCTCCCAGGCGGCGGCCGCGGCGGAGGAGGCGGGCGCGATCCTCTACCGGAACAGCCTCGTCCAGCAGGTGGAGCGTTCCCGCGAACGGGAGCTCATCCGCGACCTCCTCAACCACCGGCCCGACCTGCGGCGCGACGCGGCGGCCAAACTCATCGACCAGGAGCTGTTCCCCTCGACCGGGACGGTCGTCTGCCTCGTCGTGCGCGCCCTGGGAGCCCAGAGCACCGGAGAGCGAACCCAGCTCGCCCTGGACACCGCCCTGGCCGAGGCCCGGCGGCAGATCCCGATTCGGCGCGCGCTGCACCTCGCGAAGCCGGACCACGGCATCCTCATCGTCACCCCCGGCGATCCGGCGGGCGCCAGGACCATCGACGATCTCGGCGAGGTGCTGCGCAAGGCGATGTCACGCGGTATGGGGGACATCGAACAGCCCGCCCGGGTCATCGTCGGCGTCGGGGAGCCCCAGGCGGGTCTCGTCGACGCCAACGCCTCCTACGAGCAGGCCCTCCAGGCCGTCCACGTCGCCGAGGTCGTGCCCACGACCGGCGACGTCGCCCGATGGGACCGGCTCGGCGTCTACCGCATCATCGCGCTCCTCCCCACCGACAAGCTGACGCGCAACGTCCTCGAACCCGGCGTCAACCGCCTGCTCGCCTCCGACAAGGACGGCACTCTCACGCACACTCTTGAGGCGTTCCTCGACCACGCCGGCAACGTCAAGGAGACCTCCGAGATCCTCAACCTCCACCGGACCAGCCTCTACTACCGGCTTTCCCGGGCCGAGGAGATCACCGGCCTCACCCTGTCGGACGGAAACAACCGCCTCGCCCTCCACCTCGGGCTCAAGGTGGCCCGCCTGGCGGGAATCCACCCGGAGGCCCCGTCCCGCTGAAACGCCGGAGCGCGACACCGTACCCGGACCCGGTGTCACCGCGGAGATGGTCGCCACATGGCGAAAGCCCAGGTCGGACATGCCGACCTGGGCTTTTCACCGGTGCGCCGCCAGGGACTCGAACCCCGGACCCGCTGATTAAGAGTCAGCTGCTCTAACCAACTGAGCTAGCGGCGCCCAACCCGGATAAGACTACCGGACCAGGACATGTGGTCGATACATCGATTTCTCCGGCTTCCGGTCCCGTGATCAGGGCCAGGACGGCTCCCCGGAGGGGTCGGCGGGGCCGGGAAGCACGCCGAGCCGTTCCAGCAGGGTGAGAAAGGTGAGGGCGTACGGCGAGTCGCGCGTGACCGCCGCGACGCGGTCCCAGTCGACCTGCTCACGCAACGCCCTGACCTGGGAGAGCAGCGAACCGTAGTCGCAACTGTGCTCCGAGAGCGGCAGCAGCCAGGTGATGACGAGGTCGGTGGCCTCCAGCACGGGCAGGATCACCGCGGACGCCTTCAACGGCTCGGCCCGCGCCAGCAGCCCGGAGGTGACGGGGCGATCGCAGATACTGAAGATCAAATCCACCAGCCTGCCCTCGTCATAGGCTTTGACCAGCCAGTCCTCCGGTGGCTTGACCGTCTCAAAACCCAGGCTCCGCAGCGCGTCCAAGGCGACCGGCACATCCTCCCTGGGCAGGACGAAGTCCACGTCGTGCAGCGAGGGCGCGGCCCCGCGCGCGTACGCCGCGCATCCTCCGGCCAGCGCGAACCTGACGTCCGCGTCCTTCAATCCGGTGCTCGCCCGCTTCAGCGTCTCCAGGATCGCGTCGGTTACCTCGTGACTGTGGCTTCCCATATCACCCCGGGTACCCCATAGGTCAGCAGGTAGGCATAGTAAACCTTGACTCGGGCAGCGCACCCCCATGATTGATTCGGAACACGTACCCGACGAGGACGCCGAGTCCGGCGAAACCCACAAGGAGCGGGTGGACCGGGAGCTCGGCGAGCTGTTACAGGGCCTGCGGGTCGCCGTGACCGGGGTGCAGGTCCTGTTCGCCTTCCTGCTGACGCTGCCCTTCGCCGCGGGCTTTCACAAGGTGGACCTCCTGGGCCGCTGGCTTTTCTTCATCGCCCTGCTGAGCGCCGCGCTGGCCTCCATCTGCTTCATCACCCCCGCGGCCCAGCACCGCCTGCTGTTCAGGACCCCGCTGAAGGAGAAGATGCTGCACCGCGCCAACGAGCTGGGCATCGCCGGAGCCGTCGGGCTCGCGATCGCGATGACCAGTTCGGTGGCCCTCGTGGCGGAGACGGTCGTCAACGCGTGGCCGGCCGCGCTGTTCGGCGCAGCGATCGCCCTGTCCAGCGCGTGGTTGTGGATCCTCCAGCCGGTTGTGGATCTCTACCGAATCAAAGATGTTAAATCATGAATTAGGAGGGCAGGGGCTTCTTATGGCTACCTTGCTGTGGATCATCGCAGTCGTTCTCGTCATCTCCGGGATCTACGTGATCCTGGCCCGCCGCGACCTCCTCTGGGGGATCGTCCTCATCGTTCTCGGCTTCCTCGTCGGGCCCGGAGGGGTGAGCATCTTCAATGTCTGATGCGGGCCCGCCGCTCGCACAACCACACATCAAACACAAGTCGCCCCGAATTTCCCACCAGAAGCCTTAGCGGGCCGGGTTCTCACCCGGCCCGCTTCTTCGTTTCCGCCCCGGCCCCGGACATCACCGGAACCACAGAGCCACGGGACGACTACAGGTAGTACACCCCGTACGCCCGTCCCAGCACCGGCAGCGCCACGTTGCGCACCCGAATGCCGCCGGGGGTGACGCCCTTCTCCGTGCCCGCGTGCGCGTGACCGTGGACGACCAGGTCGGCGCCCTCCGCGTCCACCGCCTCGGCCAGCAGATAACTGCCCAGGAAGGGGTAGATCTCCAGCGGCTCCCCCGTCAGGGTGTCCTTGACCGGCGAGTAGTGCGACAGCACGACCCGGCGGTCGGCCTCCAGCTCCTTGAGCGCCGTCCGCCAGCGCTCGGCGATCCGTTTGGTGTGCCCGACGAACGCCTTGATCTCCGGTTCACCGAAGTCGCTGGCGCACTTGCCCGCGTATCCCCCTCCGAAGCCCTTGCCGCCGACCACGCCCAGCCGTACCCCGCCGATGCCGAGCACGGTGGCCTCGTCGTGCAGGACCCTGATGCCCACGTCGGAGAGCATGGCGGCGATCTCCGCCGGGTGGTCGGAGTGATGATCGTGGTTGCCGAGCACGGCGACCACCGGGACCGGCAGATCACGGAACTCGTCCGCCACCACCCGCGCCTCCTCCAGCGTGCCGTGCCGGGTCAGGTCCCCGGCGAGCAGCAGCACGTCGGCGTGCTCCTCGATGTCGTCCAGCTGCTTGCGGTAACGCCCCCCGAGGCTCTCGTCGAGGTGGATGTCGCCGACCGCCGCGATCCGCAGCCCTCTCACAGCCTCTCCCCCTCCCCCGGTCCCCGGACCTCCGTGACGGTGACCTCGTTGCGGACGGTCAGGCCGGGAGCCGCCTCGCCGGCCACGTCGGCGATCAGCAGGCGGCGCTCGTCACACGTCACCTGGCCGCGCAGGAAGAGCTGTTCGCCCCGGACGTCCACCCGGATGCCGAGCTCGTGGGTTCTCTCGTCTTCGGCCAGTGCGCGTTGCACGCGCGCGGCGACGTACTGCGGAGCCTCCATCGTCGAACTCCTTTCCCTCAGAAACCTCGCGTTCCCGGCAGACCCGGCGTGAAACGCGTTTAAAAGACCGCCGGAGGGAAGTCAGGACGATCGGATGCCTAAGACGCAGGCACTTTTTCTGTCGCGTACCGCCGCGGAGGCAGTGCCTGTGAAGATCGCAATGGTGTCCGAGCACGCCAGTCCCCTGGCCACCGTGGGAGGTGTCGACGCGGGAGGACAGAACGTCCACGTCGCCGCCCTCTCCCGCGCGCTCGCCGCACGGGGACACCGGGTGACCGTCTACACCCGCCGGGAATCGGCGCGCCAGCCGGAAGAGGTCGCCTTCGCCCCGGGGGTCACCGTGGTCCACATCCCGGCGGGGCCCGCCGTGACCATGGCCAAGGACGACCTGCTCCCCTGGATGCCGGACTTCGGCCGCCTGCTCATCCGGCACTGGCGCACCGCGCCGCCCGACATCGCGCACAGCCACTTCTGGATGAGCGGCCTGGCCACGCTGGCCGCGGCCCGCGACAGCGGGGTGCCCGTCGTGCACACCTTCCACGCCCTCGGCACCGTCAAACGGCGCCACCAGGGCGGTGCCGACACCAGCCCACGCGAGCGCGTCGAGACGGAGAGGCTCATCGCCCGCCAGGCGGACAGGGTGATCGCGACCTGCGCCGACGAGGTGGCCGAGTTACGCCGGATGCGGACACCCGGCGGCACCACGAGAGTCGTCCCCTGCGGCGTCGACCTGCGCGCCTTCACCCCTTCGGGCCCGAGGACGGACCTGGGGCCGGGGCCGGTCCTGCTCGCCATCGGCCGGGCGGTACCGCGCAAGGGTGTGGAGACCACGATCCGCGCTCTCCGCCACGTGCCCGAAGCCACCCTCGTGATCGCGGGAGGCCGTCCCGGCGAACCCGAACCGGAGCGTCTGGCGCGGATCGCCGACAGGTGCGGCGTGGCGGACCGTGTCCGTTTTCTCGGCCACGTGAGCCGCGACGACGTTCCGGCGCTTATGCGCTCGGCGGACGTCGTGGTGAGCGTGCCGTGGTACGAACCGTTCGGCATCGTGCCGCTGGAGGCCATGGCCTGCGGTGTCCCGGTGGTCGCCTCGGCCGTGGGCGGCCATCTGGACACGGTCGTCCCCGGCGTCACCGGCCTGCTGGTCCCACCACGTGAGGAGGAGCCCCTCGGCCGCGCGCTGCGAGGGCTGCTCGCCGACCCCCGCTCGCTCACGTCGTACGGCACGGCCGCCGCCGCCCGGGCGAGGTCCCGCTACGGCTGGGCCCGGGTGGCCGCCGGGACCGCCGCCGTCTACACCGAGGTACTCGCCTTCCGCGGCCGGGCACCCGCGGGAGGCGACGCCTGCCCGGGTACGGGAGCCGCCTGAGCCGGCCGCGGAGGGGGAGATCACGGAGAACGAGGTCGGGGTGGTGACGGACCGGCGGCGGGCCGGGCGACCCTCCGGGAGCCGGGCACCCGAGGCGCCGCCCGTGGACGCGAGGAGCCCGGCCTCACGCCGCTGGAGAGCGCCCTCGACCCGCGCGCCGTGCCGCCCGTGGACGCGAGGAGCCCCGGCCCCTGGTATCGGGACCGGGACTCCCCTCCCGAGGTCACCTGCCGGTGGCTCGGTGGACACTCCGGGCCGCCGAGCGGTCGATCGCCGCCTTGACCACGCCGAAGATCGCTCCTTGAATCGCGGCCGCGACCAGGATCTCGCCCCAGCCGTACTCTCCGGATGTGGCCTGTGGCGCGTCCTCCTTGCCCGACGCGAGCTTCCATACCTGCTTGAAAACGACACCGGCGATGGCACCGCCGAGCATTCCGCTCACGGCGCCCGCCCCTCGGGATACGACCCTGCTCAATGTCCCGTCCTCCGTTTCACACTCGGTGACTCCTCCACTCCCCGAAGGGAGCGGCTTCTCGCCAAGCCGCTCGCGCAGCCCGACGAAGGGCAAACCCCGCCCTCGGATTTCCCGTCGCCCGAAGGCAACGGCCCCCTCGGAAGGACCTGATGGGAGGTGGCACCTCCCCTGGCACGGCCTGGACCAACGGATCTCCCAGGCCGGCCGGGGCCGGTGCGAACCTCAGAACCGGGGCGGCCGAGGTGGGGAACCCCGGACCCGCCGCCCCTCCCCCGGGAACGGCGGAATGTCACACGACCGGGGGGTCGTCGTAGTGGCGCTCCTCGTAGACGCGCCGGTGGGTCACCGGGTCCTCGATCACGGTGGTGGTGGGGGCCACGGCCCGGCGGGCGACGCTGAGCCGGTAGATCGCGAACAGCAGCCAGACGAGGCCGCCGAGCATCAGAATGACCCCGACGACGTTGACGTCGAACCCGGCGATGTCGAACTCGACCGCCCACGTGAGGATGGCGCCGAGCATGATGAGGATGATGCCACCTGCGATGGTCATGGGGATTCCCTCCTTCGAACCAGCGCCTCATCACCTATCCTCCATGCGAATCTCAAACGTCATCCCTGGAGGAGCCGTTGAAATATGACAGCCCGATCGTCGTCATGGGCCTGATGGGCTCGGGAAAGTCATCCGTCGCCCGGCTCCTGGCCGCCGCGCTCGACCGGAGCCTGCGGGACAGCGACCCCGACCTCGCCGCGCGGTACGGCGGCAGGACCGCGGCGGAGACCTTCGTCCTGGAGGGCGCGGACGTGCTCCACGAGCGGGAGTCACGGCACCTGCGGGAAGCGCTGGCGCAAACGCCCCCGCCGGTGATCGCCGCCGCGGCGAGCGTGATCGACAGCCCCGCCGACCGTACGGCTCTGGGCCCGGCCCTAGGGCATGTATTGGGTCGTGATCAATGTGTGGTTCGGGTGAGGTCCTTGATCCAGATCATTGAGGCGCGCAGGTAGAGGCCGGCGAGGTAGCC